>NZ_JWMC01000035.1:0-91557 GCF_000812405.1 Pseudomonas sp. PI1
ACGGTGAAGTTGGCGAACAGGCTCAGGCCGCGCGAAGCGTCGCCGTCGTGCGCGGTGACCTGCTGCTGCGCCACCACCCACCAGCCGTGCTTGCTGCCGTGGGACTTGAAGGCGTTGCCGGTCAGCGCCTGGGGCTGGCCGTTGACATCCTCGTAGACGTCGTCGGCCTTGGCGGTGCTGTAGTAGTAGCCCAGGCGGTATTCGCCGGGCAGCCCGCCGACCTTCGGCGACCACACCAGCTCCACCGGCAGGATCGCGCCCTTGGTGCCGCTGCCGCTGAGCTTGAAGCCGTTGCCGGTCTCCAGGTTCGAAGGGTTCTGCTCGTAGGCGCCGACCTGCACGAAGAACTCCGGGCTCAAGTTGTACTTCACCCGCAGCGCCCACTGCGCCACCGGCCAGTTGTACCAGATGCCGCCGACCCAGTTGCCCACCTGCGAGCCGCAGAAGGCCAGGTTCTGGAAATCACAGGGGAAGCTGTTGAAGTCCTCGCCCTCGCCGAACTGGCCGACCTTGATGTCCAGGGCGTCGTCGAGGAAGGTCTGCTTGTACCACATCTGCGTCAGCCGCCAGGTCTGGCCGCGGCCCCAGACTTCCTGCACCGAGCTGAGCTGGCCGGCGCGCGGGTCGCTGATGCGGTCGTTGGACAGGTTGTTGCCGCTGCGCTCGGTCACCGTCAGCTGGAACTCGGCGCCATGCCAGCCGAGGATCTTCTGCAGGTCCAGGTGGGTGCCCAGCGCCCACTGGTCGGTGTAGCGCGCGGTCTTGTCGTCGTTGTAGCCGCCGTGCAGGTTGCCCGCGGCCTCGCCGACGTAGTCCAGCTTGAAGTCGTAGCCCTTCTCCAGCAGCTCGCTGCGGGTGCCGCCCCAGTCCCCCAGGCCCCACTTCGAATCGGCGGAAAAAGCCTCGTCGCCATGGGCGCCGCCGGCCAGCAGGGCGAGCAGCCCCAGCCCCGGGGCGAGATTGCGGGCGGTGATCATGGGGGCTATTCCTCCTGGCAGCATGAAGCGAAAAAGCGCCACCCGGCCCGCTCCCCAACGGGGCGCGAGCCGCATGGCCAAACGAAAACTGTAGAACAGGGCCCGGCGCAGCGCTCTGGCGCGGCCATTCCCCCTGCCCCGGAAAACCTGCGCAGCCTTGAGACAGCGCTATCTTTTGCAGGTAAAAAAAACGCCCGGTCAAAGGCGATGCGCACGTTACTGCCCGCGCGGGCTAATGGCCAGACGCAGGGCTGGCAATATTATTTTTCATTTCCCGTAATAATCCAGCCCGCTGGCGAAATATTTTCCTCAATAACCGCACGAAAATCAGGGTAATGGCGGCCCACAGGTTCGCGCCTGCGGGGCCCTGCGGCGACATGCAGCCTCCCGCGAGCAAAAGACAGCGCTGTCCAAACACCTCCCCAAACCACCACCGGCACGGCGCTGGCAGCCCGCGCCCGGCTCCGCTACCTTGGCCGGGCCATCGACGAAGCGAGAATCCCCATGCCCCTTCCGCACGCAGCCCGAGGCCCCCATGGCCCGCGCTGACACGGCCAGCGCGCCCACGCCGCGCATCGACGAAGAGCTGACGCTGAAGAAACTGGAAGTCTTCCTGGCCTTCATGCGCACCGGCAACCTGGCCCGCGCCGCCGCCGAGCTGGGCACCAGCAACGTCAGCGTGCACCGCGCCATCCACTCCCTGGAAAGCGCCCTGCGCTGCCCGCTGTTCAAGCACGAGGGGCGCACGCTGACGCCGCTGGAAAGCGCCTTCGTGCTGGAGGAACGCGCGCAGAAGCTGGTGCAGGACGTGAACGAGACGGTGCGCCTGACCCGCGAGGCCGCCGGCTTCTCCGCCGAGCGCTTCAAGCTCGGCGCGCTCTATTCGCTGACGGTGAAGACCGTGCCGCAACTGATCATGGGCCTGAAGCTGCGGCGCAGCGAGCTGAACATCGATCTCATCCTCGGCTCCAACGTCGACCTGTTCTACCAGTTGAAGAACATGGAGCTGGACGCCATCCTGGTGTCGCTCAACGAGAGCGTGGCCGACCCCGACTGCGAGCAGCTGCCGCTGTTCTCCGACGACATCTTCCTCGCCGTGCCGGTGGATTCGCCCTATGCCGAGCAGGCCGAGATCGACCTGGCCAGCCTGAAGGACGCGCCCTTCGTCACCCTCGCCCAGGGCTTCGCCACCCACCAGGACGGCGTGCGGGTGTTCCGCCAGGCCGGCTTCGAGCCGCACATCGCCATGCAGGTGAACGACATCTTCACCCTGCTCAGCATGGTCAGTTCCGGGGTGGGCTACGCGCTGCTGCCCAAGCGCATCGAGGCGGTGTACGAGAACCGCGTGAAGCTGATTCCGCTGCAGGCGCGCTACCGCCTGCAGCAGCGCATCGGCGTGGTGTTCCTGCGCGCCAAGGAGCGCGACCCGAACCTGCTGGCGCTGCTCGCCGAATGCCGCATGTACAGCATGCGCCACGAGCAGGAAGCGGCGCGGGCGGGGGCCTGAGGCGCCCCGCCCGCTTTTCTCAGCCGGCCACTAGCTCAACCCACCAGGCCGCGCACGCAGAAGTACAGCAGCGACGGGCCGAGCAGACAGCCCAGGCCGGTGTGGAAGGTGGCGGTCAGCGCGCCGTAGGGCACCAGCCGGCGGTCGGTGGCGGCGAGCCCGGCGGTGACGCCGCTGACGGTACCGGCCAGGCCGCCGAAGACCATCGCCGAGCGCGGGTTGTCCAGGCCCAGCAGGCGCGCCGAGACCGGAGTGAAGACCATCACCAGGATGGCCTTGATCAGCCCGGTGGCGATGGACAGCGCCATCACGTCGGAGCTGGCGCCCAGCGCCGCGCCGGTGACCGGGCCGACGATGTAGGTGACCGCGCCCGCGCCTATGGTGGTCATGCTCACCGCGTCGCGGTAGCCGAACGACCAGGCCACTATCACCCCGACGATGAACGGCAGGATGGTGCCCAGCAGCAGCGACACCGCGCCGATCAGCCCGGCCTTGCGCGCCTCGGTGGCCTGCACCTCGAAGGCCGTGGCGACGATGGCGAAGTCGCGCAGCATGGCCCCGCCCATCAGGCCGATGCCGGAGAACAGCGAGAGGTCGGCCAGGCCCTTCTGCCCGCCGCTGAGGGTGCCGCCGACCCAGGCCAGCACCAGGCCGATGAGGATGGCGATGGCCGAGCCGTGGACGCGGCCGAAGGTCAGGTGGCGGGAAATCAGCACCGACACCCACATGATCACGCCCACCACCGCGAAGGCGGTAACCAGGCCGTTATGGATGAGCGCGTTCTCGACGATCTGCCACATCTCAGCGCCCTCCCACCGGGGCGGCGCCCAGGTCTTCGGCGCGGTCCTCGCGCGGCAGCGGCTCGCCGCGGTGGGTACGGCTGATCAGCGCGATGGTCGCGCCGCACACCAGCACCGAGCCGATCGCCGCGAGCAGCGCCACCGGGCCGCCGTGCAGGGCGGTGACCACGTTCTGCTGCGCGGCCATGGCGACTACCACGGGAATGTACATGGCGCCCCAGAAGCCCACGCCGAACTCGCATTCCTTGCTCAGCCCGCCGCGCTTGTGCATCGCCAGGCGGGCGAAGATCAGCAGCAGCATGGCGATGCCGACGCCGCCGACGTTGGATTGCACGCCGAGCAGCACGCCCAGCAAATCGCCCAGGATCACGCCGGCGAGCGTGCAGGCAGACAGTAAAGCGACACCGTAGATGATCATTGTTGTTGTCCTCGGTTGGTCGTTGGGGTTGGGGGTGTTGGGACCGGCTCAGGGGTCGCGGCGTTCCTCCTCGCGCAGCAGCGCGTCCAGGGTGTCCGCGCGGGCACCGTCGAAGGCGATGGCGGCGGCGCCGAAGCAGGGCTTGGCCAGGCCGCTGAGTATGCGCCCGGGCGGCAGCTCCAGGTGCAGGCGGGCGCCGCGCTCGTAGGCGCTGCGCAGGGTGGCGCGCCACTCCACGCGGCGCGCCATGTTCCCGGCCAGGTCGGCGGCCAGGGCCGCCGGCTCCATGACCAGGCGCGCCGTGCTGCTGCTCAGGTAGCGCAGCCGCGGGCGCTTCAGTTGCACGCCGGCGAAGGCTTCGGCCAGGCGCGCGGCGGGTTCGGCCAGCAGTTCGCAGTGCGAGGGCACGCTGACAGCCAGGCGCTTCGCCGCGCTGGCGCCCTGGGCGCGGGCCAGTTCGGCGATGGCTTGCAGGGCCTCGTCGCTGCCGGCCACCACCAGTTGCCGTTCGGCGTTGATATTGGCCAGGTAGACCGGGCGCTCGGCGCTGTGCACCTGGGCCAGCAGCGGTTCCAGCTGCGCCTGCTCCAGGCCGAGGATGGCGCTCATGCCGTAGCCGCTGGGCCAGGCCCGCTGCATCAGCTCGCCGCGCAGGGCGACCAGGCGCAGGGCGTCGGCATAGGCCAGGGCACCCGCGACCACGGCGGCCGGATAGGCGCCGATGGACAGCCCGGCCACCATCGCCGGCCGATGCCCGCGTGCGCCGAGCAGGCGTGCCGCGGCGACACCGGCGATCAACAGGCACAGCTGCACGGCGCGGGTAGAGGCCAGGGCCTCGGCGCTTTCCAGGCTGGCCATGGACTGGCCGAGCACGTCCGCCGCCTCTTCCAGGCAGGTGCGCACTTCCGGCTCGCCGGGCAGCGCCGAGAGCATGCCGGGATACTGCGCGCCCTGGCCGGGGAAGGCGAAGAAGCTGCTCATGCGGCCACCTCGGCACGCGCCCAGGGATCGGCCAGCAGAACCGGCGCCTGGTCGCCCTTGACCATGACGCGGGCGCCCTCCCCGGCCCATTCGGCCAGGGCCAGGCCACCGGCGGGGGTCTGCAGTTGCAGGTCGATGCGGCAGGCGGCCTGGTTCAGTTCGGCGAGCAGCGCGCGGGCCGCATCGCGGGAAAACGGCTGCGGAGTGCGCAGCAGCAGGTCGAGGTCGCTGGCGTCGTGCAGCACCGGCACGCCGGTGGCCAGTTCGAAGCCGGCGCCGCCGGTGATGCCCCAGGCCAGGCCGCTGGCGTCCAGCACTTCGCGCACTTGGCGCAGGGCCTGCCAGGTGGGCAGCTCGCGTTGCGGCGCGACCTGGCGCAACGCTTCGGGCATGGAGCAACGCTGCACCGCGGCTACCAGCAGCCAACCCGCCCAGCGCTGCTCGCGGCTCCGCCCGCGCAGGCCGACGGCCACCCAGCCATCCCGTGCCGGCGCGCGGCGCACGACAACCGGCCAACCGGCTGCCAGCACTTCGCCCGCCCAGGCCGGAGCATCCTCCGGCAAGTGTTCGGCGCCCATGCCCCAGAGCAGGTCGTGGGCGCGGAAAAGGTCAGGAGCGGGCCAGTCCCGGCGCGAGCCCCGCTGTGAGCTGTCGACGATGGCCATGGCCCGCTCCTGAGTTCTCACCACTGCTCGCGCAGCAGTTCGCGCACGCGGCTGGAGGCCGCGCGGTTGGCTGCGCCGAGGCGGCCGCGAAGGTCGCGCGGGGCACCGGCGATATCGTCCAGGGCGCGGCGCAGGCTGGCTTGCACCTGGGCCACGTCCGCTTCGCCGGGCGCGTCTATGGACGGCACTTCCAGGCTGTCCCACAGCAGGCCGAGCGAGGCGTAGCTGTCGATGTCGTAGGCCATCGGCGGCACCGTGGCGGCCAGGCGTTCCAGTTCCTCGACGCTGCGCAGGGTGATGCGCGCGGCGGCGGCCTTGCCCATGGCGTGGACCATCACTCCGGCGTCGCGCAGGGCGATCAGGCGGTTGGCCTGGTAGCCGTGGGCGAGGAAGGCGCCGGACATGGCCTTGCCCACCAGCAGGCCGATCACCGGGTGGCCGGCGAGCCGGGCGCGGGCATAGGCGTCCACCGCCGCCGCCAGCGCCTGGTGGATGCCCAGGGCTTCCTCGCGGCGGCCGTAGGCCTGGCTGGGCACATCGACTATCGCCACCAGGGCGCGCTTGCGCGGCGCATCGCGGTCGGCCTCGATGGCCTCGTCCACCGCCGCTGCCAGGCGCCAGCCTTCGAGCAGGCCGACCTCGCCGTTGCGGGCGCGGGGGAAGGGATTCTGCGCATCGGCAATCACCGCCAGGTAGCGCAGCGGCTGGCCGTCCAGCTCGGCGTCGGCCACCCGCAGCGAGGCGCCGTCCTGCGCCCGCGCGGGCTGTTCGCCGGCCAGCGCCTGGAACCAGGCCAGGCCGCGGGAAGAAGGTGCTTGGCTCATTGCGCGTCTCCTTGGTTCAGGCCGGCGTAGAGGCGGCGCACGCCGGCGGCGTCGATCTGCTCGCTCGTATCGAGGCTTTCCAGGCGCGCCAGGAAGTCCCGCGCGCGGCGGCTGCGCGGGTGCGCCGGCAGGCCCTTGGCGAAGTAGTCGCGCACCGCCTGATGCAGGGTCCCCAGGTCATCGGCCAGGCAGGCATCGGCCAGGCCGCTGGCGGTGCGTTGCTCGCCGCCGGTGAGGCTCCAGATGAACGGACGGTCGCGGGAGTCGTATTCCTCGATGCCGGCTTCCTGCTCGATCACCTGCGGGCCGTTGAGCCCCAGGCGCGCCTCGCGGGTAACCAGCACGTAGCTGCACAGCCCGGCGGCGATGGACATGCCGCCAAAGCAGCCGACCGGGCCTGCGACCAGCGCCACCACCGGCTGGTACTGCTGCAGGTCGACGATGGCCGCCTGGATTTCGGCGATGGCCGCCAGCCCCAGGTTGGCTTCCTGCAAGCGCACGCCGCCGGTTTCCAGCAACAGCAGCGCGCGGGTGGGAATGCCCTTGCGGTTGTCCTCGGCGGCCAGTTCCAGGGCGCCGGCGATCTTCGCGCCGCTGACCTCGCCCATGCTGCCGCCCTGGAAGGCGCCTTCGATGGCGGCCACCACCGCCGGCTGGCCGTCCAGGGTGCCGCGGGCGATGACCACGCCGTCGTCGGCCTGGGGCACGATGCCCTGCCCTTCCAGCCAGGGCGACTGCACGCGGGCGAAGGGGTCGATGAGTTCGCGGAAAGTGCCGGCGTCCAGCAGTTCGCGGGCGCGCTGGCGGGCGGAGAGTTCGGTGAAGCTGCGCAGGGCCAGCAGTTGGGCGACGTCACTCATGGCCGGCCTCCTCCAGTGCCTGTTCCAGGCGCAGGCGCACCACGCCGGGGGTGGCGCCGAAATCGTGGATGCAGATTTGCGCGGCCGGCGCCGGCACGGCGGCGAACAGCCGCTCGAAGAGTTGCTGCCAGCGCGGCGCGCTGCCGTTCACCGAGGTCACCACCTCGATCTTCAGGGCGCCGGCCGCGGCCGGTTGCAGCAGCACCTCCAGGTCGCCGGAACCGACGCAGCCCACCAGGGCGCGGCCGCGCACCGACGAAGTGGCGGGGTATTCGAAGGACAGGGTTTCCATGGTCAGAGGCTCCCGGCCCACCCGCCGAGCGCGGCGGGCAGGCGATCCAGAAAGAGACAGGCGGCGAGCAGGTCGGCGGCGCCGCCGGGGGATGCGTTGAGCGCCAATAGCGCGCGGTCCAGCTCGCGCAGTTGGCGACGCCCGGCCAGGCTGGCGCTGCCGCCGGCATCGAGCACCGCCCGCGCGCCGCCCTGCATGGCTTGCAGGCCGGCGCTGCCGGCGCGGTGCAGCACGCAGGTATCGTCGAGCACGGCCATGATCGCCAGCAGCGCGTCGAGCCGGGCGTTCTGCTCGCCGGCGCCGGCCGCGCGGCTCAGCCTTAGTTGCGGCAGGCCATGCAGCACCACGCGGGGGAAGCCCAGTTGCGCTTCCTCGCGGGCGCCGCCGACGCCGTAGCGCTGGCGCACCCTGGCGCCATGGCTGGGCAGTTGCGGTTGCGCGCGGTCGACGAGCACGGCGATGCGCCCGGCGCGGGCGGCCACCGCTTCGGCCGCCAGCCGTGAAGTGTCGAGCGCGGCGGCGGCGCTCAGCAGGCCCAGGGCCCAGATGGCGCCGCGATGGGTATTCACCCCCGCCGTGGTGCGCAGCATATCCGCCTCGCCTTCGCGGCCGAGGCGACCGAGGGTTTCGCGCAGCGGCAGGCCGATTTCGCCATGGGCTTGCGCGGCCTCGGCCATGGCCTGGAAGCACGGCCACAGGCTCAGCGCCGAGGCCTGCATCAGGCCCAGGTGCAGGTCGCTGTGGGCGCCGCTGCCGCGACGGTCCACCAGCGCCGGCTTGGGCGACAGCTCGGCTTCGTCGATCAGCGCGTCCACCGCCAGGTCGGCCAGGCGCTCGCCCAGGCCGGCGCGGGGTTCGAGTTCGTATGCCTGGGCCATCACCAGCTCCTGAAGCGCGCCGGCGGCTCGTACAGGCCCCCGGACCAGTCGACCAGTTCGGCGATGCTCTTGGCCGCAAGCAGTTCGCGGCTGGCGTCGGCGCGGCGGATGCCCAGGTCCTCGGGCAGCGCGATCAGCCCTTCGCGGCGCATGCGCTCGGTGTCCTGCGGGTCGTGGCGCAGGCCGATGGGGCTGATGCCGGCCACCGCGGCGATCATCGCCCGGCGCTCCTCCAGCGAGCGCGCCTTGTACAGGTAGGCGATGCCTTCCTCGGTGAGCACGTGGGTGACGTCGTCGCCGTAGATCATCACCGGCGCCAGTGGCATGTTCGCCTTGCGCGCCACGTCCACCGCGTCCAGCTGCTCGACGAAGGTGGGTTTGCCGCCGTCCTGGAAGGTCTCGACCATCTGCACCACCAGCTTCTTGCCGCGTTCCAGCAGGGCTTCGGGCTCGGGCCGCATGTCCAGCCAGGCCGGAGTGGAATGCCGCCGGCCGCGCGGGTCGTGGCCCATGTTCGGGGCGCCGCCGAAGCCGGCCAGGCGGCCGCGGGTGACGGTGGAGGAATGGCCGTCGCCGTCCACCTGCAGGGTGGCACCGATGAACAGGTCCACCGCGTACTGCCCGGCCAACTGGCAGAACATGCGGTTGGAGCGCAGCGAGCCGTCGCGGCCGGTGAAGAACACGTCCGGGCGCTGGGCGATGTAGCGCTCCATGCCCAGCTCGGTGCCGAAGCAGTGCACGCTTTCCACCCAGCCACTCTCGATGGCCGGGATCAGCGTCGGGTGCGGGTTGAGCGTCCAGTGCCGGCAGATCCTGCCCTTCAGCCCCAGGGACTCGCCGTAGGTCGGCAGGATCAGCTCGATGGCCGCGGTGTTGAAGCCGATGCCGTGGTTCAGCGACTGCACGTTGTGCCGCTCGTAGATGCCGCGGATCGCCATCATCGCCATCAGCACGTGCACCGGCTTGATGTGGCGCGGGTCGCGGGTGAACAGCGGCTCGATGTAGAACGGCCGGTCGGCCTCCACCACGAAGTCGATCCAGCTGGCCGGGATGTCCACCCGCGGCAGGTCGCGCGGATCGTCGACGATGCGGTTGACCTGGGCGATGACGATGCCGTCGCTGAAGGCGGTGGGCTCCACCAGCGCCGGGGTGTCCTCGGTGCTGGGGCCGGTGTAGAGGTTGCCTTCGCGGTCGGCGATGAAGCCGGCCACCAGGGCGACGTTGGGGATCAGGTCCACCACCAGGCGCGAGTACAGCTCGATGTAGGTGTGGATGGCGCCGATCTCCAGCAGCCCGTCCTCCAGCAACTGGCCGATGCGCAGGCTCTGCGGGCCGGAGAAGGAGAAGTCGAGCTTGCGCGCGATGCCCAGCTCGAACAGGTCCAGGTGCTCGGGGCGGCCGACGCTGGGCATGATCATGTGCAGGTCGTGGACCTTGCCCGGGTCCACCCGGGCCAGGCTGCGCGAGAGGAAGTCGGCCTGCTTCTGGTTATTGCCCTCCAGCACCACACGGTCGCCCGGGGCGATCAGCGCCTCCAGGGCGCGCACCAGGTGCTCGCGCGGCAGCACCGCGCCGTCGGCCAGGTGGCGCACCCGTTCGAGGCGTCGTGCTTTCTCGGCGCGCCGCCGCGACCACTGGGGCGGGGGGGATGTCTGGATCATCGGAACCTCCACGAACGCTGCTGTCGTGGACGCACCTTAGGGACCCGCCGCCCGCTGCATCAATCAAGCGCGGCGCACGATCGTTAACCTGAGCGTAACGTTTGACCCAGCCTGCCAGCGGTTCCGCGCCATGGAACCGCTGTGCATTGCCGCGCCGGCCCCGTCCGGATTCTGCTGGAAAGGCGACGGCGGCCCCGCAGCCGCCCCGGTACCTGCCTACAACAACCACAACCAGGAATCCGCGCCGTGCACACCCAAGCTCACCACCGCAAACCTTCCCCGTTCCTCCTCGCCGCCCTGCTGGCCGCCCCCTTCGCGGCCCAGGCCGAGGGCTTCCCCGGCATCGGCCGCATCGCCTCGGGCTTCGGCTACTACAACATCGACAAGGGTTTCGACGACAAGGCCAGGGTCTACGGGACCCTCGACGTCTTCAGCGACTACCACGACTCCGACCACCACTCCGGCTGGCGCCTGGAAGGCGGCGGCGCCTGGACCAACAAGCTGGGCCTGTACCTGCGCAAGGCGCTGGACGAGGACACCGTGCTGGAGGCCGACGTCGAGGAAGGCTTCAACCTCAACGGCCAGGCCCTGGAGCAGCACTGGAAGCAGGTCGGCGCGCTGCGCCTGGCGCTGGTGGCGCTGCGCACGCGCCACTACGGCAAGCTGGAGTTCGGCAAGACCTACAACATGAGCACGCCGACCTACGCCGACCCCTTCCTCGCCGTGTACGGCTCGCCCTACACCTTCCTCACCCTGCCGCCGCGCGGCAAGGGCGCCTACTACCTGGACGTGCGGCCCAAGCACACCCTCGCCTACACCACGCCGAGCTACCACGGCTTCAGCCTCGGCAGCGCCATGAGCTTCGGCTTCGACGACGCCGCCAGTTCCGGGCGCACGGTGCGCGGCAAGGGCGTGAGCCTGCAGTACCGCGACAGCCGGCTGATCCTGCTCGGCTCCTACAACGACTACCTGAGCGACCCGTGGGACGACGGCGGGCGCAGCCGGCAGACGCACAACGTGTTCAAGAGCGCCTCGGCCTTCTACGACTTCGGCCCCTTCTCCTCCAACCTCACCTGGCAGCGCCAGGACGTGGACTACCACGGCACCCCGAGCATGACCGCCTGGACCCTCGGCTTCATGCTGCCGGTGGGCGAGCGCGACCTGGCGCGGCTGGTGGCCACCCGGCGCAACGTCGACAGCGGCGAGCAGGACGCCACCGGGGTGATGCTCGGCTACGACCACTTCCTGCGCCCGAACCTGGCGCTGTATGGCCGCGTGGCGCTGATCGACAACCAGCGCCAGGCCGCCGTGAGCTATGCCGGCATCCCCGTGGAGCAGGCCGGCGACGACCCGTCCAGCGTGGCCATCGGCATCTACTACCACTTCTGAGCGCGCGCGGTTCCACAGGGTGGAACCAACGCGCATTGCCCCCTCACGGCGCCCGCGCTTTGCTGGTAGCCATCCGAGCCGGCGGCCCCGCCGCCGGCAACCGCCAACAAGACCGGACTCCAGTCCGGCTACCCCGGGAGAGCCCCACATGCCCCTCCACGCTCACATCCTCGCCTGGCTGAACGACAGCGCCGACGAACTCAAGGCCCTGCGCCAGGACATCCACGCCCACCCCGAACTGGGCTTCGAAGAACGCCGCACCGCTGACCTGGTGGCCGACCTGCTCGGCCAGTGGGGCTACGAGGTGCACCGCGGCGTCGGCCGCACCGGCGTGGTCGGCGTGTTGCGCAACGGCGACTCGCCGCGGCGCCTGGGCCTGCGCGCCGACATGGACGCGCTGCCCATCGAGGAGGCCACCGGCCTGCCCTACAGCAGTTGCCACAGCGGGCGCATGCACGCCTGCGGCCACGACGGCCATACCACGATGCTGCTCGGCGCGGCGCGCTACCTGGCCGCCACGCGCAACTTCCAGGGCAGCCTGACGCTGATCTTCCAGCCCGCCGAGGAAGGCCAGGGCGGCGCCCTGGCCATGCTGGAGGACGACCTGCTGCAGCGCTTCCCCTGCGACGCGCTGTTCGGCATGCACAACATGCCGGGGCTGGAAGCCGGCCACCTGTGCTTCCGCAGCGGGCCGATGATGGCCTCCCAGGACCTGCTGGAAGTGCGCATCGAAGGCGTCGGCGGCCACGGCTCGATGCCGCACCTGAGCGTCGACCCGCTGGTGGCGGCGGCGAGCGTGGTGATGGCATTGCAGACCGTGGTGGGGCGCAACGTCGACCCGCAGCAAGCCGCGGTGGTCACCGTGGGCGCGCTGCAGGCCGGCGAGGCGGCCAACGTCATCCCGCAGCAGGCATTGCTGCGCCTGAGCCTGCGCGCGCTCGACGCCAAGGTGCGCGAACAGGTGCTGGAGCGCGTCAAGGCGATCATCCACAGCCAGGCGCAAAGCTACGGCTGCACGGCGCAGGTCGAGCACCGCCCGGCCTACCCGGTGCTGGTCAACACGGCGGCGGAAACCGCCTTCGCCCGCGAGGTCGGCCTCGAACTGGTGGGCGCCGACGAAGTGCGCGAGGCACCCACGGTGATGGGCAGCGAGGACTTCGGCTGGATGCTCCAGCGCTGCCCCGGCAGCTACCTGTTCATCGGCAACGGCGCCGGGGCGATGGTGCACAACCCGGCCTACGACTTCAACGACGCCATCCTGGTGCGCGGCGCCGCCTACTGGGCGGCGCTGGCCGAGCGCTGGCTGCGCCCCTGAGCGCCTTATCGAGCTGCCCTCCCCCTTTCTGGAGCACCCCGTGATGCAGACCTCCTCCCGCGCCGTGTCGCGCAACCACCAGGTGGCGGCCGCCGTGATCGGCAACGCCCTCGAGTGGTACGACTTCATCGTCTATGGCTTCCTCTCCAGCCTGATCGCCCGGCTGTTCTTCCCCGCCGAAAGCGCCTACGCCTCGCTGCTGATGGCCCTGGCCACCTTCGGCGTGGGCTTCTTCATGCGCCCGGTGGGCGGCGTGCTGCTGGGCATGTACGCCGACCGCAAGGGCCGCAAGGCGGCCATGCAGCTGATCATCGCGCTGATGACCCTGGCCATCGCGCTGATCGCCTTCGCCCCGGACTACGCCGCCATCGGCGTCGGCGCGCCGGCGCTGATCGTCGTCGCGCGCATGCTGCAGGGCTTCGCCACCGGCGGCGAATACGCCAGCGCAACGGCCTTCCTGGTGGAGTCGGCGCCGGCCAACCGCCGCGGCCTGTACGGCGCCTGGCAGTTGTTCGGCCAGTGCCTGGCGGTGTTCGCCGGCGCCGGCATGGGCGCGCTGGTCACCCACAACCTGTCGCCCGAGGCGCTGGACGCCTGGGGCTGGCGCGTGCCCTTCCTGCTCGGCCTGCTGATCGGCCCGGTGGGCCTGTGGATGCGCCGGCACATGGAAGAGACCGAGGACTTCGTCCGCGCCAGCAGCCAGGAAAAACCCGTGGGCCTGCGCCAGGTGCTGCGCGAGCACCGCCGCGCGGTGCTGGTGACCATGGGCTCGACCATCAACGGCACCGTGGCCTTCTACGTGGTGCTGGTGAACATGCCGACCTTCGCCCACACCCAACTCGGCCTGCCGCTGGACCAGGTGTTCATGGTGCAGATGCTGGCGGTGGCGCTGATGACCGTGATCATCCCCGTCGCCGGCGCCCTCTCCGACCGCTACGGCCGGCGCCCGGTGCTGTTCGCCGGCATGCTCGGCTTCACCCTGCTGGTCTACCCGCTGTTCGCCTGGGTGGCCGGCGCGCCGAGCATCGGCAACCTGCTGGTGATGCAGCTGGTGCTGTGCAGCCTGATCGGCATCAGCTACGGCCCGGCGCCCACCGCCGTGGCCGAGCAGTTCCCCACCCGCGTGCGCTCCACCGGCCTGGCCCTGGCCTACAACGTGGCGGTGATGCTGTTCGGCGGCTTCGCCCCGTTCATCGTCGCCTGGCTGACAAAGGTCGGCGGCACCCCGGTGGCGCCGGCCTGGTACGTGCTGGCGGCCTCGCTGATCGGCCTGTTCGCCCTGGCCTTCCTCCGCGAAGGCGCGCCCGAGGCCCTGGCCCGGCGCCGCGCCCGCGCTACCCTTTCCGCCACTGCCCGGAGCCTGTGAATGACCGCCATGACCGCGCCCTACGCCACCCCGCTGCAACAGGACATCGTCGCCCTCGACGCGCTGCCGCTGTCGGAGGCGATCCGCAACCGCCAGCTCAGTTGCCGCGAGGTGATGCAGGCCTACCTGGAACAGATCGAACGCTACAACCCGCGGGTCAACGCGCTGGTTTCGCTGCGCCCTGAAGACGAACTGCTGCGCGAGGCCGACGAGCACGACCGCCTGCTCGCCCAGGGCCGCTGGCTCGGCTGGCTGCACGGCATGCCCCAGGCGCCGAAGGACCTGGCGGCCTGCGCCGGGCTGGTCACCAGCATGGGCTCGCCGCTGTTCGCCAGGCAGGTGACCGGGCACGACGCCTACGTGGTGGAGCGCGCGCGCAAGGCCGGGGCGATCTTCGTCGGGCGCAGCAACGTGCCCGAGTTCGGCCTGGGCTCGCACACCTACAACGCCGTGTTCGGCATCACCGGCAACGCCTACGAGCCGCGCCTGACGGCCGGCGGCAGCAGCGGCGGCGCCGCGGTGGCCCTGGCCCTGCGCATGCTGCCGGTGGCCGACGGCAGCGACATGATGGGCTCGCTGCGCAACCCGGCGGCGTTCAACAACATCTACGGCCTGCGCCCGTCCCAGGGCCGCGTGCCCTTCGGCCCGTCCAATGAACTGTTCGTCCAGCAACTGGCCAGCGAAGGGCCCATGGGCCGCAGCGTGGCCGACGTCGCCGCGCTGCTGCGCACCCAGGCCGGCCACGCGCCCGGCGCGCCGCTTTCGCTGCGTGGCAGCGACGACCTCGCCGGGCCGCTGGAGCGCGACTTCCGCGGCGCGCGCATCGGCTGGCTGGGCGACTTCGACGGCTACCTGGCCACCGAGCCGGGCCTGCTCGCGCTGTGCGAGGCGGGCCTGGCGGACTTCCGCGCCCTGGGCGCCGAGGTCGAGCCATGCCGCCCGGACTACGACATGGCGCGCCTGTGGCGCTGCTGGCTGGTGCACCGCCAGTGGCTGGTGGCCGGCAGCCTGGCCCAGGCCTACGCCGAGCCGGCGCTGCGCCGGCAGCTCAAGCCGGAGGCGATCTGGGAAGTGGAGTCGGGCCTGGGCCTGGGCGCCGCCGACGTCTACCAGGCCTCGCTGGACCGCAGCGACTGGTACCGCGCCCTGCAGAAGCTGTTCGAGCGTTACGACTACCTGCTCCTGCCCAGTGCCCAGGTGTTCCCTTTCGATGCACAACTGGCATGGCCGGATGCCATCGCCGGCCGCCCGATGGACACCTACCACCGCTGGATGGAAGTGGTGATCGGCGCCACCCTCGCCGGGCTACCGGCGATGAACGTGCCGGTGGGCTTCAACCCCGCCGGGCTGCCCATGGGCGTGCAGATCCTCGGCCCGGCGCAGGCGGACCTGGCCGTGCTGCAACTGGCCCACGCCCATGAACAACGGACGCGCTGGGTCGCCCGGCGGCCGCCGGCGCTGCTCGATGAACGCTGAGGCGCGGGGCCCGCTCGGGCATGGCACGCATCCTGCCTCCCCATTACCCACGGTATTGGGTACATGGGGAACGGCGATGCAGGGGAAAGAGGAAGGCAGCACGGTGCGCTCGGTGGAGCGCGCCCTGGCGATCGTCGAACTGCTCGGCGAGCACGGCTCCCTGGGGCTGGAGGAACTGCACTACCTCACCGCCCTGCCCAAGGCCACCGTCTCGCGCCTGCTGCACACCCTGCAGGAGCAGGGCTGGCTGTACCGCGGCCTGTGCGACCGGCGCTACCGCCTGAGCTCGCGGCGGCTGTTCGGCGACGCCAGCGAGCGCCAGAGCCGGCGCCTGGTGGAGGAAGCCGCGCCGCTGCTCAAGGCGCTGAGCGAGCGCACCGGGCTGGTGGCCGACCTGTCGTTCTTCGACGGCGCCGACCTGCGGGTGATGGAAAGCTCGGTGCCCGAGCGCCTGCGCAAGCGCTACCCGAGCAACCGCATGATCGTCGGGCTCAAGGCCAGCCTGTTCCACTCGGCCATGGGCCAGGCCTGCCTGGCGGCGCTGGACGAGCAGCACGTGCGCAGCCTGGCCGAACGCCACGCGCTGCGGGGCGAGGAACTGCTGCAGCTGCACGAGCGCGCGCACCACCGCGGCTTCGGCGAACGCACCGAGGGCCACTGGGAATACTCGGTGCGCCTGCCCTTCCTGATCCGCGCCATCGCCCTGCCGGTGCGCGCCGGCGAACGCCTGCTGGGCAGCGTCGCGCTGCACTGGCCGCAGGACCAGGGCAGCGTCGAGCAGGTGCGCCGCCAGTACCTGGGCAGCCTCGGCGACACCATCGAGCAGTTGCAGCGCAGCCTCGCCTGAGGCGCGCTCAGGGCGCGCCGAACATCGCCGTCCAGTAGATGCCGGCGTCGCTCTTCGGGTCCACCGCGTAGGCCGCGCCCAGCTCGCGGTACTGCGGGCTCATCAGGTTGGCGCAGTGCCCGGGGCTGGCCAGCCAGGCCTGCACCACGGCGTTCGCGGTGCCCTGCCCGGCGGCGATGTTCTCGCCCACGGAACCGGCGCTGTAGCCGCCCAGCTCGGCGCGGTCGCCGGGGGTGCGGCCGTCGCGGTCCAGGTGGGAGAAGTAGTTGCCGTTGGCCATGGAGCGGCTGTGCTCCTCGGCCACGCTGCCCAGCACCGCGTTCCAACCCAGCGGCGCGGCCTTGGCGAAGCCCTGCCCGCCACACTGGCGCGCCTGGCCCCGCGCGGCATTGACCGCCTGCAACAGCTTCTGCCCCTCGGCCTGCCAGTCGCCCAGCTTGCCCTGCAACAGCGGCCGCGCCAGCACCACGCGCCAGTCGTTGCCCTGGCGGCTGACGCCGACCTCGATGAACTGCGGGTCGAGCAGCACCTGGCAGAAACTCTCCTGCAGCGCCGCCATGGCCGCCTGCTCGTCCTTCGGCCCGCTGAGGCTGAGCATGCGCGCGCTGCTCATGGGGTAGCCGGTGGCCTTGAGCGCCGACTGCCAGTCGGAAACCCCCGGCGCCAGCACCAGCCGCGAATCCTGCCCCAGCGGCGGCAGCGCCTCGCTGGCCCGGCCGGCGCAGGCCTGCGGCTGGCTGCGGTAGAGGTTGATGGCTTCGAGCAGCGGCTCGGCCGCCACGGCATGGCTGGCGCCGGCCAGCAGCGCCAGGGACGGCAGGAGGCATCGCAGAACGGACGGCAAGACGCGCATGAAAGGCTCCCTTGGTGGACTGCCGGACATGATGCGCGATCCGGCGGGATTTCGCTGCCCCCTGGCGTGGGGTCGAAGTCACCCGTGCGCGCCGGGCTATCTGCCGATTGCATAACCTGGAGCAATTCCCGGCGCCGATTCGTGAGTTAGAAACACAAATCAATTGCCGCGCGGCCGGTTTTTCCGCTTCCGCGGGCTGGCTATCCTGCCGGTCACTTACAGCTTTCGGAGCCTTTCCATGCAAAACATCCTCCTGCTCAACGGCGGCAAGCAGTTCGCCCATTCCAACGGCCAATACAACGCCACCCTGCACGAAGCGGCCCTGGCCCACCTCGACCACGCCGGCTTCGACGTGAAGCAAACCTTCATCGACGGCGGCTACGACATCGACGAAGAGGTGCAGAAATTCCTCTGGGCCGACGTGGTGATCTACCAGATGCCCGGCTGGTGGATGGGCGCGCCCTGGACCGTGAAGAAGTACGTCGACGAGGTGTTCACCGCCGGCCACGGCAGCCTCTACGCCAACGACGGCCGCACCCGCTCCGACGCCTCGCAGAAGTACGGCAGCGGCGGCCTGATCCACGGCAAGCGCTACATGCTCTCGCTGACCTGGAACGCCCCGCAGCAGGCCTTCGACGACCCCAGCGACTTCTTCGAGGGCAAGGGCGTGGATGCGGTCTACTTCCCCTTCCACAAGGCCAACCAGTTCCTCGGCATGCAGGCGCTGCCGACCTTCCTCTGTGTGGATGTGATGAAGCGGCCGAACATCGAGGCGGATGTGGAGCGTTATCGCAAGCATCTGGACGAGGTGTTCGGCAAGCGTTGAGGCACGGTCTGCCTCACCCGCGCCATTTCCCGTAGGGCGCATAACGCCTACGGCGTTATCCGCCGCCTGGCCTTGGTCCCCGGCGCCTCCGGGGCCGACCTTGGCGTTGGTTGCGACCTCGGTGTATCGGCGGATAACCGCGAACGGTTATTCGCCCTACGTTATGGTCGGGTCTGGCGTAGGGCGCATAACGCCTACGGCGTTATCCGCCGTCTGGCCTTGATTCCCGACGACTCCGGGGCCGACCTCGGCGTTGGTGGCAACCTGGGTGTATCGGCGGATAACCGCGAACGGTTATTCGCCCTACGTTATGGTCGGGCCTGGCGTTATCCGCCGTCTGGCCATGGCCCCGGCGTATCGCCCCGACGGAAACCCTCCGCACCGTACCGGCAAATGCGCTAGTCTCTGCCTCCCTCCCCTCTGCCTTTCAGGAGCATCACCATGGCCCGCGCTTCCGCCCGTCACATCCTGGTTTCCAGCGAAGCCAAGTGCAATGAACTCAAGGCCGCCATCGAAGGTGGCGCCGACTTCGCCGCCCTGGCCCGCGAGCATTCCACCTGCCCGTCCGGCCGCAGCGGCGGCGACCTGGGTTCCTTCCGCCCGGGCCAGATGGTCCGCGAGTTCGACCAGGTGGTGTTCAGCGCGCCGCTGAACCAGGTCCAGGGCCCGGTGAAGACCCAGTTCGGCTACCACCTGGTGGAAGTCACCAGCCGCGAAGACTGATCCCTCCCAACCGGGCGCGCCTCAGGGCAACAGCGCCCGGCTGCCTTGCCGGGCCACGCCCGGCTTCCGCACTCCGCGGCGCGCGGCGATGGCGCGCAGCAGCAGATAGCAGCCAGCCGCCAGCAGCAGCGAATCCAGCGCCGGCACCCAGGTCAGGGTGAACGGCCAGAGCACCTGCAATGCCGCCGCCCCTACCCCGCAGGCCCAGGCGCCGAAGGCTTCCGGCCGCCAGCGGCGAGGGCTGCGCACGGCGCCCCGCAGATTCAGGTAGTAGTTGCACAGGTAGACCCCGCCCACCGGCGGCAGGGCCACGGCCAGCAGCGCCAGGTAATGCTGCAGGGCGTCGCCCAGGCCGGCCAGCCCCAATGTCGCGCCGACCAGCCCGGTGAACAGCGCCAGGCGCCGGCGCTGCACCTGCGGCGCCACGCTGGCGCACACCAGGGTCGCCGCGTAGAGGTTGTAGGCGTTGGTCGACCAGGCCGAGAGCAGGATGATCAGCATCGCCGGCAGGCCCAGGCCGAGGGCGAGCATGATCGCCACCAGTTGCCGCTCCCCGGTGGCCAGGCTGGGCAGCCCGGCCAGCGCCAGCACCAGCGGGAAGCCCAGGCCGAAGGCGCAGAACACCGCCGCCAGCGCGCGGCCGGGCGACAGGGCGTGGCGGCAGATGTCCGGCAGCAGGATGCAGCCGATGACCACGCCGCCCACCACCAGCGACATGCCCTGCAGCACCGAGTAATCCCCGGCGCCACCGCCCGCGGGCGGCATGCCGTGGCCTTTCAGCGCCACCCAGCAGGCCCACAGCACCAGGCCCAGCTTCAGCGGCGTGGCCAGTTGCGACAGCCGGTCCAGGGCGCGGAAGCCGACCAGGTTGGTGAGCAGCATCAGCAGGCAGCCGGCCAGGCTCCAGCCCTGCGCCGGCACCCCTGCCAGGACGGCCGGCGCGGCCGCCGCCATGGCCTGGCCGAACAGGCCGGCGACCACGCCGAACCAGCCCAGCAGCGCCAGCGACAGCACCAGGTTGACGCAGCGCCCGCCCACGGCGCCGAAGGCGTCGAGGATCAGCATGTAGGTGCTCAGCCGCGAGCGCGCCCCGGCGTAGGCGGCGGGCAGCGCCAGCAGCAGGAGCACCGCGCCGCCGCCCAGGCAGGCCAGCAGCGCCTGCTGCCGGCCCAGGGCGTGGGCCAGTTCGGCGCCGGTGACGAAGCACGGCAGGGCGATCAGCGCGCCCATCAGGATCAGGCCGAGTCGCCAGGCGCCCAGGCCTTCGCCGTGTGGCAGGGCGCAGGTGGCAGGGTCGCCGTCGGGCTGCGCGCCAGGTAGGTCGTTCATGCCGGCGCCCTCCCCTGGTCATCGGCCAGGAAGGAGCGCCACGGCGAGTCCAGGCCGAAGCGCGCCGGGCCCACCACCGCCAGCGCCGCCTCGCTGAGCAGGCACGGCGGCGCGGCGTAGGCCAGCAGGCGCACGCGCATGCCGTAGCGCAGGTTCTCGGCGGTCAGCGGCTCGGCGCTCTCGCTGTCGAGCAGGCACAGCAGGTCGGGCACCACCGCCAGCACGCGCTCGCCCTGGCGGGCGCGGAGGAACTCGTTCTGGATGTCGATGACCACCGCTTCGCCGCTGCCGCTGGCCGGCTCCAGCAACACCTGGCCCCAGTGGAAGCCGTCGCGGGTCTCGTGGCGCACGTCGGCGACCTTGCCGTCGAACAGCTCGCGGGCGCGGCGCCCCGGCTCCAGGCCGTCGAGGAAGCGCACCAGCCCGGCCACCGGGTCGGCGCTGCCGGCGCGCGCCTCGCGGATGTGGCGGCCGATGCGCAGGGCCTGGGTGATGCTGCCCGCTACCGCGAAGCGCTTCGCCTGGGCCCCGCTCAGCGGATAGAGCACGCCGTACAGGCTGCCGCCCAGGCTCGCGGCCAGGGCCCGGACCATGAGTTCCAGGCTCGGGTTGTCGACCGCGCTCAGGCGCGCCAGGTTGCCCAGGTCGTCGCTGAACAGGGCCGGCGAAGCGCTGCAGCCGTGGATGCCGAAGGTGGTCATGTCGATGTGCGGGAAGGCCCGGCCGATGCCGTCGGCATCCACCAGCGGCAGGCCGCTCAGGGCCGCGGCGGCCAGCGGCAGCATGGCATTGGCGCCGCCGACCTCGGCGCAGATCAGCGCGTCTATCGGCCGTGCGTAGAACGCCTCGGCCTGCTGCAGCAGGTGCTGCAGGGCGGCCTCGCTGAGCAGGTGTTCGACCAGCACGGTGGGCGCGCCTATCCCGGCGACGCTGACCACGAAGGCCTCGTCGGCGAGCTCGGCCAGTGGCAGCAGGCGCGGCTGCAGGCCACGCTGCAGTTGGCGACGCAGGAACAGCTCGCCGACATGGGGGTCGCCCCCGCCGCCGGTGCCCAGCAGCACGGCGCCGCGCGCCAGGTCCTGGCTGGAAATGGTATCGAAGCAAGGCATGCTCGGGTCCTCTTCGGGAGGGGTCAATGGGTGGCGGCCAGGGCCAGGTCGCCGACGGCGCGGACCTGCACGCGGGTGGCGCCGGCGCGCAGGTGCGTCATGGGCAGCTCGTTCAGTTCCACGACGCCGACGCTGGCGGGCTCGGCGCCAGCCTCCACGGCGGCATCGATGGCCTCCTGGCGGGCCTGGCGCAGCACGCTTTCGCGGTTGCCCGGGTGCATCTGGAACAAGCGGTCGACACGCCCGCTGACCTGGGCGATGGCCGCGCCGATGGCGTTGGCCACCTCCGCGCGGGCCGGGCGCAGCACCTGCGCGGCGCCCTGCAGGTGCATGGGCAGGAGGATGCTGCCGCCACCCACCAGCACCACCGGCAAGGGCGCGCTGCTGGTGCGCATGCGTTCCAGGGCGTGCTCCAGTGTCCCGCGGATGGCGGCCATGGCCTGCTCCACCTGGGCCGGTTCGAGATCGGCGAGGCGCCGCGGGTCGCCGATGCCCTGCAGGCCGTGGGCGGCCACGGCGATGTCGGTCGCGCACAGCGCGTCGCCGCCGAATACCCTGGCCCGCTGGCGCAAGCGCAGGCCCAGGGACTCGGGGCCGAGCACCGGCCGGCCACCTTCCAGGCGCACCAGGGTGCCGCCGCCGAGGGCGACGGACAGGGTGTCGGGCATGCGCAGGTTGCAACGCACTCCGCCCAGCTCCAGGGGGCCGGCGGTCTGCCGTGGGAAGCCCTGGACCAGCGCGCCGATATCGCTGGTGGTGCCGCCGATGTCCAGCACCAGGGCGTCCTCCACACCGGTGAGGAAGGCCGCGCCGCGCAGGCTGTTGGTCGGCCCCGCGGCGCAGGTGAGGATCGGGAAGCGCGTGGCCATCGATGGGGTGATCAGGGTGCCGTCGTTCTGGCTGATGAACAGCGGCGCGTTCAGTTGCAGGCGGCGGAAGGCCCGCATCAGGTCGCCGACCACCCGCTGCGCCAGCGGCTGCAGGCTGGCGTTGACGATGGCCGCGTTCTCCCGTTCCAGCAGGCCGATGCCGCCGACATCCGAGGACAGCGTCAGGTGCACCGCGTCACCCAGGACCTTCAGCAGCACCGCCGCCGCTTCCTGCTCGATGTCCGGGCGCAGCGGGGCGAAGGTGGTGGACAGCACCAGCGCCTCGGCGCCCCGCTGGCGGATCGATGCGCCGATCCGTTCGAGCTGGCGCACATCCAGCGCGCTGTAGGTGCGGCCGTTGAACAGCGCGCCGCCGTCGGCCAGGAAGACCTGCCCATCGATCGCCTCGCACAGCTCCGCCGGCCAGCCCTGCAGCGGCGGCACGCCGTCGCCGCGCGGCAGGGCCAGGCGTACCACCGCGACCCGCGCCAGGTGCCGGCGTTCGAGGAAGGCGTTGAGCAGCTGGGTGGTGCCCAGCATCACCGCGGCCACCGCCGCCGGTTCCACCGCCGCCTCGCGCAGCAGTTCGTCGACCGCCGCCGCCACGCCGTCGCCGACCGCCGCGGTGGTGGGGCGCTTCAGGGCGCAGAGCACTTCGCGGCCGCGCATCAGCACGGCGTCGGTATTGGTGCCGCCGACATCGATGCCGATGCGCAGCGCAGGGGTGTCCTTGCGGACCATGGGCTCTCTCCTCAAAGCGAACGTGACCAGACGACGTAGGCGGTATTGGCCGCCAGCGAATTACGCGTGCTCAGCGGCGCCAGCGCCTTGAACTTCAGCGAGCCGGCGGCGCGCGGCAGGTCGTAGGCCAGCACCGGCCCCAGCGCGGTGGCGCGGTAGCGCCGGCCGTCCGGCTCGACGCGCGCGCCGTGCTGGCGGTCGTCGTCGAGCTGGCGCGCGTGGTAGCCGGCCAGGCCCAGCTGCCAGCGGCCAATGCGCTGGCCGACGGCGAAGTTGAGGTTGGCCACGGTGCCGCTTTCGTAGTCGGTGGCGCGGTTCCGGGAGGCGACGTTGACGAAGGCGTGCAGGCTCAGCTCCAGGCCCTCGCCCAGGGCGTTCGGCCCGCCGAGGTAGGTGAGCGCGGCGTTGGGCACGAAGAAGTAGACGTTGCGCCCGGAGGTGTAGAGGTCCGAGGTGTTGTAGCGGCCGCTGGGGAACACCATCGAGTACGCCAGCTTGAGCGTCGCCCCGGTGGGCCGCTGGCCGGGGGCGGCGTCGCCCAGGTAGCGGCTCCACATCAGCAGGTCCGCGTAGAGGTCGCCGAAGCCCTGGTAGTGCTGGGCCTCGCCGTTCAGCTCCATGCGCCCGCCGTTGACGCTGCCCTGCAGGCTGGAGGCCAGGGTGCCGCCGAAGACCTGCCCGGGGTAGACGTAGAGCAGGCCCAGGGCAGCCACCTGGGACGCCATGCGGCCTTCCAGCGCCGGGTCGCGCCCGCCGTCGTTGCCATGGAAGCGGTCGCCGCTGGCGTAGCCGAGCACCAGCCCGCCGTACAGACCGGAGGTGGCCGGCAGCAGCGCCGCCCCCAGGTCGGTGCCGCCCACCGGCCCGCCGTAGCTGGCCCCCTCGGCGGCGAATGCGCAGGCCAGGGGCAGCGCCGCCTGGCCGAGGAGTACCGCGGTCGTTCTTCGAAGATTCATTGCACGCCTCCTGCGCCCTGCCGGCTGAGCCGTCGCGGCTCACGGCCTGGCGAAGCCTGCGGCCTCGTGGGCCGCGGATTGTTGTTGTCATGGGCTGGCCGCGCGGCGCAGTGCCGCCGCTGCCTGCCGGGCGCAGTATGCGAAGACTCGGACGGCGCGAGCCGTCCCGGGATGAGGGAAGGTGGCGGGTAAATCGGGGGAGCGCTGCCCCCCGTCGCTAAGGCGCTGGCGGGAGTGGCCTGGATGGCGTCCTGGCGTTCGGCCGCGCGGGATATGCGGACGCAGCCCACGGAGAAACCTGGGGGAAGCAGCCGATCCCCCGGCGAAGAATCGAGGCCGCCCCCCGGTTTCCGTTCCGGCAGGCCGGAACGGCGCCCTGGCTCAGGGCAGGATGGCCCGGCGCCGCGCCACGGCCAGCGCCTCCCGGCGCCGGTGCACGCCCAGCTTGGCGTAGACCGATTTCAGGTGCTGCTTGACCGTCTCCGGGGAAATCCCCAGTTCGCGGGCGATGACCTTGGTGGTGCGGCCGCCGGCCAGGCCCATCAGCGCATCCAGTTCGCGCCGGGTGAACAGGGCCTGGGCATCCAGGCGCGCGCGGAAGTGCCTTTCCCAGAGTTCGATGCAGCGCGCGATCAACTGCGCCTGGGCGTGGCCCTGGCGCCTCGACATCTCGCGCAGGTGGGTGATCACCTCGGCGCCCGCCTCGATGAAGCTCTGCACCGCGCCGCCCTGGCCGAGCAATTCCAGCGCCTCGTCGAGCACCGCCGTGGGCTGGCCGGGCAGTTCGCCGGCCAGCAGCGCGTGGGCCTTGAGCGCCAGGGCGCGGCCGACGCAGGAGCGGTTGCGCCGCTCGCGGGCCAGGCGCTCGAAGGCCTCCGCCGTCAGCAGCGCCGCCGCCATCTGCCCCTGGGCGGCCTGCAGCCAGTAGTGGGCCTGGGCGATGGCGACCAGCTCGGCCCAGAACAGCGGGCGCCCGTCCAGGATCTCCTGCCAGAGCTTCGCCAGGTTGATCTCCAGCGCCAGTTCCAGGCCGGCCTCCACCTCGCCCTGGCGCAGGCGCAGCTCCACGAGGGTCGCGGCCACCGCGCGGCGCAGCGGGTACTCCAGGGCCCGCCCGGCCCAGGCCGCCTCCAGGCTGGCCATGGCCTGGGCGCTATCGCCGAGGAAGTAGGCCGCCCGCGCCGCGCCGATCAGGCCGCGCTCCCAGGCCTCGGCCATGGCGTTGCCCAGGCGCGAGGCGCAGTGCGCGAACGCCTGCCGCGCCTGCTCCAGCTCGCCACGCACGTAGTGGACATGGCCGAGCAGCGCATGCACCAGATGGAAGAGCACCCGCGCCTGTGGCGAGGCCAGCGGCCCGTCCTTGGCCAGCAGGAAGGTCACCGTCTGCAGCACCTCGTCGAAGCGCGCCTGGGCGCTGTCGCTCAGGGCCCGGTAGACCAGCGACCAGGGCTGGTTCTCGCGGAAGCCCTCGCTGCGGTTGACCTCGATGAACTCCTCCAGGCGCAGGCGCGCCTCGTCGATGTTGCCGTAGCGCAGCAGCAGCATGATTTCGCTCGGCAGCACCAGGCACAGGTAGCGCGGGTCCTCGAAGAAGCGCGCGCGGGCATCGGCCACGGCCCGCACCACCACCTCGCGGGAGGCGCCGTCGCCGGCCCGCTGCACGCAGCCGATGAGCATCATCGCGCGCACGTAGAGCAGGTCGGTGCGCGTCTCCGCGTCTTCCGCCGATGAGGTCACGCCGCCGTAGGCGGCCTCCAGCCGCGACAGGTCGAGGCTGTCCTGCAGCGTCTCGCCGCTGAGCATGTGCAGGCAGATGAGCATCAGGCGCAGACGCGGCTCGCGGCGCACCAGGGTCAGCGGCAACAGTTCGAGCAGCGCCCGCGTGCGCGCCGCCCCCTCGCTGACCAGCAGGCGCACCGCGCCGGCTTCCAGGATGATCGACACGGCCTGGTAGTAGAGCCCCCCTTGCGAGGCGTGCTCGACGGCGCGGAACACCTGCTGGCGCTGGGCATGGAAGTCGGCCGCGCGCCCCTGCAGCAGGGCGAAGCGGTCCGGCTCGCGGCTTTCCAGGCGGCCGAGGAGGAATTCGCGCAGCAGCGGATGCAGGCGCACCCGCAGCGGTTGCTCGGGCACCACGATGGGCGCCAGGCGCGCGGCCTCGCGCAGCCAGCGCTCGGCGTCGTCGCGCCCGCGCAGGGCATTGGCGCTAGGCACGTCCACGCTGTCCAGGATGCTGCAGTCGAGCAGGAACCCGCTCAGCTCCACAGGCAGGCTGGCGAACACCTCCTCGGCGAGGTAATCGAAGATGCCGCCCAGCGAGGCGTACGGGTCGGTCTCCGGCGGCGCCTGGCCGTCGAGGTTGCCGTTGCAGCGCAGGCGCAGCAGTTGCAGGGCGAAGGGCCAGCCCTCGGTGTAGTTCGCCCAGTAGCGGGCGCGCGTCTCGCCCAGCTGCGCGCCGAGCAGTTGCTGCGTCTCCTCTTCGGTGAACCGCAGGTTGTCGGCCTCGACGACGCGCAGCAGCCCGGCCAGTTGCAGTTGCGTGAGCGGCAGCGCCGGTTGCCGCCGGCTGCCCAGCAGCAGGCGGCACCCCGAAGGCAGGCGCCGGGCCAGGTCCTCCAGCAGCCGCTCGACTTCGAGGTCCAGGGCCAGGTCCAACTGGTCGACGAACAGGTTGCAATTGCGCGGGCAGGCTTCGAGCAGGCCGAGCAGCGCGCCGAGGCCGGCATCCGGCGCCGGGCCCAGCCCGCCCTGGTGCAGGCACTGCAGCAGGCTTTCGAGGAACAGTTCCGGCCGGCAGTCGCTCTCGCCGCAGTTCACCCAGAAGGTGTACTCGCCCCGCTCGGCCAGCAGCCGCTCGACCTGCGCCAGCAGGGTCGTCTTGCCGAAGCCCGCCGGGGCACAGACCAGCACCAGGCGGGCGTCCCTCGGGGCGGCGCCGAGCAGCGCGTCGAACAGGCGCTGGCGGAGGAGTGAATCACTGATGTCGACGATCGGGGCGAAACGGCCATCGGCCAACGTACTCATGCTTGCAGTTCCCATACGTTCTCCAGGTGGCGCCGGCGCCCCGGGCATGGCGCGGATCGCCGGCGGTGGTGCGGGCGGCCGGAAAAGGGTTGTCTCCGTTGGTCGAGTGGGTATTGCGTATCTTTCGCATCCAGACCCGGACCAGGATGCGCTACGCACAGGTGGACCCGGCCGGCCGCCGGGGGATCGAGCCCTGTCGCGTGTCTGCACGAACCTGGCGGCCTTCCTGCCGCCTTCCGGCACGGCAGTATGGGAAGCTGCCGGCTACGGACAGCGGTAAAAACGGGGGAGTGCCTAACCGCAAATGGGGGATGGCGACGGTCATTGGCAGCACCAAGACGAAGCATTGAGAAATGCCCGCGCAAGTCAGCCATCCACGTCCGCAAGCAACGAAGGATTTGGCTTTGTATTGCGTAGGAAATCGACCAATCTGGCGCAGCCCCATCGACATCGCCGGGACGACCCAGGTCAAGAAATCGGCGCCGCCGGCACGCTAGGCTGCGCGCCACCCAACAGGCCACCGTCCGCCAGGCCGGCTAGGCTGAGAACATGCGCCCGTCCCACCCCGGGCGCCCGCCCTTGCGAGGATTCCCCATGAGCGATGCCAGCGACAGCGCCCTGCCCGACGTCTTCAGCCTGCTGCACCAGCTGGCGCAGCACGCTGGTTCCGACATGTTCTTCAGCGTCGGCGCGGCGCCGCACATCAAGGTCGAGGGCGTCAGCCGCCCGGCCGGCGAGCGCCGCCTGCGCAGCGGCGAGGTCAAGCAGTTGGCCTACCAGTTGATGTCGCAGCAGCAGATCGCCGACTTCGAGCGCGACCTGGAGATGAACCTGGCGGTGGCGGTGCCCGGCAGCGGACGCTTCCGCGTCAACGTCTACCTGCAGCGCGGCGAGGTGGCCATGGTGGTGCGGCTGATCAGGCAGGTCATCCCCGACGCCGCCAGCCTCGGCCTGCCGTCGATCCTGGAGAAGCTGGCGGTGCAGGACCGCGGCCTGATCCTGGTGGTGGGCGCGGCCGGCGCCGGCAAGTCCACCACCCTGGCGGCGATGCTCGACTTCCGCAACCGCCACCGCTCGGGGCACATCGTCTGCATCGAGGACCCCATCGAGTTCCTCCACAGCCACCAGCGCTCGATCATCGACCAGCGCGAAGTCGGCCTGGACACCCACAGCTTCGAGGACGCCCTGCGCAACGTGCTGCGCGAGGCGCCGGACGTGATCATGCTCGGCGAAATCCGCGACGCCGCGACCATGCAGCACGCCCTGCACTACGCCGAGACCGGCCACCTGTGCATGGCCACCCTGCACGGCACCAGCGCCCGCCACGCCATCGAGCGCATCGCCCGCTTCTTCCCCGACGAGGCCCGCCCGCAGGTGCTGGCCGACCTGTCGCAGAACCTCCTGGCGCTGGTCGGCCAGCGCCTGGTGCCGGGCACCACCCAGCGCCGCGTGGCGGCGGTGGAACTGGTGCTGGGCACGCCGCACATCCGCGGGCTGATCCAGCGCGACGAACTGCCGGAACTGCGCGGCGCCATCGAACGCGCCCTGGAGCAGGGCATGCAGAGTTTCGACCAGAGCCTGTACCAGTTGCTGGAAGCCGGCCGCATCAGCGTCGCCGACGCCCTGAAGTTCGCCGACTCGCGCACCGACCTGAGCCTGAAGATCAAGCTGGAGCGCGGCTTCGATGGCGACGACGGCGGGAGTGCCTTCGGTATCTGAGCCCTGCCCCGCTGCATGCGCAATCGCGGATGAGATCCGCCCTACGCCAAGCCCGCCATGGGCGTAGGGCGTATAACCGTTCGCGGTTATCCGCCGCTTCACCTTTCTTGCCAGCAACTCTGTGGTTGAACCTGGCGCGGCTTCGAGGGCGGCTCCGTGCTTGGCAGCGAGCGGGGGCATGGCCCAGGTCAAACGGCGGATAACGCCGGAGGCGTTATGCGCCCTACGCCAAGCCCACCATGGACGTAGGGCGAATAACCGTTCGCGGTTATCCGCCGCTTCACCTTTCTTGCCAGCAACTCCGTGGTTGAACCTGGTGCGGCTTCGAGGGCGGCTCCGTGCTTGGCAGCGAGCGGGGGCATGGCCCAGGTCAAACGGCGGATAACGCCGTAGGCGTTATGCGCCCTACGCCAAGCCCGCCATGGACGTAGGGCGTATAACCGTTCGCGGTTATACGCCGCTTCACCTTTCTTGCCGGCAACTCCGTGGTTGAACCTGGCGCGGCTTCGACAGCGGCTCCGTGCTCGGCAGCGAGCGGGGGCATGGCCCAGGTCAAACGGCGGATAACGCCGTAGGCGTTATGCGCCCTACGCCAAGCCCACCATGGACGTAGGGCGAATAACCGTTCGCGGTTATCCGCCGCCTCACCTTTCTTGCCGGCAACTCCGTGATTGAACCTGGCGTGGCTTCGAGGGCGGCTCCGTGCTCGTCACCGAGCGGGAGCATGGCCCAGGTCAAACGGCGGATAACGCCGGAGGCGTTATGCGCCCTACGCCAAGCCCACCATGGGCGTAGGGCGTATAACCGTTCGCGGTTATCCGCCGCCTCACCTTTCTTGCCAGCAACTCTGTGGTTGAACCTGGCGCGGCTTTGACGGCGGCTCCCTGTCCAGCAGCGAGTCACGTAGGATGGGTTGAGCTTGCGATACCCATCACCATGGCCCGATGGGTATCGCTTCGCTCAACCCATCCTACGAAGGGCACCTCGGCACGAGAGCGCGCGCCCGGTTCCTGAACGGCACGCCGGCCGTCTATGCTTGCCCACGCGGAGACGGCAAAATCGTCGGCTCCGCGCCCGTTCGCCATCGAGGGACCTTCATGGGCATGCGCCACCCGTTCTCCCGCCTCGCCGTCATCGGCCTGCCGCTGTGCCTGGCCGGCTGCGCCAGCCATGACGCCGAGCAGCAGCACCTGCTGTACCGCAACGACATGCTCGAGGCGAAGCTGCTGATCGCCTCGGCCGACCCGGGCAACTACGCCCGCGCCAACGACCTGCTCGAACGCGCCCGCGAGGCCGACCAGCGCGGCGAGGTGGCCTTCTACGAGGCGCTGCTGAAGATTCGCCAGCAGGCCCCGGCGGACCAGGCCCTGCCCCTGCTGGAGCGCGCCGCCAAGGCCGGCCAGCCCTACGCCATCGCCCTGCTCTACCGCGTCTACAACCAGCCCATGCTCGGCCAGGAGGCCGACGCGCTGAAGGCCGAGGAATACCGCAAGGCCTATGCCGAGCTGGACGTGGCCAAGAGCGGCTACCCGAACTTCGAGCGCGCCGGGCAGATCGTCGACCAGTTGCTCAGCCAGCAGCCGGCGCAGTGAGCCTCAGCCCTCCTCGGGGCTGCGCGTCTCGGCCTGTTCGAAGGTGCGCTCGCCGGGGTTCTTGCCGTGGGGCAGGTGGTGTTCGATCACCGCATTGAGCTCGGCGCCCAGCAGCAGCACCGCGGCGGAGATGTAGAAGTACAGCAGCAGCACGATGATGGCGCCGACGCTGCCGTACATGGCGTTGTAGTCGGCGAAGTTCTTCACGTAGAAGCCGAAGGCCAGGGACGCCGCCACCCAGGCCACCACCGCCAGCACCGAGCCGGGGGTGATGAAGCGGAACTTCTGCTTGACGTTGGGGGTGGCGTAGTAGATCACCGCCACCGCCATCATCATCAGCAGGACCATCACCGGCCAGCGCAGCAGCGACCAGAGCACCACCACGTAATCCTGCAGGCCGATGCGCTCGGCGATCCAGCCCATCACCTGCGGCCCGAGGATCATCAGCGCGGTCACCAGCATCAGCATCACCGCCAGGCCCAGGGTGTAGAGCAGCGACAGCGGCACGCGCTTCCACACCGGGCGCGCCTCGCGCACGTCGTAGGCGGCGTTGAGCGCGTTCATCAGCGAGCGCACCGCCGCCGAGGACGACCAGAGCGCGACCACGATCCCCACCGAAAGCAGCCCGCCCTGGCGCTGCTGCAGCTGGTCGATGATCGGGTTGACCTGCTCCAGGGCCTGGCCCGGCAGCACGTAGGCGGCCTGCTCGCGCAGCCAGTCGAAGAATTCCGGCAGGTGCAGGAAGCCCAGCAGGGCGATGAGGAACAGCAGGAACGGGAACAGCGAGAACAGCCCCTGGTAGGCCAGCGCCGCCGCGTAGGTGGGCATCTCGTCGTCGAGGAATTCCTTGACGGTCAGTTTCAGCAGTTGCCAGGGGCCCAGGCGCAGGCCCCGAAAATCCATGAATCGCATGCCTGGTTTCCTTCCTCCGCAGTCCGGCCGCGGCGCGGCCCCGTGTCGACGGTTGACCCGCCGGCGCGGCTCAAGTTCGGTCCTTGCGGGCAAGCCTAGCCACTCGTCGCGGCCAGGGGAAGTTGCGCAGGCGGCGGGCAGGTGTGGGAAATGGCCTATACACTTCAGCGCAACCACAGCCGGAGGAACCCCGCATGCCCATCCCGATGCTCCGCCCCGCCCGCCGCCTCGGCGCCACCCTGCTGCTCGCCGGCGCGGCCTTCGCCAGCCTGCAACCCCAGGCCCGGGCGGAGGACGAAGCCACTTTCCTCAAGGAGTCGGCCGCCTTCTTCGAGCAGCAGAGCAAGCAACTGCCGCTGCAGGTGGACCAGGTGACGCGCCTTGAGAACGTGCGCCTGGACACCGACAGCAAGGTGCTGCACTACCGCTACGGCATTTCCAGCATGAAGGCCGAGGGCATGCAGGCCGATGCCCTGGACAAGTTCAAGGGCGAGCAGCGCACCCGCCTGGAGCGCGCCACCTGCCAGCAGCCGGCGCTGTTGCAGCGCATCCGCGAGCACGGCATCCGCGTCGCCCACGACTACGATGGCAGCGACGGCAAGCCACTGGCGAGCATCGAGATCGATCCGCAGAAACTCCAGTGCCAGGGATGAGCCGCGCCGACTATCACCGCGAACACGCCGCCCGGGCCGAAGCCGAGGCCCGCCGGCTACTGGCCGAGCGCCAGGCCCTGGGCGGGCGCTGGCTGGCCTGGGTGGCCGGCGAACTCTACCGCCTGGGCCCGCCGCAGTACGCGGCCATGGTCCGCCGCGAGCTGGAGCGGCTCAGCGGCCAAGCCTGAAGCGCCCGGCGGGTCTATGCTGAAGAGGCACCGGCCCGCGCCCGCGGGCCGATGGAGCGCCGACCGCAGGGATGCCAGTCCTTCCCAGTCCACGAGGTTACGGTCATGAGCAAAGGTCTGAACGCCCACAAGGAAGGCAAGAAGAAGCCCCTGAAGACGGCCCACGAGAAACGCATGGCGAAGAAGCAGAAGAAATCCGGCAATGCGCTGCTCGGCAGTCACGGGCAAACGTCCTGAGAGTGCAGCTGCGGACGGCCGCTTGGGGGCGGTTGTCCGCGAATTATTCAAGGGGTCGGTGGATGGGTTGAGCGTGTGAAACCCATGCGGTTGCGCCGATGGGTATCGCTTCGCTCAACGCCATCCTACGAAAAGCCGTGCTCGCTCATGCGGTAGGAGCGGACCTTGTCCGCGATAGCCGGAGGTATCGGCGCGGATCGCGGATGAGATCCGCTCCTACGCTGCCCCAGCCGCGCCACGCCCCTGTAGGAGCGCGCCCTGCGCGCGAATCGCGGGCAGGGCCCGCTCCTACAATTCCAGGGAGCACGGGCGTAGGAGCGGACCTTGTCCGCGATTGGATTCACCGGCCACGCCAATGCCCAGGAGGCGGCCCCTCAATCATCCGCCTTCGGATCCAACCCCGGGAACAGCACCTCGGTAAAACCGAACTTGCCGAAATCCGTGATCCGCGACGGATACAGCCGGCCGATCAGGTGGTCGCACTCATGCTGCACCACCCTGGCATGGAAGCCTTCCACCGTGCGGTCGATGGGTTGCCCCTGCGGGTCCAACCCCTGGTAGCGGATGCGCTTGTAACGATTCACCGCGCCGCGCAGGCCGGGCACCGACAGGCAGCCCTCCCAGCCCTCCTCCATTTCCTCGCCCAAGGGCGTGATCAGCGGATTGAGCAGGATGGTCGGCGGCACCGCCGGCGCATCCGGATATCGCTCGCTGCGCTCGAAACCGAAGATCACCAGTTGCAGGTCCACGCCTATCTGCGGCGCGGCCAGGCCTACGCCGCCGGCGTGGTGCATGGTGTCGAACATGTCGTCGATCAGTCGTTGCAGTTCGGCGCTGCCGATCATCTGCGCCGGCACCGGCGGGGCGACGCGCAGCAAGCGTTCGTCGCCCATTTTGAGAATCTCGCGGATCATGCCCCTGGGCCCCTGGCTGGCGGTTGTGCGTGAGCTGGCATCCTCGCCCCTTGCCCGGCGCCTGGCAAGGCCCGCTACGCCCGTCGCCCCGGGGGGCCGGGAGCGTCCAGGGAGGTAAAATTCAAAGAGTGACACGTGGCGATCCGCGTGGAACTGCCGCGAATGCCGGAGCGTTCGCCGAGGGGGAGCCGGGGGACTGACCTGGAGGTGCTCCATGAACAGGCACTACTACATCAGCAACGACCTGGACGAGCTGGAGAACGTCGAGAGCGAGCTGAAGGCCAACGGCATCGCCGAGGAGCAGATGCACGTGCTCAGCGAGCAGGACGCGCAGCTCGACCAGCGCCACCTGCACGAAGTGCCGGACGTGATGCGCAAGGACCTGGTGCGCGGCGGCAAGTACGGGCTGGGCATCGGCGTCGCCCTGGCGGTCCTGGTGCTGGCGCTGGGCTACTTCGCCGGCTGGAGCGAAAGCGCCGCCGGCTGGATTCCGGTGCTGTTCCTGGCGGCCGTGCTGCTGGGCTTCAGCCTGTGGGAAGGCAGCTTCTTCGGCCTGCAACGGCCCAGCGGCGACGTGCGGCGCTTCGCGCCTTCGCTGCAGGCCGGCCGGCATGTGTTCTTCGTCGACGTGCGGGCCGACCAGGAGCCGCTGCTGGACATGGTCGTCGGCCACCACCCGCGCCTGGAAGTGGCCGGTTTCGGCGCGCCCATGCCGCGCTGGGTGCTGGCCTGGGAACAGGCCTGGCACCGCTTCAAACGCATGATGTAGCGACCGCGGCGGCCGGACCTGCCGCTGGATGATCGCGCCGAGGGCGGCCGCGGGGCTGCCGGGGGCAGTTGCGGCCCGGTGGAATCAGCGCAGCTCGATGCGGTCGTCGAGGATGGTGATCAGGCCCTGCTTGAACAGCCCGCCGATGGCTTTCTTGAAATTGCCCTTGCTCACGCCGAACTCGCGGCTGATCGCCTCCGGCGGGCTCTTGTCGGACAGCGCCAGGCTGCCGCCGGCCTCGCGCAGGGCAGCAAGGATGCGCTCGCCGAGGTCGTCGCGGGCGGCCTGGCCGACCGGCTGCAGGCTCAGGCTGATCTTGCCGTCGGCGCGCACTTCCTTGATGTAGCCCTTCTCGCGCATGCCGCTGCGGACGAACTTGAACAGTTCGTTCTTGTGGATGAGCCCCCAGTGCCTGCCGTCGATGATGGCCTTGAAGCCGAGGTCGGTGCGCTCCACCACCAGCAGGTCCACTTCCTGGCCCGCCTGGTAGTGCGCCGCGGTGTCGTCCAGATAGCGGTCCAGGCGCGCGGTGGCGGTGATGCGGCGGGTGCGCTCGTCGATGTAGCAGTACACCACGCAGTAGTCGCCGACCTGCAGCGGGCGCTTCTCTTCCGAGTGCGGCAGCAGCAGGTCCTTGGGCAGGCCCCAGTCGAGGAACAGGCCGACGCGGCTGACTTCCACCACCTTCAGGCTGGCGAAGCCGCCGACCTGCACCTTGGGCTTCAGGGTGGTGGCGATGATGCGGTCTTCGCTGTCGAGGTAGATGAAGACGTTCAGCCACTCGCCCGGCTCGGTGGGCTCGTCCTTGGGGATGTAGCGCTTGGGCAGGAGGATTTCGCCGTGGGGGCCGCCGTCGAGGAACAGGCCGATCTCGGTGTGCTTGACCACCTGCAGGGAATTGAAACGGCCGATGGCTGCCATGTGCGGGACTCCGGGGAAAAGGCGCGCATTCTACACGCTCTGCGCCTGGCCGAACTGCAATTCCGCCAGGCGTGCGTACAGTGGGTTGCCGGCCACCAGCTCGGCGTGGGTGCCCAGGGCCAGCAGGCGGCCCTGGTCGATCACGGCGATGCGGTCGGCGTTCAGCACCGTGGCCAGGCGGTGGGCGATGACCAGGGTGGTGCGCCCGCTCATCAGCTGCGGCAGGGCCTGCTGGATCAGGTGTTCGCTCTCGGCGTCCAGCGCGCTGGTGGCTTCGTCGAGCAGCAGGATGGGCGCGTCCACCAGCAGCGCGCGGGCGATCGCCAGGCGCTGGCGCTGGCCGCCGGACAGCCCCACGCCACCCTCGCCCAGGTGGGTGCGGTAGCCCTCGGGCAGGCGCTGGATGAAGTCGTCGGCATGGGCCGCGCGGGCCGCGGCGCGCAGCGCTTCGTCGCTGGCGTCGGGGCGGCCGTAGCGCAGGTTGTCGTCCACCGTGCCGTAGAACAGCGCCGGGTTCTGCGACACCAGGGCGAAGCAGCGGCGCAGGTCGGCCGGGTCGAGGCGGGTGATGGGCGTGCCGTCGATGCGGATCTCGCCCTGCTGCGGGTCGAAGAAGCGCAGCAGCAGGTCGAACAGGGTGGACTTGCCGGCGCCGGAAGGGCCGACCAGCGCCAGGGTCTCGCCGGGGCGCACGTCCAGGTCGATACCGTCGATGGCCCAGTGCTCCGGGCGCGACGGGTAGGCGAAGCGCAGACCGCGCAGCTCGATACGCCCCTCCACCCGTTCGGGCAAGCGCAGCAGCCCTTCCTGCGGCGCGACTATCTGGTTGCGCGCGCGCAGCAGCTCGGCGATGCGCTCGGCCGCCCCGGCGGCGCGTTGCAGCTCGCCCAGCACCTCGCTGAGGGTGCCGAAGGCCATGCCGACGATCAGGCTGTAGAACACGAAGGCCGCCAGCTCGCCGGGGCTGATGCGCCCGGCGATCACGTCCATGCCGCCGACCCACAGCATCACCCCCACCGCGCCCAGCACCAGCAGGATGACCACGCTGACCAGCCAGGACCGCTGCAGGATGCGCTTGCGCGCGGTGCCGAAGGCGGCTTCCACCGTGCGGCCGAAGCGCGCGCGGTCCTGGGCCTGGTGGTTGTAGGCCTGCACCGTCTTGATCTGCCCGAGGGTCTCGCCGACGTAGCTGCCGACGTCGGCCACGCGGTCCTGGCTCTGCCGCGACAGCTCGCGCACGCGGCGGCCGAACAGGAGGATGGGCGCGATCACCAGCGGCAGCGAGGCCACCACTATGCTGGTCAGCTTGGCGTTGGTGACGAACATCAGGATCACCCCGCCGGCCAGGGTCAGGGCGTTGCGCAGGGCCATGGACAGCGAGGAGCCGATCACCGTCTGCAGCAGCGTGGTGTCGGCGGTCAGCCGCGACTGGATTTCCAGCGCGCGGTTGCTCTCGTAGAAGCCCGGGTGCAGCTCGATCAGGTGGTCGAAGACGCGCTGGCGGATGTCGGCGACGAAGCGCTCGCCGATCCACGACACCAGGTAGAAGCGCACGAAGGTGCCCAGCGCCAGGCCCAGCACCAGCAGGAAGAAGATGCCGATGGAGCGGTTGAGCAGGTGCTCGGACTGGGTGACGAAGCCCTGGTCCACCAGCAGGCGGATGCCCTGCCCCAGGGACAGGGTGATGGCCGCGGTGAACAGCAGCGCCAGCAGGGCGCCAAGGGCGCGCCAGCGGTAGGGGCCGAGGAAGGCCCGGGCCAGGCGCAGGGCATTGCGCTGGCGGGACGACAGCAGAGGCATGGAGGGCTCGCAGCGACCGGGAATCGACCGAGGTTAACACCCCACCGCGGGCCCGGCGATGGCGCTGCAATGGCCCTTCGGTCGATTTTCACCCCGAAGGACGGTCATTTCCTGTACAATGGGCGGCCATTTCGCGAATGAACAGGTAATGGCAAGCATGTCCAGCAAAACCATCTCCCGCCAGAAGTCCGCCCCGAAACCCGCTGCGGCCGTGACCAGCCGCGAGGCCCTGGAAGCCCAGGTGGCCGCCTTCCTCAAGTCCGGCGGCGAGATTCAGCAAGTCGCCAAGGGCGTGACCGGCCAGCCCAACGGCGCCGCCAGCCGCCACATCAGCCTCGGCAAGAAGTAATCCCCCCGCTCCTCCCGTAGGCGCGAGCTTGCTCGCGGACCCCGCCGTTTCCGGCCCGGGCGTTCGCGAGCAAGAGCCCTGCGCACCCTCCCCCGCTACTCCTACTTTCGCTCGACATCCGGCGATTTCCCCCGCCCGACTTGCATTCCGCCGCGCACGGCCAATGCTCTGAGGAACCCCACGAGGCTTTCCAAGGAGAGATGCCATGCTGCCATCGGCGGACCGGGTGCTGTCGCGCAACCTGCTGGACGTGTTGATACGCGCCGGGCTCATCCTGTTCCTGGCGGTGTTCTGCTTCCGCATTTTCCACCCCTTTCTCGACCTGATGCTCTGGGCGCTGATCCTCGCCGTCACCCTCTACCCGCTGCAGGGCATGTTGCAGCGCGCCCTGGGCCAGCGGCCGGCCCTGGCGGCGACGCTGCTGGCGCTGGTGGGCCTGGCCCTGCTGCTGGTGCCGGTGGTGCTGATCGGCTTCTCCATCGCCGACTCGGTGGCCGACCTTGCGCACCGCTTCCAGGCCGGCGGGCTGCGCATCCCGGCGCCGCCCGAGGCGGTGGCGGGCTGGCCGCTGGTGGGGCCCTACATCTACAACGCCTGGCAGCGGCTGGCCGAGGACTTCCTCGGCGCCGCCCAGCAGGCCGCGCCGCACCTGCAGGGCGTGGCCCGCACGGTGCTGGCCAAGGCCGCCGGCGTGGGCATGGAGCTGCTGCAGTTCCTCGGCGCCTTCCTGGTGGCCTGCGTGATCATGGCCTACGGCCCGCTGGGCGCGCGCACCGCCGAGGACATCGCGGTGCGCATCTCCGGCCCCGAGCGCGGCCCGGAACTGGCGCGGCTGAGCACCGCGACCATCCGCGCGGTGGCCCAGGGCGTGGTCGGCGTGGCCTTCATCCAGACCCTGCTGCTGGGCCTGGGCTTCATCGTCATGGGCATCCCCGCCGCCGGCCTGCTGTCCCTCGGCGTGCTGCTGCTGGGCATCGTCCAGTTGCCGGTGGCGGTGATCTCGCTGCCGGCCATCGTCTACGTGTTCTGGAGCGGCGACTACGGCACCGTCAGCGCAGTGGTGTTCACCGTCTGGACGGTGCTGGCCGGGCTTTCCGACAACGTGCTCAAGCCGCTGATGCTCGGCCGCGGCGTCGCCGTGCCGATGCCGGTGATCCTCCTCGGCGCCCTGGGCGGGATGCTCACCGGCGGCATCATCGGCCTGTTCATCGGCCCGGTGGTGCTGGCCCTGGGCTTCCAGCTGTTCATGACCTGGGTGCGCGAGGGCGCCCGGCCGCCGGAAGCCGAGGACGTCTCGCCCTGAACGCCCGGCCGGGGAGTACAATGGCGGTCTTTCCCGCCGCCGACTCCCTGCCATGACCGAAACCACCCGCCTGTCCAAGCGCCTCGCCGAACTGCTGCCCTGCTCCCGCCGCGAGGCCGAGCTGTACATCGAGGGAGGCTGGGTCACGGTGGATGGCCAACCCGTCGACGAGCCGCATTTCCGCGTCGCCGAGCAGCGCGTCGAGCTGCTGCCCGGGGCCATCCCGGCGCCGATCCCGCCGGCCACCCTGCTGCTGTACAAGCCGGCCGGCCACTCCGCCGAGCAGGCCCTGGGCCTGCTGGTGGCGGCCAATCGCTGGGAAGCCGACAGCGCCGGGCAACGCCCGCTGAGCAAGCACTTCGCCCGCCAGCAGAGCACCACGCCGCTGGACGACCAGGCCAGCGGGCTGCTGGTATTCACCCAGAACTACGGCGTGCTGCACCGCCTGCAGGACGACGCGGCGACCATCGAGCACGAGTACCTGGTGGAAGTCGCCGGCAGCCTCGACGACGCCGGCCTGGCGCGCCTGCGCCACGGCCTGCTGTACCAGGGCCGGCCGCTGCCGGCGCTGAAGGTCAGCTGGCAGAACGAGACGCGCCTGCGCTTCGCCGGCAAGGGCTTCCGCCCCGGGCAGATCGCCGACATGTGCCGCCAGGTCGGCCTGAAGGTCGTGGGCATCCGCCGCCTGCGCCTGGGCGGCGTGTCCATGGGCAAGATGGAACCGGGGCAGTGGCGCTACCTGCTGCCCGGCGAGCGCTTCTGACAGCTTCTACAGCGGCTGGGCCAGGCCCCGCAGCACCGTCTTGAAGGTCTCTACCTGCTCGCTGCTGAAGCGCGAGAAGACCTTGGCCTGCTGTTCCTCGGCGATGCTCCACAGCGTCTCGGCCTGGTCGATGCCAGCGGCGGTCAGCGCGCAGCCGCCCTCGCCCACCTGCAGCAGGCCCTTGCGTTCGAGGTTGGCGCGGGCCTCCTCGATCTCCCGCAGCGGCATCGCCACCAATTGCTGCAGCGCCGTGGTGTCCAGGGCGGCGTCCTTCTCCATCACCATCAGCATGCGCGCCTCGCTGGTGCGCAGGCCGCTGGCCAGCTGCCGCGGCTGGTAGTCGGCCTGGTAGCAGCGCAGCGCCTGGGTCATCAGGTAGTAGAGGTTGTGGTTCAGGCGGCCCTGGAAGGCGGTGCGCGGCACCCCGGCCTGGGCCTCGCGCAGGCGCGGGTGCGGCAGCACGCTGGAGTACACGCCCTGGTGGTAGAGCAGCGGCGCGCGGCCCAGGTCGTCGAAGGCCAGCACGCGGCCGATGAGGATCCAGTGGTCGCCGCCGTCGAGCTTCTGCTGCAGCTCGCACTGGAAGCGCGCCGCGCAGTCCGGCAGCAGCGGCGCGCCGCCGGCGCCCTGCTCGCAGGCCACGCCGGCGAACTTGTCGGCGCTGGGCCGGGCGAACTGGTTGGACAGGTCGATCTGGTCGGCGGCCAGCACGTTCACCGCGTAGTGGCTGGCCTTGTCGAACACCGCCAGGCTGGTGGCGCGCTTGTCGATGCTCCAGAGCACCAGCGGCGGGTCGAGGGATACCGAGTTGAAGCTGTTGGCGGTCATGCCGACGCGCTCGCCGTCGGCGGCCGCGGTCATCACGGTGACGCCGGTGGCGAAGTTGCCCAGGGCACGGCGGAAGGCACGCGGGTCCAGGCCCGCTTCATCGTTCTGGTTCATGGCGGTTCCTCCGCGCCGGCGCGGGGCCGGCGGGATTGAAGAAAGTCGTTGCGATACCTTGCAGGAGCGAGGGGGACGCCTGGTTCTTGCTCGCGAACGGATTCCGCAGCGGGGTCGGTTCGCGAGCAAGCTCGCTCCTACGAAGAGCAGGCTGGGCGTGGTGGCTCAGACCATGCTCGGGTCCGGCTCCAGGCCCATCAGCTCGCGGCCGAGGATCTGCGCGCAGACGTCGTAGTCGGTGTAGGCGTGGGCGCCGGTCATGTGCGAGTCGCGGAACAGCCGCTGCATCTCGTTGCTCTCGAACCAGGCGGTGCCGCCGGCGGCCTCGAACAGGCGGTCCACGGCCTGGATGCACATCTTCACCGCGTAGGCCTGGTTGGTGCGCCAGAAGGCCAGGGTCTCGCGGCTGGGGTATTCGTGGCGCTCGCCGTGCTCGGCGTGGTCCTGCCAGGTCTTCTCGAGGAAGGCGCGGGCGGCGGCCACCTGGTGGGTGGACTCGGCCAGGCGCATCAGCGCCGGGGTGGCGGTGCCGACGCTGGCGCCGGTGTAGGCGCGCACGCGGTTGCGCGTCTTCTCCTTGAAGGCTTCCAGCATGCGCTCGGCGATGCCCAGGCCGATGGAGGCGAAGCCGCTGGCGAAGTACGGGCGGTACGGGGTGTAGAAGATCTTGCTGTAGGGGTACAGGCCGAAGCCGGCGGAGCGGCCTTCCATCATGTCCTTGGCCGCCTGGATGCGGTGGTTGGGCACGAAAGCGTCCTTCACCACCAGGGTCTTGGTGCCGCTGCCCTTCATGCCGGCGGCGTACCAGTCGTCGCGGATCTCGTAGTCGCTGCGCGGCAGCACGGCGAAGCAGTACACCTGCTCGCCCTCGGCGTTCTGCCGGCGGCAGCCGAGGATGGCCCATTCGGCGTGGTCGCTGCCGCTGCTCCAGCCCATCTCGCCGTTGAACAGGATGCCGCCCTCGACCTCCTGGATGCGCCCGAACGGCGCGATGCTGCTGCTGGCGGTGGCATCGGGGTTCTCGCCCCAGACCTCGTCCTGCAGTTGCTTGGAGAACATCGCCAGCTGGTGGCTGTGGGTGCACAGCAGGCTGAAGGCCCAGGCGGTGCTGGCGCAGGCGCCGGCCAGGGCGACCACGCAGTCGGCGAACTCGGGCAGGGAGATTTCCATGCCGCCGTAGCATTTGGGCTGGAAGGCGCGGTGCATGCCGATGCCCTTGAGCAGGGCGATGTTCTCGGCGGGCGCGGTGCGCGCCTGTTCGGCCTTGGCGGCGTTGGCGGCAATGGCGGGCAGGACGGATTTCAGGTCTTCGAGCAGGGGGTTTGGCTTTTTCATCTTGGCGGCCCTTGATTGTTATTGGAGGCGCGCCGCCGTCGCGAAGTGCTTGGCGACGGGCGGCAGGGCTCTCGTGGCGAGAGTGGCAGGGCCGATTATGGGAGCCGCCCGGCGGGGCCTTGAATGCAACTTCCGCGGACTCGATTGCACTTTTCATGGGATTTCCCGGCCCCTGGAAGCGGCGAAACCGGCGCCGGGCCAGGCGCCGCGCGGATTTCGTTAACATCTGAACGTTCTGACGGAATTTTTCCGTTATCATGACGCCCTTCCCTCATCCGCCCTCCGCCCGAGCGAGCCGCCGATGTCCGCTTCCCGTTCCTGGCCGAACAGCCTGCGCGCGCTGCGCCACCGCAACTTCCGCCTGTACTTCGCCGGCCATGCGGTCTCCACCCTCGGCACCTGGGTCCAGCAGGTGGCGCTGGCCTGGCTGGTCTACCGGCTGACCGGCTCGGCGGCGCTGCTGGGCATCACCAGTTGCGTGGCGCTGCTGCCGCAGCTGTTCATCGGCCCCCTGGCCGGGGCCTGGATCGACCGCCACGACAAGCGCCGCCTGCTGCTCGCCAGCCAGAGCCTGATGGCCCTGCAGGCCGCGGCCCTGGCCGGGCTGACCGCCAGCGGGCTGATCACCCCGGCGCTGATCGTCGGCATGTCGGCGCTGCTCGGCGTGCTCAGCGCCTTCGACACGCCGCTGCGGCAGTCGCTGCTCAGCCGCTTCGTCGACGACCGTGCTGACCTGCCCAACGCCCTGGCGCTGAACGCCTCGCTGTTCACCTGCTCGCGCTTCGTCGGCCCGCCGCTGGCCGGGCTGCTGCTGGGGCTGACCAGCGAGAGCCTGTGCTTCGCCCTCAACGCCTTGTCCTACCTGGCGCTGGTGGCCGGCCTGCTGCGGGTGCGCCTGGCGCCGGGGGTGCGCGCCAGCGGCAGCATGGGCAGCGTGTTCCGCGAGGGCCTGGACTACGCCCTGCGCACCCCGAGCGTGCGCCGGCTGATGCTCGGCGTGTTGCTGGTCAACCTCACCGCCTCCAGCTACGCGGCGCTGCTGCCGGTGTTCGCCCGCGACGTCTTCGCCGGCGATGCGCGCACCCTCGGCTGGCTGTGGGGCGCCGCCGGCTTCGGTTCGCTGCTGTCGAGCCTGTTCCTGGCGCAGCACCAGGACCCGGCGCGGCTGCCGCGGATCATCCTGCTCTCCGCCCTGGCCAGCGCCGGCGCGCTGCTGGCGTTCGCCCTCAGCCGCAATCTGCCGCTGTCGCTGGCGGCCATGGCGGTGCTGGGTTTCGGCGTCACGGTGAACAACGTCGGCACCAACATCGTCATCCAGAGCAGCGCGCCGGAAGCGCTGCGCGGCCGCGTGGTGTCGATCTACACCGCCACCCGCTTCGGCTTCGACGCCATCGGCGGCCTGCTCGCCGGGCTGCTGGCGGCGCGCTACGGCGGGCCCTGGGCGATGGCCGCGGCCGGCGCCCTGCTGCTGGCCTACTGCGCCTGGCAGGGCCTGCGCCGTACGGCGCGAAGGGAGCAGCAGCCGGCCTAGCTCAGGCCGCTTCCGCCAGGGGTTGCGGGGCGTGCCGGCGGGCCAGGAGGAAGGCCAGCAGGCAGCCGATGCCGGCGCCGCCGACCACCAGGCACATCGGCCATGGGCCGCCATCGGAAAGCGCGCCGACCAGCGCGCTGCACGCCGTGCCCAGGGCGAACTGCCCGGTCACCGCCAGCCCGGCGGCGGCCCCGGCCTCGCGCGGGAACAGCGCCAGCAGGCTGGCCACGCAGTTGGCGCCGAGCAGGCCGGTGACGCTGACGTAGAGCAGCACGCCCAGCACCAGCGCCGGCAACCCGCCCCAGCCGGTGAAGCCGCAGACCAACAGCAGCAGCCCCGCCAGCGCAGCCACGGCAGCGCCGCAGGCGAGCATCCGCTGCGGCCCGAACCGCCCCACCAGGCGCGCATTGAGGCTGGTGGCCAGGATGATGCCGGCGATGTTCAGGCTGAACAGCCAGGCATAGGCCTGCGAGGACACGCCGAAATGCTCGATGTAGACGAAGGGCGAGGCGGTGATGAAGGCGAACATGCCGCCGAACGAAAGGCCCATGCACAGCATGTAGCCCAGCGCCCTGGGCTGCAGGAGGATGCGCCCGTAGGCGTGGAACACCTGCGCCACCGACTGCCCGCGCTGCGCCGCCGGCAGGCTCTCGGGAATCCGCCACAGCACCGTGAACAGGCACAGCGCGGCAAAGGCGAAGAGCACGGCGAACACCGCGCGCCAGCCGGCGGCCTGGGCCAGCAGGCTGCCCAGCAGCGGCGCCACCAGGGTGGCGAGCATGGTCACCAGGTGCATCAGCGAAAGCACCCGCGCCGACTGCTGCAGGGGGAACAGGTCGCGCACTATGGCCCGCGCCAGCACCGAGGCCGCTGCCCCGCCCAGGGCCTGGAAGAAACGCCAGGCGATCAGCGCCGAGGCCGTGCCGGCGAACAGGCAGCCGAGGGTGGCCAGCAGATAAAGACAGATGCCGCCCAGCAGCAGGCGCCGACGGCCGAAGCGGTCCGACAGCGGCCCGTAGAACAGCATGCCCAGGCACAGGCCGGCGAGGAACAGGCTGATGGTCAACTGTACCTCGGCGGCGCTGGCGGCCAGGTCACTGGCGATCAGCGGCAGGCTGGGGAGGTAGGTGTCGATGGACAGGGGCGCGAAGGCGACCAGCGCGGCCAGGGGCAGGATCAGGCGCTGGGGGTGGGCAGGGGTGGGCATGGGCGGGTCCGGGTGGGGGCGGAGCATAAAGTTAACAAGTTAACCAAAAGACCGGAAGCCACGGGTTTCTGTCGGGGCAACGGGATGCTTTTCGTAGGAGCGAGCTTGCTCGCGAACAGCGGTGCCAGGTTCAGCAACGGAGCGGGATAGAAGTCCGTAACCCTCTCCCCAGCCCTCTCCCTGAAGGGAGAGGGGGCAGTCCGTGCCGAGATAAGTGATGGTTTCAGCCTGATATCGCCGAGGTTGCCGGCTAACACCATGACATCCAACTCTGCCCAACGGTCCCCTCTCCCTTCAGGGAGAGGGTTAGGGAGAGGGCGCTCTCAAACCCAGCCCCCATAGTCACCGACGAACCCCGTTCGCGAGCAAGCTCGCTCCTACGAAAAGCCAGCAGCACCCACCTACCGCCAGGCTTCTTCCTTGTCACCCGCCCTGCGCTGCCGGTACTCCCCCGGCGCCATCCCGGCATTGCGGGCGAAGAAGCGGCTGAAGTAGGCCGGGTCCTTGAACCCCAACTGGTAGCAGATCTCGTTCACCGAGCTGCCGCTGAACAGCAGCAGGCGCCGTGCCTCCTGCATCAGCCGTTCGTGGACCAGGCGCTTGGACGGCAGCCCGGCGACGCGCCGGCAGATGTCGTTCAGCCGCGCCTCGGTCACGCCGATGCGCTCGGCGTAGGCCGTCAGCGGCCAGTGCTCGGGGTAGTGCTGCTCGATCAGCTGGTTGAAGCGCTGGAACAGGCGCAGGTCCTCGCGGCGCATGGGCTGCGCCTTGAGCGAACGGGCCGACAGGCGCAGCAGGCTGACGAAGATCAGCCGCACCAGGTCGGCCAGGGCCAGCTCGCGGCCGGGGCGTTCGCCGCGGAACTCCTCGCGCAGCAGCTCGAACAGGCCGTCCACCCGCGCCACCTCGCCGGCGAAGGTCTCGTCCAGTTGGTCGAAGGCCACGCACACCGGGCCGATGTCCGGCCCGGCGGCCAGGCCCTGCTCCGGCGCCAGCAGCGGCCAGAGCAGTTGCTGGCGCACGGTCAGCACGTGGCCGTCGGCGTCGTTCTCGGTGACGAAGGCGTGGGGGATGGTCGGCGGGGTGAGGAAGAACAGCGGGCCCTGGCGGTGGTAGAGCTGCTCGTCGAGGTAGACGCGCACCGAGCCACTTTTGACGTAGTGCACCTGGAAGAAGCGGTCGTGGCGGTGCACCGGCATGTTGCGGCCGAAGAAGTCGGCCAGCTTGCCCAGTTCCTCGTAGTGCACCTCGGAATCGCTGTAGCGCAGGTCGTAGACCTGGCCGATGTCGATATTGGGGATGGGTGCGCGGGCCATGGCGTTACCTACCTGTATGCCGGCAGGAGCGCGGAATCAGGGCTTGATCTTCTTCAACTCATCCAGCAGCCCCAGCAATTGCTGCAGCTTGTCCTCGCCGAACTGTTCGAGGATACGCCGGTAGTTGTTCTCCATGTCGCCGCTCATGGCCACGAAGCACTGCTGGCCCTTCTCGCTCAGGCACACCAGCACGCGGCGCTGGTCGTGCTCGGACTTCCAGCGGCGCACCAGGCCGTCGCGCTCCATGCGCGCCAGCACGCCGGTCATGCTCGGCTTGAGGATGCAGGCCTGCTGCGCCAACTGGTAGATCTCCATCTCGCCCTGCTGGCGGAGGATGCGCACGATGCGCCATTGCTGCTCGGTCAGGTCGTGCTGGTTGAGCGAGGGGCGGAAGAAGGCCATGGCGGCCTCGCGGGCCTGCAGCAGGGTGAGGGTCAGGGACGGACGCGGCGTGGACATGTAGATGGGCTACTCGACTGAAAATAGGAAAGATTTTAACCAGCATAGCCCCTGCATAGGCAAACCCTGCGACGACCCGCGCGGCGCCCTGGCAGCGTCGGTCAAGGCCATGGCAGCGCCGGACAATCCCCACGCCGGCACGCCTGCTCCAATGCCCGTAGCGAAACCAGGCCCCGATGGACGAGGCTTGACCATAGTTAACATATTAACTATAACGCTAAGATGTTAACGATACCTGGGTATCCACGGCCCGGGTGAAGCAGGAGAACGAAGCCATGCGTCGCGCTATCAGCGAAGCCGCAACGGGCACCCTGTTCGGCGTCGCGCTGAACTACCAGGGCCTGTTGCACAGCCGGCTGGAGGAATTCCAGCAGCCGCCCTACCAGAAGCCGCCGGTCAAGCCGGTGCTGTTCATCAAGACGCCGAACACCCGCAACGGCGACGGCCAGGCGGTGGTCTTCCCCGCCGGCGTCGAGCGCCTGCAGCCGGGCCCGGCCCTGGGCGTGGTGCTCGGCCGCGACGCTAGCCGCGTCAGCGAGGACGAAGCCATGGCCTACGTGGCCGGCTACGTCATCGTCAATGAATTCAGCCTGCCGGAAGACAGCTACTACCGCCCGGCGGTCAAGGCCAAGTGCCGCGACGGCTTCTGCCCGCTGGGCAGCGAAGTGGTCGGCCGCGACGAGATCGCCGACCCGCACGCCCTGCCGCTGCGCCTGCTGGTCAACGGCGAAGTGCGCCAGCAGAACAGCACCGCCAACCTGGTGCGCAGCATTCCCAGGCTGATCGCCGAGATCAGCGAGTTCATGACCCTGCACGCCGGCGACGTGCTCATCACCGGCACCCCCGAGGGCCGCGTCGACGTGCAGCCGGGCGACGAGGTGGTGGTGGAGATCGAAGGTCTCGGCCGCCTGGTCAATCACGTCGTGGCGGAGGAAGCCTGAGATGAAACACGCACGCATCCGCTACCGGGGCGAAGTCCACGCAGTGACCGTGGAAGCCGACAACGCCGTGCGCCTGGCCGATGGCCGCCTGCTCGGCGAGCACGAGGTGCAGTGGCTGCCGCCGGCCGAAGGGAGCATGTTCGCCCTCGGCCTGAACTATGCCGACCACGCCGCCGAACTGGCCTTCAAGGCGCCCACCGAGCCGCTGGCGTTCATCAAGTCCAAAGGCACCTACACCGGCCACAACCAGGTCACCTGGCGCCCGGACAACGTCGCCTACATGCACTACGAGTGCGAGCTGGTGGCGGTGATCGGCAAGCCGGCGCGCAACGTCAGGCGCGAGGACGCCCTCGCCTACCTGGCCGGCTACACCGTGTGCAACGACTACGCCATCCGCGACTACCTGGAGAACTACTACCGCCCCAACCTGCGGGTGAAGAACCGCGACGCCACCACCCCGGTCGGCCCCTGGATAGTCGACGCCGCCGACGTGGCCGACCCGTCGAAGCTGAAGCTGCGCACCTGGGTCAACGGCGAGCTGAAGCAAGAAGGCACCACCGCGGACATGATCTTCGACATCCCCTACCTGATCGAATACTTCTCCAGCTTCATGACCCTGGAGCCGGGCGACATGATCGCCACCGGCACGCCGGAAGGCCTGGCCGACGTGGTGCCGGGCGATGAAGTGGTGGTGGAAGTGGAAGGCGTCGGCCGCCTGGTCAACCGCATCGTCAGCGAGGCCGAGTTCTTCGCGAACCGCGCCCGCACCTAACCGAGACAGAGATACAAGCATGATCAAGCACTGGATCAACGGCCGCGAGGTCGAGAGCAAAGAGGTCTTCCAGACCATCAACCCGGCCACCACCGAAGTGATAGCCGAAGTCGCCAGCGGCGGCGCCGAAGAAATCGCCATGGCCGTGGCCGCGGCCAAGGAAGCCTTCCCGAAATGGGCCAACACCCCGGCCAGGGAACGCGCCAAGCTGATGCGCAAGCTGGGCGAGCTGATCGATGCGAACGTGCCCAACCTCGCCGAGCTGGAAACCCTCGACACCGGCCTGCCGATCCACCAGACGCGCAACGTGCTGATCCCGCGCGCCTCGCACAACTTCGAGTTCTTCGCCGAGGTCTGCACGCGCATGGACGGCCACAGCTACCCGGTGGACGACCAGATGCTCAACTACACCCTGTACCAGCCGGTGGGGGTGTGCGGCCTGGTCTCGCCGTGGAACGTGCCGTTCATGACCGCCACCTGGAAGACCGCGCCCTGCCTGGCCCTGGGCAACACCGCGGTGCTGAAGATGAGCGAACTGTCGCCCTTGACCGCCAACGAGCTGGGCCGCCTGGCCCTGGAAGCCGGCATCCCGCCGGGCGTGCTCAACGTGGTACAGGGCTACGGCGCCACTGCCGGCGACGCCCTGGTGCGCCACCCCGACGTGCGCGCCATCTCCTTCACCGGCGGCACCGCCACCGGGCGCAAGATCATGCAGACCGCCGGCCTGAAGAAATACTCCATGGAGCTGGGCGGCAAGTCGCCGGTGCTGATCTTCGACGACGCCGACCTCGACCGCGCCCTGGACGCCGCGCTCTTCACCATCTTCTCGCTGAACGGCGAGCGCTGCACCGCCGGCAGCCGTATCTTCATCCAGGAGAGCGTGTACGAGCGCTTCGTCGAGGAATTCGCCGCCCGCGCCAAGCGTCTGATCGTCGGCGACCCGCAGGATGCGAAGACCCAGGTCGGCTCGATGATCACCCAGCAGCACTACGACAAGGTTACCGGCTACATCCGCATCGGCATGGAAGAAGGCGCGCGCCTGGTCGCCGGCGGTCTGGAACGCCCGGCCAACCTGCCGGCGCACCTGGCCCGCGGGCAGTTCGTGCAGCCCACGGTGTTCGCCGACGTGGACAACCGCATGCGCATCGCCCAGGAAGAAATCTTCGGCCCGGTGGTCTGCCTGCTGAAGTTCAAGGACGAGGCCGAGGCCCTGCGCCTGGCCAACGACACCGAATACGGCCTGGCCTCCTACATCTGGACCCAGGACATCGGCAAGGCCCACCGCCTGGCGCGCGGCATCGAGGCCGGCATGGTATTCATCAACAGCCAGAACGTGCGCGACCTGCGCCAGCCGTTCGGCGGGGTGAAGGGCTCGGGCACCGGCCGCGAGGGCGGCGAGTACAGCTTCGAGGTCTTCGCCGAGATCAAGAACGTGTGCATTTCCATGGGCAGCCACCACATCCCCCGCTGGGGCGTGTAAAAAGGCGGCCCGATGAGAGCGGCCGCCCAGGCCGCCTGCATCGCCGGCGTGCAGCCACAATCACAAGAATCCGGGCGCCCCAGCGCAGGCGCCCCGCACCAGGAGAATCACCATGGGCAAACTCGCTCTGGCTGCCAAGATCACCCACGTTCCCTCGCTGTACCTCTCCGAACTGCCCGGCCCGCGCCAGGGTTGCCGCCAGGCGGCGATCGACGGCCACGAGGAGATCGGCCGCCGCTGCCGTGAGCTGGGGGTGGACACCATCGTGGTGTTCGACACCCACTGGCTGGTCAACGCCGGCTACCACATCAACTGCGCGCCGCACTTCCAGGGGCTATACACCAGCAACGAGCTGCCGCACTTCATCGCCAACATGGAGTACGAGTTCCCCGGCAACCCCGAGCTGGGCCGCATCCTCGCCGAGGGCTGCAACGCCATGGGCGTGGACGTGCTGGCCCACGACGCCACCACCCTCGGCCCGGAGTACGGCACCCTGGTGCCGATGCGCTACATGAACGCCGACCGGCATTTCAAGGTGGTCTCGGTCTCGGCGCTGTGCACCGTGCACTACCTCAACGACAGCGCGCGCCTGGGCTGGGCCATGCGCAAGGCAGTGGAAGAGCACTACGACGGCACCGTGGCCTTCCTCGCCAGCGGCTCGCTGACCCACCGCTTCGCCCAGAACGGCCAGGCCCCGGAATTCGCCGACAAGGTCTGGAGCCCGTTCCTGGAAACCCTCGACCACGAGGTGGTGCGGATGTGGCAGCGCGGCGACTGGCAGGCCTTCTGCGGCATGCTCCCGGAGTACGCGGCCAAGGGCCACGGCGAAGGCTTCATGCACGACACCGCCATGCTCCTCGGCGCCCTGGGCTGGTCGGACTACGACGGCAAGGCCGAGGTGGTCACGCCCTACTTCGGCTCCTCCGGCACCGGGCAGATCAACGCCCTGTTCCCGATCACCCCGCAGGACGGTTCGGCGATCCCCGCCGCCCAGGCCTCCAACCCCGCCGGCAACCCGTCCGCCAGCCGCCTCTGAGGAGCCCGCCATGCCGCACTTCATCGCCGAGTACACGCACAACATCGAAGCCGAGGCCGACCTGCCCGGCCTCTTCGAGAAGGTCCACGCCTGCCTCGGCGCGAGCGGGGTGTTCCCGCTCGGCGGCATCCGCAGCCGCGCCGTGCGCCTGGACACCTGGCGCATGGCCGACGGCGCGCACGACTACGCCTTCGTCCACATGAGCCTGAAGGTGGGCGCCGGGCGCGACCTGGCCACCCGCAGGCAGGTCGCCGACGCGCTGTTCGAGGTGATCAAGGCGCACTTCGCCGACCTCCAGGCGCGCCGGCTGCTGGCGTTGTCCTTCGAGATGAGCGAGCTGAACGCCGAGCTCAACTACAAGCAGAACAACGTCCACGCCTTCCTCAACGGCCAGGCGGGCTGAAGCCCGCCGCGCCCCCGGCCACTCGCAGAACAAAGACAAGACCATGAGCACCGCCACCCTGCCCTCCGCCGCACAGCCCTCCGCCGCCCTGCCAGCAGGCAGCGACGCCACCCACGCCCGCGTGGTCTGGCGCCTGATGCCGCTGCTGCTGATCTGCTACGTCTTCGCCCACCTGGACCGCATCAACATCGGCTTCGCCAAGCTGCAGATGAGCGCCGACCTGCACTTCAGCGACACCGTCTACGGCCTGGGCGCCGGGCTGTTCTTCGTCGCCTACGCGCTGTTCGGCGTACCCAGCAACCTGATGCTGGAGCGCGTCGGCCCGCGCCGCTGGATCGCCTTCCTGATGGTCACCTGGGGCCTGCTGTCCACCGCCATGCTGCTGGTGCAGAGCGCGGCCGGCTTCTACAGCCTGCGCCTGCTGCTGGGGGTGGCCGAGGCCGGCTTCTTCCCCGGCATACTGGTGTACATCAACCGCTGGTTCCCGGCGCGCCGCCGCGCCGGCGTCACCGCGCTGTTCGCCATCGCCGTGCCCATGGCCGGGGTGATCGGCGGGCCGCTGTCCGGCGGCATCCTCGAGGGCTTCCACGACTTCCTCGGGCTGCGCGGCTGGCAGTGGATGTTCCTCGCCGAGGGCCTGCCGGTGGTGCTGCTCGGCCTGCTGGTCTGGCGCCGCCTGCCGGAGAGCTTCGAACGCGTTGCCTGGCTCAGCGACGAGCAGAAGGCCGGCCTGCGCGCGGAGATGCAGGGCGAGGAACGACGCAAGCAGATCACCTCCCTCGCCGGCATCTTCCACGATCGCCAGGTCTGGCTGCTGGTGGCCATCTACTTCGCGGTGATGCTGGCGGTGAACACCCTGGCGTTCTGGATGCCCAGCCTGATCCACGGCGCCGGCATCGGCTCCGACGGCCGCATCGGCCTGCTCAGCGCCCTGCCGTACCTCGCCGGCTGCGTGTTCATGATCGCCCTGGGGCGCTCCTCCGACCGCCGCCGCGAACGCCGCTGGCACCTCGCCGTGCCGCTGCTGCTGGCCGCCGCCGGCCTGGCCCTGACCGGCCTCGCGCCGAGCAGCGCCTGGCTGGTGCTGGCCGGGCTGGTGCTCGCCGGCATGGGCGCCAGCGCCGCGCTGCCGATGTTCTGGCAACTGCCGCCGGCCTTCCTCGCCGACCGCGCCCAGGCCGCCGGCATCGCCCTGATCAGCTCCTTCGGCAGCATCGCCGCCTTCGCCGCGCCCTACTTCATCGGCTGGATGCGCGACACCACCCACAGCTCCAGCCTGGCCCTGTACCTGCTGGCCATCCTCATCGCCCTCGGCGCCGCCCTGGTCCTGCGCACCCCGGCCGCCGTGGTCAACCCCCGCTAAAGAGATATCGCCATGCTCGACTCCAGCCTCATCCAGGAAGCCGCCGCCCGCCTCGACGCCGCCGAGCGTTCGCGCCAGCAGGTGCGGCAGTTCTCCCTCGACTACCCGGACATCGCCATCGAGGACGCCTACGCCATCCAGCGCGCCTGGGTGCAGAAAAAGATCGCCGATGGCCGCGTGCTGAAAGGCCACAAGATCGGCCTGACCTCCCGCGCCATGCAGGTCTCGTCGAACATCACCGAGCCGGACTACGGCGCCCTGCTCGACGACATGTTCTTCGACGAAGGCAGCGACATCCCCTTCGAGCGCTTCATCGTGCCGCGGGTGGAAGTGGAGCTGGCGTTCATCCTCGGCAAGCCGCTGAAGGGCCCGAACGTCACCCTGTTCGACGTGCTGGAGGCCACCGAGTGGGTGATCCCGGCGCTGGAGATCATCGACGCGCGCATCCAGCAGGTGGACCCGCAGACCAAGGTCACGCGCAAGGTCTTCGACACCATCTCCGACAACGCCGCCAACGCCGGCGTGGTCATGGGCGGCCGCGCGGTGCGCCCGACCGAGATCGACCTGCGCCGCGTGCCGGCGATCCTCTACCGCAACGGCGTGATCGAGGAATCCGGCGTTTCCGCCGCGGTGCTCAACCACCCGGCCAAGGGCGTGGCCTGGCTGGCCAACAAGCTGGCCCCCTACGACGTCACCCTGGAACCCGGCCAGGTGATCCTCGGCGGCTCCTTCACCCGCCCGGTGGCGGCGGCGCCCGGCGATACCTTCCACGTCGATTACGATCAGCTCGGCAGCATCTCTTGCCGGTTTGGATGAGTTTGAGCTGGAAGTTGGAAGCTGGAAGCTGGAAGTCAGAGCGGCTCCGGCTTCTAGCTTCTAGCTTCTAGCTTCTAGCTTCTAGCTTCTAGCTTCTAGCTTCCAGCTTCAGCCTTCCACCAAGGACCTCCCATGCCCCCCCCCTTCAATACCTTCAAACAACGCCTGCAATCCGGCGAAGCCCAGATCGGCCTCTGGCTCGGCCTGGCCGATCCCTACTGCGCCGAGCTGGCGGCCAACGCCGGCTTCGACTGGCTGCTGATCGACGGCGAGCACGCGCCCAACGATCTGCGCAGCCTGCTCGGCCAGCTGCAGGCGGTGGCGCCCTACCCGGCGCAGCCGATCATCCGCCCGGTGGTCGGCGAGACGGCGCTGATCAAGCAACTGCTCGACATAGGCGCGCAGACGCTGCTGGTGCCCATGGTGGATTCCGCCGAGCAGGCCCGTGAGCTGGTGCGCGCCATGCGCTACCCGCCGTTCGGCGTGCGCGGCGTGGGCAGCGCCCTGGCCCGCGCCTCGCGCTGGAACAGCATCCCCGGCTACCTCGACGAAGCCGACGCGCAGATGTGCCTGCTGGTGCAGGTGGAAAACCTCGAAGGCCTGGCCAACCTCGACGCCATCGCCGCGGTGGACGGCGTCGACGGCGTGTTCATCGGCCCGGCCGACCTCAGCGCGGCCATGGGCCAGCGCGGCAACCCCGGGCACCCGGAAGTGCAGGCCGCCATCGAAGACGCCATCGCCCGCATCCAGCGCGCCGGCAAGGCCGCCGGCATCCTCAGCGCCGACGAGAAGCTGGCGCGGCGCTACCTGGAGCTGGGCGCGAAGTTCGTCGCCGTGGGCGTGGACACCAGCCTGCTGATGCGCTCGCTGCGCGAGCTGGCCGGCAAGTTCAAGGGCGGCGCCCAGCCCCAGGCCCCGTCCGCCCCCTCGGTGTACTGAAGCCCCCGCCGCCCGCCAGGCCCGCGCGGGAAGGCGCGGCTGGCGGGCGGCGCCCAGGCAAGGATTTTCCTGGCCCTTGCAAAGCCCCGCCCCCTTTCGGTCATGATCCGCCCCGCCACCTTCCCACTCGGAGTCCCCTCGATGACCGCACTCGTCCGCCAGCAGGCACACCTCACCCTGAACCTCGCCCAGCAGGCGCTGCAGGCCGCGCTCGCGCGCGCCGAGGAACTGGGCCTGCGGCTCAGCATCGCGCTGGTCGACGCCAGCGGCCTGCCGGTGCTCACCGCGCACATGGATGGCGCCGCGCAGCCGTGCCGCGAAATCGCCCTGAAGAAAGCCGGCACCGCCGCCGCCTTCGACAAACCCACCGGCGACTGGCAGGCCTACCTGGAACAGAGCGCGCCCACCGTGCGCCAGGGCCTGCCGCTGCAGACCGGGCTGGTGCTGTTCGGCGGCGGCGAGCCGCTGCGCCTGGGCGAGGTGGTCATAGGCGCGGTCGGCGTCTCCGGCGCCTCCGAGGCGCAGGACATGCTCTGCGCCCGCGCCGCCGTCGAGCGCGTGGAGCAACTGCTGGCCGGCTGAGCCGCCGCTGTCAGTCCCGGACAAGTGGCCGGGCAGCCAGGGTCAAGACAGGAATGGGCGCCGCGGCCCCTAATAGGGCCATCCGCGCGGCAGCGGCCGCGCCCTTTTCCCTCGGTTCCAGGCTGCAGTCATGATCAACATCGAGACCCCCACCTACTACACCGCGACCAAGAAATACGACCTGTCCTTCCCCTCCCTGGAGGCGGACCTGGAGGCCGACGTCGTCGTGATCGGCGGCGGCTTCTCCGGCATCAACACCGCCCTGGAGCTGGCCGAGAAGGGCATCGCCAACATCGTCGTGCTGGAGGCGCGCTACCTCGGCTTCGGCGGCACCGGGCGCAACGGCGGGCAGATCATGGCCGGCATCGGCCACGACCTGGAGAAGATCAGGAAGGACGTCGGCGAGGACGGCCTGCGGCAGATCTTCGAGATCAGCGACCTGGGCGCCGACATCATCAAGGGCCGCATCCAGAAGTACGGCATCGACGCCGACTTCTGCCACGGCTACGGCTACATGGGCTTCAACGCCCGCCAGGCGAAGACCCTGCGGGCCTGGGAGAAGGAGTTCAAGTCGCTGAACTCCACCCATGAGATCCGCTACCTGGACGGCTCCGAGGTGCGCCAGATCATCGGCTCCGACGCCTACTCCAGCGCCCTGCTGCACATGGGCGGCGGCCACGTGCACTCGCTCAACCTGCTGCTCGGCGAGGCCAAGGCCCTGGCCAGCCACGGGGTGAAGATCTTCGAATACAGCCCGGCGCTGGACGTGACCTACGGCGAGCGCATCACCGTGCGCACCGCCAAGGGCTCGGTGAAGGCCGGCAAGCTGCTCTGGGCCTGCGACAGCTTCCTCAACAAGCTGGAGCCGGAGCTGCACAAGAGCACCATCAACACCTACGCCTTCCAGATGATGACCGAGCCGCTGTCGGACGAGCTCATCCAGCGCATCAGCCCGATCCGCGGCGCCTACAGCGACATCCGCCCGGTCATCGACTACTACCGCGTGACCCGCGAGAACCGCCTGCTGTTCGGCGCCGCCACGCCCTTCATCGAGCACATCCCGCGCGACCTCAAGGCCTGGAACCGGGCGCTGATGCTGAAGATCTTCCCCTACCTGGAGAACGTGAAGATCGACCTCGCCTGGGGCGGCCCTATGGCCTGCAGCCCCAACCTGTTCCCGCAGATCGGCGCCCTGCCCGGCCGCCCCAACGCCTTCTTCGTGCAGGGCTACTCCGGCTTCGGCGTCACCCCCAGCCACATCATCTGCAAGGTGCTGGCCGAGGGCATGAGCGAAGGCTCGGCGCGCTACGACCTGATCAGCTCGGTGCGGCGCATCCGCGTCCACGGCAAGGACCAGTTCCGCCCGCTGCTGCTCAGCGCCGGCAAGACCTGGCACCAGGTGTCCGGCTACTGGTCCGGGCGCCGCTGAACCCTCTTTCCTTCACTTGCACAGGAGCAAGCACATGGCACTCACCCCCATCAAGCAAGGCATCACCCTCGACCAACTGGACGCCTGGGGCACCGTGGCCGACCTCGGCTCGGAAATCCTCGAAGGCGAGGTCCGCGCCTTCGGCAAGATGACCGCCGGCGCCCCCACCGACCCGGTCAGCGCCGCCTACTTCGGCACCACCGGCGGCAAGTTCCGCATGACCTATCCCTTCAACGAACAGGCCATTGTGGTCAGCGGCGAGGTGCGGCTGACCGACGAGGCCACCGGGCAGAGCCAGTTGTACAAGACCGGGGACAGCTGGTTCGTGACCAAGGGCACGCAGGTGCTTTGGGAGGTGTTGGGGGAGGGGTTCGTGAAGCATTACTACGCGGTGGTTTGAGGGCTGGTTCGGGAGCCTGAAGAGCCCCTCTCCCCAGCCCTCGGCTGCGCGCCCCGCCCTGAAGGGAGAGGGAGCTAGCCCGTGCCGAGAGGAGGCCTGGTTTCAGCCGGAAGCATTTGGCGTTGCCGGCTGACGCCAGAACATCCAACCCTGCCCAACGGTCCCCTCTCCCTTCAGGGAGAGGGTTAGGGAGAGGGAAAAACAAGCTACCCTCAGGCACCTCACCCCACCCCCACGCAGGACCCAGCCCATGCCCACCCCCGAACAGATCGGCCAACGCTGCCTGCACAGCTTCCACCAGTTGGTCCCCGCCACCCGCGCCGCCTTCTACCGCATCGACGCCGACCTGCAGGCCTGCGACTTCCAACTGCTCGGCATGGGCCGGCAGATGCACGCCGACTACCTCGACCACTACCACCGCCTCGACCCACTGCGCCCCGGCGCCTGCCTGGCCACCGGCCTGCCGGTGGTGCCGCTGGCGGTGGGCATGGCGCAGCAGCCCGGCGACCAGCGCGAGCGCTACCACGGCTTCCTGCGCCGGAACGGGGTGATCGACGTGGTGGAAGTCATCGCCGCCGACCGCGGCCGCCCCCTGGCCGGGCTTTCGCTGCTACGGCGCGTTGGCGAAGCGCCCTTCTCCAGCGACGAACTCGACCGCCTGCGGGCCTTGCAGGGGCTGCTGGAGCTGGCCGCCCAGGCCCTGTCCCGCAGCCACGACGCCCTCGCCCAGCTCACCCCGCGCGAACGCGAGATCGCCCTGCTGCTGCGCGACGGCGCCAGCAACAAGGACCTGGCGCGCCAGCTCGGCCTGGGCCTGGCCACGGTGAAGACGCACCTCATCCACCTGTTCCGCAAGGCCGGCGTGGCCAGCCGCACCGAGCTACTGGTGCGGCTGTTCCTGGATCAACCATCCGGTTGATGTTCCGCGCGCGCCCCGCCGCGCAGCATGGGGTCTCCATCAACACAGGAGTCCCCCCATGACCGCTTCTTCCGACTGGATCACCGTCGGCGCCCTCGCCGAGGGTTTCGCCCCCGAGGCCTTCATCCTGCCGCGCCTGGCCGACCTCGCCGGGCAGCGCCTGGAGCTGCACTTCGCCAACGGCTGGCGCATCGAGCACCGGTTCGACGCCGAGACCACCCGCTGGCGCGCCGCCGACGGCCACTCCGCGGGCGAGGCGGCCTACCGCGCCACCTCGGTGCGCCCCGGCATCGTCCTGGTCGACTTCATCAAGCGCGAGGATGGCCAGGCCTGGTCGGTCAGCCTGGTGCTGGACCGCCACAGCCAGTCCTTCACCGCCGTGCTGGGCCAGTTGCCCGACGCCGCCGAGACCGGCGAAGGCCTCTACGCCCGCGCCCTGGCCGGCAAGGAACTGACCGGCGTGCAAGTGCAGATCCTCCACGGCAGCCTCGACCGCCCCTGGCAGCAAGGCGCCTGCCCGCACACGCCGAGCAGCGAACTGGTGGGCCTGCGCAACCGCTACCGCTACAGCCCCACCGAGGTCTACGAGCACATCTACCTGAACGACGGCTTCTACACCTGGCAGTGCCTGGCCGGCGTCGAGGCCGGGCTGTGCGACACCGACCGCTGCCACTACTACAAGGTCGCCGAGCAGCTGTACCTGTTCGTCTGGCGCGAGAAGATCGTCCCCACCCTCGGCCTGGTGATGATCGACCTGCAGCAGCACCGCAGCGACGGCAAGATCTTCGGCTACGCCGGCAGCGGCTTCGACGACCTGTCCAACTTCCCGGTCGCCTCCTACTGCGACGAACTCAACCGCACGGTGTACCCGTGAGCGGCCGCGTCGTCGTCATCACCGGCGCCGGCACCGGCATAGGCGCTGCCTGCGCGCGGCGCTTCGCCGAAGCGGGCGACAAGGTGGTGCTGATCGGCCGCCGCCGCGAGGCCCTGGAGCAGGTCGCCGCCCGGTGCGGCGGCCTGGTGCTGGCCGGCGACGCCGCCGACGGCGAAACCTGGCAGGGCTTCGTGCAGCGCATCGAAGCGGCCTTCGGCGGCATCGACGTGCTGGTCGCCTGCGCCGGCGGCCACGGCCTGGGCGCGGCCGGCGAGACCAGCGACCAGGCCTGGCGCGACGCCCTGCGCGGCAACCTCGACAGCGCCTTCGCCAGCGCCCGCGCCTGCCTGCCATCGCTGCTGGAACGGCGCGGCAACATGGTGCTGGTGGGCTCCATCGCTTCCCTGGTGGCCGGGCCCGGCGTGTGCGGCTACACCGTCGCCAAGCACGCGCTGCTCGGGCTGATGCGCTCCCTGGCGCGTGACTACGGCCCGCGTGGCGTGCGCGTCAACGCCCTGTGCCCCGGCTGGGTGCGCACGCCCATGGCCGACGCCGAGATGCAGCCGCTGATGCAGCACCATGGCGAAAGCCTGGACGCCGCCTACGCGCGGGTCACCGCCGAGGTGCCGCTGCGCCGCCCGGCCACGGCGGACGAGATCGCCGGGCTGTGCCAGTTCCTCGCCAGCGAGGCGGCGGCCATCGTCACCGGCGCCTGCCTGGTGGCCGACGGCGGCGCCAGCGTGGTGGACCTGCCCACCCTCGCCTTCGAACGCATGGAGAACCAGCCATGACGCGCTTCGACTTCAGCGGCCGGCGCGTGCTGGTCACCGGCGCGGCCCAGGGCATCGGCCACCGCATCGCCGAGGGCTTCGCCACAGCCGGCGCCTCGCTGCTGCTGCTCGACCGCCAGGAGCAGGCCGTCGCAGCCCTGGCCAGCGAACTGCGCAGCCAGGGCCACGAGGCACGGGCGCTGGCGGTGGACCTGGCCGATCCACCGGCCATCGCCACCGCCCTCGCCGGGCTCGATGGCCTGGACGTGCTGGTGCACAACGCCGCCTACTTCCCGCTGACCGACTTCGCCGCCATCACCCCGCAGCTGCTGCAGCGCACCCTGGCGGTGAACCTGGGCGCGCTGTTCTGGCTGACCCAGGCCGCCCTGCCGCTGTTCGCCGCGCGCGGCGGCGGCTGCGTGCTGGCCACCTCCTCGGTCACCGGCAACCGGGTGGCCTACCCGGGGCTGAGCCACTACGCGGCGTCCAAGGCCGGGGTCAACGGCTTCATCCGCAATGCCGCGCTGGAACTGGCGCCACGCAACATCCGCGTCAACGGCGTGGAGCCGGGGATGATCCACACCCCGGCCATGGCCAACCTGGGCGACGCAGCACTGGAAGCGCGCATCGCCGCCGGCATCCCCCTGGGCCGCCTCGGCCAGCCGGCGGACATCGCCAACGCCATGCTCTTCCTCGCCTCCGACGCCGCCGCCTACATCACCGGCCAGACACTGGTGGTGGACGGCGGCGCCACCCTGCCGGAAAGCAGTGCCGCGCTGGCCTGAACCACCCGCCCATCCTGCATCTGCAGGATGGTGCGCGCGCGCCGCGATGCGGATACTCAGCCCCAGGCCCTGCCCTGTCGTCCCGACACCCGGCCGCTCACTGATGACTGACAACAACAACTAAAGTCGCAGCAGGGGAACCCCATGAGCAGCACCCTCGACCTGTCCTTCGGCGCCCAGCGCTTCAGCGAATTCAACGCCCTGGTCCTGGACCTCCAGCGCCTGGCCCAGGAATGCGCGCTGCCCGGCTTCCACGCCGCCGCCATGGGCCGCCTGCAGCAGTTGCTGGACTTCGACATGGCCTGGTGGGGCCGCGCGGCCCTGGTCGACGGCCTGCCGCTGGAGCACAGCAGCCACCTCTACCGGCTGCCGGACAGCTACCTGGAGGACTGGCAGGCGATCCGCCACCAGGACATCACCGTCAAGCGCGTCTACGCCACGCCCGGCCACTCGGTGCGCATCGACACCCACGCCGCCGACTGCACCCCCGGCCTGCGCTGGCTGGCCGAGCGCCACGGCTTCGGCGAATTCCTCTGCATCATCCACATCGACCCGCGCACCCAGCTCAGCCTGCACCTGAGCCTGTACCGCCGCGCCGGCGCGCGCCCCTTCGACGCCAGCGAGCGCTTCCTGGTGGACCAGATGATGCCGCACCTGGTGGCCGCCGAAGGGGCCAACCAGATCCGCGCCCTGGTGGCTCTGCGCGAGCGCCTGGACGCGCCCAACCCGCTGGCCCTGGCGGTGTGCGACCGGCATGGCCTGCTGCACTATGCCGAGCGCGGCTTCGTCGAGTTGCTGCTGCGCGAATGGCCGCGCTGGACCGGCCCGCGCCTGCCGGCAGAGGTCGACCCGGCCGCCGGCTACAGCGGCCAGCACCTGCAACTGCAGGCCACCGCCGTGCACGACCTGCTGCTGCTCAGCGCCCGCCTGTGCCCGGCCATGGCCCGCCTGAGCACCCGCGAGGCCGAGGTGGCGCAGCGCTTCGGCCTGGGCAGCACCTACAAGGAAATCGCCCGCGACCTGGGCCTGGCGCCGAACACCGTGCGCCACCACATCCGCAGCATCTACAGCAAGCTCGGCGTCAACGGCAAGGCCGGCATCGCCCAGCTGCTGCACCACCCGCCCGGCTGATAGCCGGCCGCATTTCCCCAACGCCTCCACATCCCGACGCCGCGCCCGCGCGCGGCGCCAGGGGAGGCTTTCGCCCGCCTCACCGACAGAAGAAGAAAACCACCATGAAGCTGCACCGAAGCCTTTCGCTCTGCGCCCTTGGCGCGCTGTACCTCGGCCCGGCCCAGGCCGCCGACCTCAACGCCCGCGACTTCTTTTCCGCCCCCGTGGGCACCAGCCTGGGGGTGACCTACCTGCCGCTGACGCGCTCCGACGACTACCACGGCGCGGCGGACAGCAGCGGCAAGGCCGACCTCAAGGTGAACGCCCTGGCCTACCGCCAGCTGTGGTTCAGCGACATCTGCGGGCGCCTGTGCACGCCGCAGTTCATCGTGCCCTACGCCGACATCGAGGCGCGCGGCCCCGGCGCCGCCGAACGCAGCCGCGAACGCGGGGTGGGCGACCCACAGGTGGGCGGCACGCTGCTCTTCATCGACGAGCCGCAGACGCGCACCTACAGCGGCCTGCTGGCCCTGGTCAGCCTGCCCCTGGGCGAATACCACGCCAAGGACCCGGGCGTGTCGCCCGGCGCCAACCGCTGGGCGCTGCACCTGAACTACAACTACACCCGCGGCGTGGGCGAGAACTGGGTGCTGGAGGCCAACCTGGAAGCCCAGCTCTACGGCAACAACGACGACTACCTCGGCGCCACCCTCGAACAGAAGCCGCTGTACCGCCTGCAGGCCTTCGCCTCCTACGACTTCACCCCCGCCACCTACGCCGCGCTGCGCCTGATCGCCGCCGACGGCGGCGCCCTGCGCCTGGGCGGCCACGACATAGACGACAGCCACCAGCGCTACACCCAGGCCGGTTTCGAGGTCGGCCACTGGCTGGACAAGCGCAACCAGGTGCTGCTCGGCCTCACCCGCAATGTCTCCACCGCCAACGCGTATGCCCAGGACAACCTGCTGCTGCGCTTCGTCCATGCCTTCTGAGGTCGCCGCCATGACTGTTCCGCGCATTCCCTCGCCGGCCCTGCTGGCGGCCGTGGTGCTGTTCGCCGCCATCACCCCCGCGGTGCTGCTCACCGCCCCGGCCATCGCCAGCCAACTGGCCGCGCAACTGCACCTGGAGCCGGCGCGCATCGGCGACCTGTTCGCCGTCGAACTGGGCGCCATGAGCCTGGCCACCCTGCCCTCGCTGTTCTGGCTCAGGCGCGTGGACTGGCGCCTGGCCGGGCTGCTGGCGGCGCTGGGCTTCATCCTCGCCAACCTGGCCTCGGCGAACGCCGGCGGCTACCAGGCGCTGCTCGTGCTGCGCGCCCTCAGCGCCTTCTGCGGCGGCTCGCTGATGATCCTCTGCCTGTCCTGCGCCGCCGGCATGCCCAACCCCAGCCGCGCCTACGGCATCTGGGTGCTGGGCCAACTGGTGCTCGGCGCCGTCGGCCTGGCCGTGCTGCCGCGCCTGTACCAGGCCTACGGCCTGGGCGCCGGCTACCTGTCCCTGGCCGCGCTGATGCTGCTGGCGCTGCCGCTGGTGCGCGCCCTGCCGAGCGGCGCCATGACCGCCGCCGGCCCGCGCAGGACCGTCGAGGCGCCGCGCTGGAAGATCGCCGCCGCCATCCTCGGCCTGCTGGGTTTCTACGTCGCCCTGAGCGCGGTCTGGACCTTCGTCGGCGCCATCGGCGAGCGCGCCGGGCTGGCCGCCACCCTGGGCGGCGAGGTGCTGGCCGTGGCCACCCTGGCCGGCATCGCCGGCGCCACCTGCGCCAGCCTGGCGGGCGAGCGCTGGCGCCGCGAGGGCCAGCTGGCCGCCGGCTTCGCGCTGATGGCCCTGGCCATCCTCCTGCTGCTCGGCGCCCCGGGCCTGGCGCGCTTCGCCCTGGCCGCGCTGCTGTTCAAGTTCACCTGGACCTATGCCCTGCCCTTCATCCTCGCCTGCCTCGCCGAGCTGGACGCCAGCGGCCGGCTGATGAGCCTGAGCAACCTGGTGATAGGCGCCGGCCTGGCCCTGGGCCCGGCCCTCGGCGGGCGGCTGATCGGCGCCGACGGCGGCTTCCACGGCCTGCTGCTGGGCGCCGCCGCGCTCACCGCGCTGTCCCTGCCCCTGATCCTCGGCAGCCGCCCGCGCGCGGCGGCCGCCACTGCGCAACCCCTGTGAATCCCTGTGAATCCCCGTGAATGGAGCCTTCCATGACCCGACGCACCGCGTTCTTCTTCGATGAACTGAGCCTCTGGCACAGCGCCAGCCAGCATGCCCTGTTCCTGCCCGTGGGCGGCTGGGTGCAGCCGCCGGCCGGCGGCGGCCATGCCGAGTCGCCGGAAAGCAAACGGCGCCTGAAGAACCTGATGGACGTTTCCGGCCTCACCCGCCAGCTGGACCTGCGCAGCGCCGAGCCGGCCAGCGAGCAGGACCTGCTGCGCGTCCACCCGGAGCACTACCTGCAGCGCTTCAAGGCCCTGAGCGACGCCGGCGGCGGCGAGCTGGGCGACCACGCGCCCATCGGCCCGGGCAGCTACGAGATCGCCCGGCTCTCCGCCGGCCTGGCCATGGCCGCGGTGGACTGCGTGCTGCGCGGCGAGGCGGACAACGCCTACTCGCTGTCGCGCCCGCCGGGCCACCACTGCCTGGCCGACCAGGCCATGGGCTTCTGCATGCTGGCCAACATCCCCATCGCCATCGAGGCGGCCAGGGCGCGGCACGGCATCGAGCGGGTGGCGGTGGTGGACTGGGACGTGCACCACGGCAACGGCACCCAGGCCATCTACGAGGAGCGCGGCGACGTGCTGAGCGTCTCGCTGCACCAGGAGAACTGCTTCCCGCCCGGCTACGGCGGCGTCGCCGATCGCGGCCGCGGCGCCGGCCTGGGCGCCAACCTGAACGTCCCGCTGCCCGCCGGCAGCGGCCACGACGCCTACCTGCAGGCGCTGGACGAAATCGTCCTGCCGGCCCTGCGGCGCTTCCGCCCGCAACTGATCATCGTCGCCTGCGGCTACGACGCCAACGCCGTGGACCCGCTGGCGCGCATGCTGCTGCACAGCGGCTCGTTCCGCGCCATGACCGCGCGCCTGCGCGAAGCCACCGAGCAGCTCTGCGACGGGCGCCTGGTGCTGGTCCACGAGGGCGGCTACGCCGAAGCCTACGTACCCTTCTGCGGCCTGGCGGTGCTGGAGGAACTGAGCGGTATCCGCACCGCGGTGGAAGACCCGCTGCTGGAATTCCTCGGCCTGCAGCAACCGGGCAGCGAGGTGGCGGCCTTCCTCCACCAGCGCGTGCGGGACCTGGCGCGGCAACTGGCGGCCTGAGCCATCGGCGGCCGGCGCACCCGCGGCGGCCGCCGATCCGTTTGTCCAGGCGTGGAAGAAAGCCCGGCGAACCCGTGGTCCAATCCAGGAGAAGGCCGGGCATCCGTGCCGGCCGACGAAGAACTGGAGGCCACGCCATGAGCACCCTGACCATCGAAGGTTGGTACAAGCCCGACCCCGACGCCAAGTCCATGCCCATCGAGGACATCCACTTCTACCTCAGCGGCACCGACCGCCGGCACCTGGAAGACGCCGAGGAGGAACTGCAGCGCACCCACGAGCGCGAGGCCTGGGTGGACGTCGACATGAGCACCCTGGAACTGGACCTGCCCGAGGGCTACGGCCCGCTGTCCGACTGCCGGATGCGCGTCTACCTGGACCAGGAGGAACGCGGCCACTTCCACCTGGTGGGCCACCGCGCCAGCGACGGCAGCCTGATCTACAGCAACGCCGTGCTCATCGACCAGCTGCTCTGACTCAGGCCACGCTCAGGGCGCTGGCGCGGTAGTCCTTGGGCGAGCGCTCGAAGTGCTTCTTGAAGGCGCGGCTGAAGTGCGCCGAGTCGGTGAAGCCCCATTTGTAGGCGATGGTGGTGATCGACTCGCCGCGCAGGATGGGGTTGGCCAGGTCGTCGGCGCTGCGCTGCAGGCGCGCGCGCTGGATGTAGCGGCAGACGCTGTCGCCCTGTTCCTCGAACAGGCGGTACAGGTGGCGCACCGAGATGTTCAGGCGCTGCGCCAGACCCTGGGGGTTCAGGCCCGGCTGGGTGAGGGATTCGTCGATGACCTTCTGCACGTAGCTGCGCAGGTTGCCGCCCTGCAGCGCCTCGCTGCCGGGCGTCTCGCCGTGGCTGCCGAGGGCCGTGGGCAGGAGCGCGATGAAGGCGTTCTCCAGGGCCTCGCGTTCGGCGCCGGCGGGGTTCGAGCCGGACTCGCGGCACAGCTGGTCCACCAGCAGGTGCAACATGCGCCCGCTGGCGCAGGCGGCGGAGACCTTGCCGAACTTGCTGCGCCCGGGCAGCACCTTGTCCAGCGCCGCGCGCGGCAGGTGCAGGGAGGCGTGCTCGATGAGACCGAAGGGGGTGATCTCGCAGCTGCCCACCGAATCCATCAGCAGCAGCTCGCCGGGGGCCAGTTGGATGTCCACGCCGTTCTGGCTGACCTGGGAGAAGCCGCTGCGCTGGCTGATCAGGAAGCAGTGGCGGTCGTCGTCCTGGTCCGCATTGAGGCGCTTGCGGGCGATCAGCCCGGCATTGGTGCGCAGGTGCGCCATGGTCAGGCCGGAGTGCGATTGCGCGTGGATCTCGCCGATGAACAGCGAACGACTGAAGGCCAGCTGCGTCTCGAACTGACCGCAGATGGAGCGCAGCGCCGCGCTCCAGCCTTCCAGCCCGACCTGGGCGGCATGATGGGCTTGCATACGCACCTCCGTGGGGTGGCGTTGTTGTTGTCGCGAAACAGTTAACATGTTATCGAAATGCCCGCAACGAATTTCTGACAGCCGTTTCCTATGCAGCTGGCATGCCAGGGGACGTGGATAACCTGTAAACGAACGCCGCGCTCAGAGCTCGCCGAGCAGGCGCCCCAGGTGGAACAGCGCGCGCAGCAGGTGGTCGCGCTGTTCGCGCTCCAGGCGCAGGTAGCGGCGGAAGCTGGGCAGGCGGTTGACCACCTCGCTGGCGGCCATATGTTCCAGGCGGATGCGCCAGCGCCCGGCGCCGAACTCCAGTTCCAGGCGCTTGAAGTCCAGCGGCGGCAGCGCCCGTTGCAGGTGCTCGTCGGCCGCCAGGCGCTCGGCCAGGCGCGTGCCCAGCGCCGGGTCGCCGGCACGCTGGCGGCATTCCACGCCCTGGCGCCGCAGCACACCCTGGTGGCGCAGTTCGAAGCGCGCCTCGCCGGAGTATGCCGCCGGCCCTTCGACGACGAACTCGGTGAGCACCAGGTGCATGAGGAACTGCGCCTGGGGCCGCTCGCGCAGCTCGAACACCAACCCGCCGTCCACCGTGCTGAAGCGCCCGGCGCCGGGCTCCAGCGCTTCGAAGGCCAGGCCGCCGAGGTTGCGCCGGGCCTGCTCCAGGGTCACCCCCGGGCGGTAGCCCGAGGGCGGCCGGCGCAGCCAGTCAGACAGCCTTGGAAGCATGGCCGTAGAACTCGCTGGAATGGATGCCGGGTTCGGCGCGGAACTCCTTCTCCAGCACCTCTTCCACCGGCACCGGGCGGAACGGGTTGACCTTCTGCACCAGCAGGGTCCAGACCAGCGCGTAGGCGGCGGTGAGGCCGAGCATCACGGCGAAGGGCACGTAGATGTCGGCGGGGTTCATTCCCGGCGGGGTGATGTACCACATGCCGATGAGGATGCCGACGCTGGAGACGATCTGCGGCAGCGGGAACAGCGGCGAGCGGTAGGCCCGCGGCAGGTCCGGGCGGCGGATGCGCAGCAGCACCACGGAGAGGGTCACCAGCAGGTAGGCGGTGCTCCAGGCGCAGACCGCGGCCAGCACCAGGTTCATGATGTGGTCGGTGTTGCCGCGCAGCCACAGGGCGTGCAGGCAGGGGATCAGCACCGCCACCAGGATGCACAGCACCGGCGTCTTGAAGCGCGGCTGCAGGTAGGCGAAGCACTTGGGCAGCGCGCCATCCACGGCCATGCCGTACATGATGCGCGGCACGCCGGCCATCAGGGTGTTGATGGTGGCTGCGCCGGCGAACAGGAAGCCCACGCCCAGCCACAGCGGGCCGACCTGGCCCATCACCTGCTCGGCGAAGCGCGGGATGGCCATGGGCGTGTCCAGCAGGTGCACGCCGGCGGCCGGGTCGAGCAGCACGTTCTCCACCTGGCGCTTCATCGCCGCGCCGTAGATGAACATGCACGAGGCCACGCCGAACAGGCCCAGGGCCATGGCCCGCGGCATCACCTTGGCGGAGTTGCGCAAATCCGGCGCCAGCGGGGTGACGAACTCGCAGCCGACGAACATGAACATGGCCATGCCCACCAGCGAGAGGATGGTCTGCAGGTCGGTGCCCACCAGCGAGGCGCCGAACCAGCCGTCCAGCTGCACCGCCGGGGCGGCCAGCAGGCCGAGCACGCCGAACACCATCAGGGTGCTCCACATGCCGAAGGTCAGCACCACCTCGGCGCGGCCGAAGGCGTTGACGCCGAACACGTTGAGGATGCCGAACACCACCACGAAGCCCACGCCCAGCAGCCAGGAGCCGCCGGCGGACTCGGCCAGGGTGTTGAGGTGCTCGAAGTTCACCAGCGCCATCACCCCGGAAAGGATGGTCTCGGCGGTGCCGGCGAAGACGTGGACGATCAGGTAGGCGGCGATGGTCCCGGTGATGGCGAAGAAGCGCCCCATGCCGCAGGAGATGTAGTCGTACACCGAGCCGCTGGTGGGCAGGATCGAGGCCGCCTCGGCGAAGGTGGTGGACTGCGCCAGCATCATCAGCACGGCGATCACCATGGCCGCGGCGAAGGCGCTGCCGCCGATGCCGAAGCCCATGGTGGCGGTGAGGATGACCGGGCTGGCCATGATCAGGCCGATGGTGCTGGCCAGGGCGGTGGGAAAACCGACAGTGCCGCGCTTGAGGTGCGCGTCGAGCTGCTGCTGGATGGACATGGTGGTGGGCCTCTAAGCAGATGTTCTGGTTTGTTGTGGCTTAGGCAGGGGCGGCACGATGGGGCCTGGCCGACACTCTGCGCCCGGCGCCTGCTGGCGTCTTGCCCAGGCTTGCCGGCGGACTTGTCCAGGGCTGCCAGGCGGCAGCCGCGGTCATGCCCGCCTGGCAGGCTCGGACAAGCCGCCGACGCGCGCCGCGGCTAGCCTGGGCCATCGACCATCGCAGCCCAGGAGTTGCCCATGTCCAGCCCGCTGATCCCGATCCTCCCGGAGGTGCAGGCCTATCTCGCCCGCGCCCACGCCTCCTTCATCGACGGCGAACAATGCGCGCCGCGCGGCGACGCCCGCCGCACCCTGCGCAACCCCGCCGACGACAGCCCCCTGGCCGAAGTGCGCCTGGCCGACCTGGAGCAGGTCGACGCCTGCGTGCAGTCGGCCCACCGCGCCTTCCGTTCCGGCATCTGGAGCGGCCTGGCGCCGAGCGAGCGCGAGCGCCTGCTGCTGCGCTTCGCCGAGCTGGTGGAGCGCCACACCGAGGAACTGGCGCAGCTGGAAAGCCTGGAACAGGGCAAGTCGATCCACATCGCCCGGGCCATCGAGGTCGGCGCCTCCCTCGGCTACATGCGCTACATGGCCGGCTGGGCCACCAAGATCGAGGGGCAGACGCTGGACGTCTCCATCCCGATGCCGGCCGGCGCGCGTTTTTCCGCCTACACCCGGCGCGAGCCGGTGGGCGTGGTGGCCGGCATAGTGCCGTGGAACTTCCCGCTGATGATCGCCCTGTGGAAGGTCATGCCGGCGCTGGCCTGCGGCTGCGCCATCGTCATCAAGCCGGCCGACGAGACGCCGCTGACCGCCCTGCGCGTGGCCGAGCTGGCCATCGAGGCGGGCATCCCCGCCGGCGTCTTCAACGTCCTGCTCGGCGGCGCCGAAGCCGGCGCGGCGCTGGTGGCGCACCCGCAGCTGAACAAGGTGTCCTTCACCGGTTCCACCGCGGTGGGCAAGCTGGTGGGCGGCGCGGCCCTGCAGAACATGACGCGCTTCACCCTCGAACTGGGCGGCAAGAACCCCATGCTGGTGCTGCCCGACGCCGACCTGGACAAGGCCGTCGCCGGCGCCATCGGCGGCGGCCTGCTGAACCAGGGCCAGGTCTGCGCGGCGGCCTCGCGGCTGTTCGTCCACGCCAGCCGCCACGCCGAATTCGTCGAGCGCCTGGGCGAACAGGTGGGCAAGCTGAGCATCGGCCCGGGCCTGGACCCGCAGGCCCAGGTCAACCCGCTGGTCTCGCGCCGCCAGCAGGACAGCGTGCTGCGCCACCTGGCCCTGGCCCGCGAACAGGGCGCGCAGTTCGTCTGTGGCGGAGGCCGCCCGGACCTGCCCGGCTACTACGTCGAACCGACGGTGCTGGCCGGGGTGAACGCCGGAATGGCCTGCGCCCGCGAGGAAATCTTCGGCCCGGTGCTCTCGGTGCTGAGCTACGACGACCTCGACGCCGCCGTGGCGCAGATCAACGACAACCCCTACGGTCTGGCGGCGAGCATCTGGAGCAACGACCTGGGCCGGGTGATGGACCTGATCCCGCGGATCGAGGCGGGCACGGTGTGGGTCAACAACCACGTGCCGGTGGACCCCAACCTGCCGTTCGGCGGCTACAAGCAGTCGGGGCTGGGACGGGAGTTCGGACGGGCGGCGATCGAGGGGTTCACGGAGGGGAAGTCGGTTTGTATTGCGTATTGAGGTGAGGGGGAGTTTGCCGGGGATATTAGTGTCTTGGGTTGACTCCGCTCCCTCTCCCTAACCCTCTCCCTGAAGGGAGAGGGGACCGTTCGGCGTGCGTTGGTATTCCACAGTTAGCCGGCAAGCACGAGGTATCCGGCATAGGCCATTCTCCCCTCTGGCACGGACAAGCCCCCTCTCCCTTCAGGGAGAGGGCTGGGGAGAGGGCGCTCTTGAACCCAACACCGATACCCCCGGCAAACCCCATTCGCGAGTAAGCTCGCTCCTACAATGGAATGCCACACCACCCCACGTAGGAGCGCGCCCTGCGCGCGAATCGCGGGCAGGGCCCGCTCCTACAGGTGCGGGAACGCCCGGCTCAGAAACTCAACAACCACAGCGACAACCCCGGCACCAGCACCAGCAGCACGATGCGCAGCAGGTCGGAGGCGAGGAACGGCAGCACGCCCCTGGCGGTTTCCATGTAGGGCACGTCCTTGGCCAGCTTGTTGACGATGAACAGGTTCATCCCCAGTGGCGGGTGGATCAGGCCGATTTCCACCACCATCAGCGCCAGGATGCCGAACCAGATGGACTTCTCCCCCGCCGTCAGGTCGAAGAACTCCAGGCCCATGATCATCGGGTAGAAGATCGGGATGGTCAGCAGGATCATCGCCAGCGAGTCCATCACGCAGCCCAGCAGCAGGTAGATCAGCAGGATCACCGCCAGCACCAGCAGCGGCGCCAGGCCGCTGTCGCGGACCCAGGTGGCCAGTTCCACTGGCATCTGCGTCAGCGCCAGGCCGGAGTTGAGCAGGTCGGCGCCCAGCAGCACCAGGAAGATCATGGCGCTGGCTTCGGCGGTGCCGGTCAGGCTCTTGCCCAGGCCGTCCCAGCGCATGCCGCCGCGCAGCGCCGCCAGCAGGCCGCAGGCCGCGGCGCCGATGGAGGCCGCCTCGGTGGGGTTGGCCCAGCCGCCGTAGATGCCGACGATCACCACCAGGAAGATCGCCAGGATCGGCAGGATCTGCACGAAGGCCGCCAGCCTTTCACGGCCGCTGGCCTTGGGCGCCGGCTGGCAGGCATTGGGATCGCGGGCGACCTGGATGCGGATCACCAGCATGTAGCCGATCACCGCGACCAGCGCCGGCAGCATGGCGGCGACGAACAGCTTGGCGATGGATTCCTGGGTCAGCACCGCGTAGATGATCAGCGGCACCGACGGCGGGATGAGGATGCCCAGGGTGCCGCCGGCCGCCACCGAGGCCGTGGCCAGGCGCCCGGAGTACTTGTGCCGCGCCAGTTCCGGCAGGGCCACCTGGCCCATGGTCGCCGCGGTGGCCAGGGACGAGCCGCAGATCGCCCCGAAGCCGGCGCAGGCGCCCACCGCCGACAGCGCCAGGCCCCCGCGCCAGTGGCCGATGAAGGCCGAGGCGCAGCGGAACAGCGCCTTCGACAGACCGCCGTGGGTGGCGAACTGGCCCATCAGCACGAACAGCGGGATCACCGCCAGGTCGTAGTTGGACAGGCGCGCGTAGGCGAGGTTGTTGAGGGTATAGAGCAAGGCGCCGAGGTCGCCCTGGTTGATCACCAGGAAGCACAGCGCGCCGGCCAGGAACATCGCCACGCCGACCTGCACGCGCAGCACCAGCATCGCCAGCAGGCCGGCGAACATCCACAGGCCCAGGGCCATTGCGCTCATCGTCCGGCTCCTTCTTCCAGCAGCGCCAGCAGGCTGCGGCACAGGGCGCACAGGCACAGCAGCGCCAGGCTCGGCACCACCAGCGCCAGGGGGATCCAGTGCGGCACCGCCAGCAGGGTGCTGCTGTCCTCGTGGGCGTGGGCCTCCAGCACCTGCAGGCCGGTGCGCCAGGCCAGCACGGCGGCGACCGCGGCGAACAGCAGGTGCGCCACGGCATCGAGTACTCGGCGCACGGCCAGGGGCATCCAGTTGGAGAACATCTCCACGCGGATGTGGCTGTTGCGCATCTCGCACAGCGGCAGGAAGGCGGCGATGGCCACCGCCGCGCCCATTTCCAGCAGCTCCATGTCGCCGGTGACCGGCGTCGACCACAGCTTGCGGCCGACGATGGACACCAGCGACATGCCCACCAGGGCCAGCAGCAGGGCGCCGCCGGCATAGGCGAAGCTCTGCGCCACGGATTCCAGCAGGCGCACCGGCAGGCCCTTGCCGCGAGCCGGCACGGCGCCTTCGAGGGACAGCATCTCGCTCATCGCGGCCACCCCTTACAGCTCGACGCCGGCGGCCCGGGACAGCTCGCGCAGGCGGTCGGCCAGTTGCCCGCCCGCCAGGCCCTTGCCCTCGGCGTCGGCCACCCACTCGGCGGTGACCTTGTCGCCGGCCTCGCGCAGGCTCTGGTAGGCCGCCGGCTCGAAGCTGGCGACGCTGTCCCTGGCGACCATGTCGCGGGCCCGCGCCAGTTCGTTCTCCCAGGCTTCGCCGAAGCGCTGCACCAGGGCGTCGCCGCTGTTGCGGTCGAGGATCGCCTTGAGGTCGTCGGGCATGCGCTCGTAGCTGCGCGGGTTCATCAGCATGCCCAGCAGGGTGATGGAGAAGGTCGGGCGGCCTTCCGGCACGTCGGTATGGTGCTGCGTCACCTCGTCGAGCTTCAGCGCCGGGATCAGTTCCCAGCTGGCCAGGGCGCCGTCGATCACGCCCTTGGACAGCGACTCGGTGAGCTGCGCCGCCGGCATGCTCACCGGCGCCGCGCCCAGGCCGGTGGCCAGGCGGGCGCTCATGCGCGAGGAGGCGCGCAGCTTCAGGCCCTTGAAGTCTTCCAGGCTGCGCACCGCCTTGCCGGTGGTGTGCAACTGCATGCCGCCGTCGCTGTGCAGGGCCAGCACGCGGTAGCCCTTGTAATCCTCCTGCAGGGCCTGCTGGTAGAACTGCCAGATGATCTTCGAGGCCTGCACGCCGTTGGCCGGCAGCATGAACGGCAGCTCCACCGCCTCGCTGCGCGGGAAGCGCCCGGGCGAGTAGCCGGGAGCGGTCCAGACGATGTCCACCACGCCGTTGCGCACCTGGTCCGGCAGTTGCCCCGGGGTGCCGCCGAGCTGCATGGAGGGGTAGATCTGGCACTGGATGCGCTGCTCCGACTCGCGGGCCAGGGTGTCGCACCAGGGCTGGATGACGTGCTGCTGGGCATTGGAGCTGGCCGGGAGGAAGTGCGCGATCTTCAGCGTCACGCGCTCGGCCGCCACGGCCGGGGCCAGGCTGCCACAGGCGAGCAGCAGGGCCAGGAAAGAGGATTTCTTCATGCCGTTACCTCGGTGTTGTTCTTATCGTCGGGTGGACACCTGGTGGCGCCCGGGGGCTAGATTCAGGCACATAGTTAATATTTTAACAATACACCCAGCGAATCAGGCGGCGGATTGCCATCCGGGCAAATGTGACAAAATATTATGAGACGCCCCTGAAAGGCCTATGAACACCGGGATGAAGGCTTTCTCAAGCAGGCAACGGCGCGCATTCCGCGGAAAACACCCGATCCGCAGGAGGAAAGTTCCGGGTTGCTCCGGCATATCGTTAACAAATTAATTATGTGGTACAACCTCTCCCCGCTCGCTCCCGCCGAGGAGCGAAGAACAAGAACAAAACAAGAACAACAAGGGGAAGAGCATGTCCGCCACACACATTCAGAAGCGCATTCCGTTCCGCCTCGGCCTGTTGGCCACCGGCCTGCTGCCGCTGGCCGCCCAGGCCGATTTCATCGACGACAGCAGCGGCCGCCTGGACCTGCGCAACTTCTACCAGCTGCGCGACTACCGCCAGGACAACGCCGCGCAATCCCAGGCCGGCAATTGGTCCCAGGCCTTCGTCCTGCGCCTGCAGTCGGGCTTCACCGAAGGCCCCATCGGCTTCGGCCTGGACGCCACCGGGCTGCTCGGCGTCAAGCTCGATTCCGGGCGCGGGCGCAGCAGCGACGGCACCCTGCCCTTCGGGCCGAACTCCCGCGAGCCGGTGGACGACTACAGCCACGCCGGGCTGACCGCCAAGCTGCGCTATTCGAAGACGCAGCTGAACATCGGCCTGCTGGAGCCGCAGCTGCCGGTGGTGTTCCGCGACGACGTGCGCCTGATGCCGCAGACCTTCGACGGCGCCCTGCTGACCTCCAACGAGATCGACAAGCTGACGCTCACCGCCGGCCAGCTGTGGAAGTCGCGCACCCGCGAGTCGGCGGGCAACGACGACATGTACATCATGGGCCGCAGCAAGGCCTTCGCCAGCGACGAGTTCAACCTCGCCGGCGCCAGCTACGCCTTCACCCCGAACCTGACCGCCAGCTACTTCTACGGCCAGCTCAAGGACATCTACCAGCAGCACTACTACGGCCTGGTGCACACCCTGCCGCTGGCCGAGGGCCTGTCGCTGCGCAGCGACCTGCGCTACTTCGACAGCGACGACGACGGCAAGGCCATCTCCGGCCCGGTGGACAACCGCAACCTGAGCATGATGTTCACCCTGCGCGCCGGCGCCCACGCCATCGGCGTGGCCTACCAGAAGATGATCGGCGACGACGGCTTCCCCACCCTCAACGGCTATACCCCGCCCTACTCGCACAACCTGATGACCATCCAGACCTTCACCCAGCCGGGGGAGAAGTCCTGGCAGCTGCGCTACGACTACGACTTCGCCTCCCTCGGCGTTCCCGGCCTGAGCTTCATGACCCGCTACACCCGCGGCGACGACATCCGCCGCGGCGCGGGCCTGGAGGACGGCCACGAGTACGAGCGCGACAGCGACCTGGCCTACACCCTGCAGGACGGGCCGCTCAAGGGGCTGTCGCTGCGCTGGCGCAACGTGACCGCGCGCAGCAGCCATGGCGCGGACATGGACGAGAACCGCCTGATCGCCAACTACAGCATCCCCATCTGGTGAGTCTCAGGCGGCCGCCCGCCGCCGCGCGCGCGGATCGCCCGGCAGATAGACGCCGGTGACCAGGCGCCAGGCCTCGGAAGTGCGCTTGCCGGGCACCCCGTCGATCTTGACGAAGACGCCCGGGAAGCTGTTCAGCCAGGTCTGCAGTTCCTCCACCCGGCGCACCTCGGCCGGGTCCCCGGACAGGCTCATGGAGTAGTTCACCAGCAGCGGCTGGGCGGCGCTCGGCTTGGGCTGGTCGACGAACTCCAGCAGGCCGCGCTCGGCCATGCGCCGCAGCAACACCGCGGCGCCGCACTGCTTGGACTGGGCGCTATCGGACCAGGTGCCATCCTGCACGTACTTGCCGCTCTGATAGTGGTTGCAATAGCTCCACAGGTAAGGCGAGAGCACGTGGGGGTGGTACAGCCGGTAGCCGAAGCCGTTGTAGGCCTCCAGCTGGTAGAGGGTGCCGGCCAGGCTCCAGTCGGTGGCCGCACCCAGGCGCTTCAGGCGCAGGGCGTCCTCGGCGCTTTCCTCCCAGGTGAACGGCGGCTTGCCCTCCTTCGGCCGCCCCGCCGGCACCTGCACGGTGCGCGCCGTCAGCGGGTCGCCGTTGTGCAGGTGGCGGTCGAAGCGCAGGCCGCTTTCCATGCAGTGCACCACGCCGATGAAGCCCCAGGGGATGCCCAGGGCCTTGCCGACCTCGGCGTAGCGCGGCTGGTTGTCCTCGATGCGTTCGACCAGCGCCTCTACCTCGGCGGCGCGCGCCGGGCGGATCTGGCAGCTGTTGAAGAGTTGTTCGTATTCGCCGCGCAGCGCGGCGGTCAGCAATACCTTGGCCATGGCAGCAATCCCGTGTTGTAGTCCGACTCCGTTCAGGTCGTACCACGGCACGCGCCACCGGCCCTCAAGTGAAAGTGAAGGCCGCCAGCGGCAGCCGTCAATGGCGGGCGACGAACGCGGTGCCTCACTCGTCGCGGCGCAGGTCCGGCGGGATCGGCACGTCGGGCATCGGCCCGGGGCGCTTGCCCTTGCCGGCGCGGAACTGCCTGAGCTGGTAGACGTAGGCCAGCACCTGGGCCACCGCCAGGTAGAGGCCGGCGGGAATCTCCTGGTCCAGCTCGGTGGAGTAGTAGACCGCACGGGCCAAGGCCGGCGACTCCAGCACCGTGACCTTGTGCTCCTGGGCCACCTCGCGGATCTTCAGGGCGAGGAAGTCGTTGCCCTTGGCCAGCAGGCGCGGCGCGCCGCCGGCCGCGGCGTCATACTTCAGGGCCACGGCGAAGTGCGTCGGGTTGGTGATCACCACGTCGGCATCGGGCACCGCCTGCATCATGCGCCGCTGCGCCATCTCGCGCTGCAGTCGGCGGACCTTGGCCTTGACCTCGGGCTTGCCCTCGGAGTCCTTGTACTCGTCGCGCACTTCCTGCTTGGTCATCAGCAGCTTCTGGCGGTTGTCCCAGAGCTGGTAGGGCACGTCCACCGCGGCGATCAGCAGCAGGCTGCAGGCCATCCAGAAGGCGCTCCAGCCCACCACCTTGACGCTTTCCACGATGGCCGTCCGCAGCGGCTGGTGCAGCAGCGCCAGCAGGGCTTCCTTGTCCGAGCGCAGCACCAGCACCGCCACCGCCAGCACCACGACGAACTTGATCAGCGCCTTGAACAGCTCCAGCACCGACTTGGCGGAGAACATCCGCTTGATCCCTTCCAGCGGGTTCATGCGGCTGAACTTGGGCGCCAGGGCCTCGCCGGAGAACAGCCAGCCGCCCAGGGAGATGGGCCCGATCAGGGCGGCGCAGAGCAGCACCAGCAGGATCGGCCAGAGCCCCTCGGCGGCCCCGCGCGCGGCGGTGCCCAGCAATTGCAGCATGCTCTCGCTGCGCATCGCCGTCTCGCGGGACATCTCGAAGCTGTTGCGCATCACCCCCATCAGCACCTCGGCCAGGTGCGCGCCGTAGACCAGCAGCGCGCCGGCCCCGGCCATCAGCACGGAGAGGGTGTTGAGCTCGCGGGAACGCGGCAGTTGGCCTTTCTTGCGGGCCTCGCGGCGACGTTTCTCCGTGGGTTCCTCTGTCTTGTCCTGGCCGCTCTCGCTTTCCGCCATCAGCGCGCTCCCACCAGTTCACGCAGCAGCGCCAGGGCCTCGCGGACGAGGTCCTGGTACTGCGAGAGGATTTCGGCGGTGCCGATCCAGACGATGATGAAGCCCATCACCAGGGTCAGCGGGAAGCCGATGGAGAAGATGTTCAGTTGCGGGGCGGCGCGGGTCATGGCGCCGAAGGCTAGGTTCACCACCAGCAGCGCGGTGACCGCCGGCAGGGCGATCAGCAGGCCGCCGCCGAGCACCCAGCCGAGCTTGCCGGCCACGGTATACAGGTGCTCGCCCGACAGGCCCTGGCCCACCGGCAGGGTGACGAAGCTCTCGGCGATCACCTCCAGCACCACCAGGTGGCCGTTCATGGCCAGGAACAGCAGGGTCACCAGCAGGCTGAAGAACTGCCCCATCACCGGCACCGAGATGCCGTTGGCCGGGTCCACGGTGGAGGCGAAGCCCAGGCCCATCTGCATCGACAGCAGCTGCCCGGCGACCACGAAGACATGGAAGAACAGCTGCAGGGTGAAGCCGAGCATGGCGCCGATCAGCACCTGCTCGCCCACCAGCAGCATGGCGCGCAGGTTCAGGGCGTCGACCTGGGGCATCGGCGGCAGCGTCGGCACCAGCACCACGGCGATGGCCAGCGACAGGTACAGGCGCACCCGCGCCGGGACCATCTGGTTGCTGAAGATCGGCATGGTCATCAGCAGCGCGGCGATGCGGAACAGCGGCAGCACGAAGCTGCCGACCCAGGCGCCGATCTGCGCGTTGGTGAGTTCCAGCATCAGCCGATCAGCGTGGGGATGCTGGTGATCAGGCCCTGGGTGTACTCCATCAGCTCGCGCACCAGCCAGGGGCCGAGGACGATCAGGGTGCCGAGGGTCACCAGCAGGCGCGGCAGGAAGCTCAGGGTCTGCTCGTTGATCTGCGTGGCGGCCTGGAACATGGCCACCACCAGGCCCACCAGCAGGCTCGGCAGCACCAGGATGGCGACCATCATGGCGGTCAGCCAGAGTGCCTGGCGGAACAGGTCGACGGCGACTTCCGGGGTCATGGCGCGCCCTCCTCTCTAGTCAAACGGTGCCGAAGCTGCCGGCCAGGGTGCCGATGATCAGCGCCCAGCCGTCCACCAGGACGAACAGCATGATCTTGAACGGCAGCGAGATGATCAGCGGCGACAGCATCATCATGCCCATCGCCATGAGCACGCTGGCCACCACCAGGTCGATGATCAGGAACGGGATGAAGATCATGAAGCCGATCTGGAACGCAGTCTTCAGCTCCGAGGTGACGAAGGCCGGGACCAGGATGGTCAGCGGCGTGGCGTCGGCGTTGGCGATGTCGGTGCGCTTGGACAGGCGCACGAACAGGTCCAGGTCCGACTGCCGCGTCTGCGCCAGCATGAACGACTTCAGCGGCACCTCGGCGCGGCTCAGCGCCTCCGGGGCCTGGATCTGCTCGTTCAGGTAGGGCTGCAGCGCGGTGCTGTTGACCTTGTCGAACACCGGCGCCATGACGAACAGGGTGAGGAACAGCGCAAGGCCCACGAGGATCTGGTTCGACGGCGTGGTCTGCAGGCCCAGCGCCTGGCGCAGGATGGCGAAGACGATGATGATCCGGGTGAAGCTGGTCATCAGCATGACGAACGCCGGGATGAAGCTCAGCGCCGTCATGATCAGCAGGATCTGCAGGCTGACCGAGTATTCCTGCTGGCCCTGCGGGTTGGTGGTCACGGTGATCGCCGGGACCTGCAGCGGGTCGGCGGCGAAGGCCTGGGGCGCGAGCAGCGCCAGCAGCACGGCCAGCAGCGGCAGGCAGCGGCGCAGTGCCTGGGCGAAGGCGGGGAAGCTCATTGCGGGCGGCCCTTGTCCTTGTTCAGCAGCTCCAGCAGGCGCTGGGCGAATTCCGGCGGCGCCGGCTGCTCGCCGGCCTCGACGCCGCGCACCGGCTCCTTGAGCACGTGCAGCGGGGTGATGCGCCCGGGGGTCAGGCCGAGGAGGATCTGCTCCTCGCCCACCTGCACCAGCAGCAGGCGGTCGCGCGGGCTCAGGGCCTGGCTGGCCACCAGCTTGATCGCCTGGTTGCCGCGCGGGCCGATCTGCTGCACCCGGCGCACCAGCCAGGCGAGCAGGAAGATCAGCGCCACCACCAGCACCAGGCCGAACAGCAGCTGCAGCAGTTGGGCCCCGGCGCTGCCGGTGATCAGGCTCGGCGAGGCGCTGGCGTGGACGATGGCCGGCGCCGGCGCGGCGGCCGGCTCCTCGGCGGCCTGGGCCAGGGGCAGCAGCCCCGCCAGCGGCAGGGCGCAGAACAGCGCGAGCAGGCGGGCCATCATCAGCGCAGCTTCTTGATGCGTTCGCTGGGGCTGATCACGTCGGTCAGGCGGATGCCGAACTTCTCGTTCACCACCACCACCTCGCCGTGGGCGATCAGGGTGCCGTTGACCAGCACGTCCAGCGGCTCGCCGGCCAGGCGGTCGAGCTCGATCACCGAGCCCTGGTTGAGCTGCAGCAGGTTGCGGATGGTGATGTCGGTGTGGCCGACCTCCATGGAGATGGTCACCGGGATGTCGAGGATGACGTCCAGGTTCGGCCCTTCCAGGCCGGCGATGGTCGGCGCCCGCGGCGCCATGCCGAACTCCTCCATGGGCGCGCGCGGCGCCACCGGGGCGGCCGGCGCGGCGTTGCCGGCCATCATCGCGTCGATGTCGTCCTGGCTGGCGTCGCCCGCCTCGGACAGGGCCGCGGCCCATTCGTCCGCCAGGGCCTGCTCCTCGGGGGTCACTTTGTCTTCATCTGCCATTGTCGGGTCCTCTGGGGGGATGCGCTCAGCGCGGGCGCTCGAGCGGATCGAGAATCTGGAAGGCCAGGTTGCCCTTGTGCGAACCCAGCTTGACCTTGAAGGAAGGCACGCCGTTGGCGCGCATCACCATGAATTCGGGCATCTCCACCGGGATCACGTCGCCCGGCTGCATGTGCAGGATGTCGCGCAGGCGCAGCTGACGGCGCACCACGGTGGCGTCCACCGGCACGTTGACGTCGAGGATGTCCTCGCGCAGGGCGTTCTGCCAGCGCTCGTCCTGGTCGTCGACGTCGGACTGGAAGCCGGCGTCGAGCATCTCGCGGATCGGCTCGATCATCGCGTAGGGCACGGTGATGTGCAGGTCGCCGCCGCCGCCGTCCAGCTCGATGTGGAAGGTGGAGACCACCACCACCTCGCTGGGGCTGACGATGTTGGCCATGGCCGGGTTCACTTCCGAGTTGACGTACTCGAAGGTGATCGGCAGCACCGCGCTCCAGGCCTCGGCCAAGTCGACGAAGGCCTGCTCGATGACCATGCGCACCACCCGCAGCTCGGTGGGGGTGAACTCGCGGCCCTCGATCTTGGCGTGGCGGCCGTCGCCGCCGAAGAAGTTGTCCACCAGCTTGAACACCAGCTTGGCGTCGAGGATGAACAGCGCGGTGCCGCGCAGCGGCTTCATCTTCACCAGGTTGAGGCTGGTGGGCACGTAGAGCGAATGCACGTACTCGCCGAACTTCATCACCTGTACGCCGCCCACGGCGACGTCGGCCGAGCGCCGCAGCAGGTTGAACATGCTGATGCGGGTGTAGCGGGCGAAGCGCTCGTTGATCATCTCCAGGGTCGGCATGCGACCGCGGACGATGCGGTCCTGGCTGGTCAGGTCGTAGGACTTGACCGCCGTGGGGTCGGAATCGACTTCGGTTTCCACCAGGCCGTCGTCGACGCCGTGCAGCAGCGCGTCGATTTCGTCCTGGGAGAGCAGATCTTGCACAGCCATGGCGGCTTACCTACTGGAGTACGAAATTGGTGAAAAGCACCTGTTCCACGGTCAACTGACCGGTGGCCTTCTTGGCCAGTTCCTGGATGCTGGCGGTCGCCTGCTGTCGCAGCATCTCCTTGCCCACCGGGGTGGTCAAGGCGTCGAAATTCTGGCTGGAGAACAGCATCACCAGTTGGTTGCGCACCAGCGGCATCTGTTCGCGCAGGGCGTCCAGCTGGGCCTGGTCGCGGCCCATCAGGGCCACGGCGACCTGCAGGTAGCGCTGCCGCCCGCCCTGGTTGAAGTTGACCACGAAGGACGGCGCCAACACCTCGTAGAGCGCCGGTTTCTTGCCGCTGCCGGCCTCGGCGGCCGGCGCCTCGGCCGGCTTGGCGCCGCGGCTGAGGAAGAACCAGGTGCCGCCCACCGACGCCCCGACCGCCAGCAGGAAAGCCAGGCCCAGGATGATGATGAGCTTGAGCCGGCCCTTGCCGGCGCCGCCCTCGGCGGGTGGAGTGGTCTGCTGATCGTTCTTAGCCATGCCAGAAATCCGTCACTTGCGCGGTCCGTTGCCTGTCCATAAGGATAGGAGCAAGGGCTGTGCCAGGTCATGCCCGGCCGCCGCGGCGGATATTACAGGCTGCCGATGAGCGGAGCGAGGGGCGGCGTGCGGGATGGCGGAAGTGCGAGGCTTTGCGTTTGCGATGCCCATGCGACCGTGGCGATGGGTATCGCTTCGCTCAACGCCATCCTACGAGGGTGCTCCGCCGGCTCGCTCCTACGAAAGCGCTGCCAACCGGTGGCGCAGGAACGGCAGGGCCGGCGTCAGGCGTAATAATCCACCATCCCCAACCCACCCAGCTGCGGCCGCGCGCGGATCTCGCTGACGCCGCTGAGCACCGGCTCGTCGTCGCCTTCCGTGCCCGCCGTGGCCGCGCCGCCGCGGGCGTTGCCCTGCTGCTGGCCCTGGCCCTGCCAGCCGCGGGCCAGGGACTGGTCGGAGACGTTGACGTTGACCTGGTTCATGCCCTGCTGGCCGAGCATCTCGCGCAGGCGGTGCTGCTGGCTGTCCAGGGCCTCGCGCACGCCGGCGCTGGCGCTGGCGAAGGTCACCTGGGTCTGGTCGCTGGTCATGTGGATGCGCACTTCCAGGCGCCCGAGGTCGGCCGGCTCCATCTGGATGTCGGCGGACTTCAGGTTCTGGCTGGACATCCACATCACCCGGTCCACCACCTGGTCGGTCCAGCCATTCTGCTGCATGGCCACCGGCTGGCCGGGCACCTGCGGGTTGACCGGGCGGCTGGTGAGCGCCTGCTGGGTGCCGTTGAGCGCCTGGGTCATGGCCTCCAGGCGATGGGCGAAGCTCTCGTTGCGCGTCTCGGTCTTGGGCTGTGCCACGTCGTCGGCCAGCTGCCCGGCCAGTTCGCCGGCGGCATCGGTGGTCTTGGCCTCGGTCGAACCCTGGGCGTCCTTGAGGCCGGCCAGCAGGCTGGTCATGTCCAGCTTGGCGTCGCCCTTGCCCTGGTCGTCGGTCAGCTTGAGGTTGATTTCACCCTTGCCGGCGGTGGGCAACTGCAGGGCCTGGGTCACCTCCTCGGCGCCCGCTTCCGGCAACAGGGCCACGCCCTGGGCCTGGTTGAGCTTCTGCAGGTCGCCATCGCTGTTGGCGGCATTGAGCTGGGCCTGGCCGAGCTGCGTGGCGCTGTCCTGCGCCGGCGGCTGCACGCCCATGGCCAGCGCCAGCAGCGGGTCGAGGCTGGGGTCGGGCGGCTGCTGGCCGTCGTCGTCCGCCGACGCCTGCTCCTGGGCCGGCAAGGGCTTGCCGCCATCGGCAACCTTTGGCTGCTCGCTGCCGGCTTCCGGCGCCTTGGCGCTGTCCTTGGCCGGCGCGTCGTCCTGCCCGCGCGGCTTGTCGCGGCTGGCCTTGGTTTGGGCCTGCGGGCGCTCCTTGGCGGCCGGCCGGCTCTCCTGGGCGTACACGTCGGCGAAGCTGGAACCCTTGTCGTTGCTGGTGTTGGCCGAATCCTGCGCGGCCCTGGACGGGGATGTCCGGGGGCTCGCTGGCGCGGTCGGCGAAAGTAGGATGTCCGGGGCGACAGCCATCGGCGATCTCCGTTCTCGTTTGCGTCGATGACACGGAGATAGCAAGGGCCGGGCCAGTTTCCCGGATCGCTCGTCAGGAACGCTGCAGGCGCTGCTGGCGCAACAGGATGCGGACGATGGCGAACTCGCGTTCGACCTGCTCGATCAGCCCGGCGGCCTTGGCCATGTCGCCCTGCCGGGCGGCGTCTTCCAGGCGCTTGCACAGCGCGGCCAGGGCCGGCGCGCCCATGTTCCCGCAGCTGCCCTTGAAGCTGTGCGCGGCGTGGCGCAGGGCCTGGCCGTCGAGTTCCGCCAGGGCCTCGTGGAGGTTGCGCAGGCGCTCCTCGGAATCCGCGACGAAGGTGTCCAGCAACAGCGGAAACTCTTCCGCCATCACCTCCCGCAAAGCCTTCAGTACGGCATCGTCGAGATGCACATCGGACATTCGCTCGCTCCCTGGCTACCCGTGGCCAGGGCCGGCGCACGGGAAGTGCCGGATTATGCCTGAGCGGACCAGAAAAACTCCACGGACACCGACTTGCCGTCCGCCGACCACTGGCAGCGGTCGGCCAGGCTGCGCACCAGGGTCAGGCCGCGGCCGCTGAAGGAACCCGGCGCGCACTGCGCCTGGGCTTGCAGCACGGCATTGACGTCGAAGCCGTTGCCGCTGTCCTCCACCCGCACCAGCAGGCGGCCGCCGTCGCCATGGGGGGCGAGGTCGATGTGGAAGCGCACGAAGCCGTGATCGAGGCTTTCCAGGCGCCTGCGGCGTTCCTCGTAGTAGCGGGCGAAGCCCTGGGCGTCGCACTTCAGGCGCGACTCCAGGCCCATCACGCCGTGCTCCAGGGCATTGGAATAGAGCTCGGCGAGCACCGTGTACAGCGCCCCGCCGCGGGGGCGCAGGTCATGCACCTCCATCAGCAGCTGCAACAGGAACGGCAGGGGGTTGAAGTGGCGCAGCGTGGGCGCGCGGAACTCGAAACTGCAGGACCAGTCCTGGGTGCCGCCCAGCCCGCTCTCGGAAAACGCCAACGGCGGCCGCTGCAGGCTGGCGTCGGGCACCAGGGCCACTTCCAGCATGCTCAGGTCGTCCTGGGCCTCGCCGCGGAAGCGCACCAGCGCCGCCTTCACCCCATCGAACAGCCGCGAGGCGTCGCGCTGCTCCTCGAACACCTGGCGCAGGCGCTGCTCGCCGAACATCTCGCCCTGCGGGTTGCTCGCCTCCAGCACGCCGTCGGAGAACAGCAGCACGCGGTCGCCGTCCTCCATGGGGAAGACTTCGCAGCGCTCGTCGAAGGCCGCCGGCTCCAGGATGCCCAGCGGCAGGTGGCGCGACACCAGGGGCTGGAGCTCTCGGCCCTGGCGGAACAGGTAGCCGTCGGGCAGGCCGCCGTTCCACACCTCCAGCAGGCCGCGCTGGAAGCTCAGGTTGAGCATGCTGGCGCAGCAGAACACCCCCACCGGCAGGATGCGCTTCAGCTTGGCGTTCATCTCGCGGAGGATGTCGGCGATCGGGTAGCCCTTGGCGGTCATGCCGTAGAACACCTCGGCCAGCGGCATGGCGCCGATAGCCGCCGGCAGGCCGTGGCCGGTGAAGTCGCCGAGCAGCACGTGCATGCCGCCGGAGGGCTTATAGGCGGCCAGCAGCAGGTCGCCGTTGAACAGCGCGAAGGGCGACTGCAGGTAACGGATGTTCGGCGCGTTCAGGCAGCCAGAGTGGGCCACCTTGTCGAACACCGCCTTGGCCACCCGCTGCTCGTTGAGCAGGTGCTCGTTGTGCCGGGCGATCAGGTCGCGCTGCGCCAGCACCTCGCGCTGCAGGTGGTGCAGGCGGCCCATGGCGCGGATCTTGGCTTCGAGGATCACCCGGTTGTAGGGCTTGGAGAGGAAGTCGTCGCCGCCGGCCTCCAGGCTCTGCACCAGGGCCTCGGTCTCGCTCAGCGAGGTGAGGAAGATGATCGGCACCAGCTCCTCGCCGGCCTGGCGGCGGATCCGCCGGGCCGCCTCGAAGCCGTCCATCACCGGCATCAGGGCGTCCATCAGCACCAGTTGCGGGCGCTCCTGCTCGAACAGCGCCAGGGCTTCCAGGCCGTTGGCGGCGGTCAGCACGCGGTGGCCCTGGCGGCTGACGATGGTGGACAGCAGCAGGCGGTCGGCGGCGTTGTCGTCGGCGATCAGGACCGTGAGGAAGTTGGCCATGACCGCCACGGCTCAGGAGATGCGGAACAGTTGTTCGAAATTAGAGATGGAGAGGATCTTGCGCACGTCCGGGCTGCAGTGCACCAGGCTGATCTGCGCATGTTCGCCGCCGGCGTGGTCGCGCAGCAGCAGGAGCATGCCCAGCGCCGAGCTGTCCAGGTAGGTGGCGCCCTTGAGGTCGACGACGTAGCGTCGCGGGGTGGTCTCGACGCGCTCGTAGGCGTCGCGGAACTCCTGGTGCGCACCGAAGTCGAAGCGGCCCTGGACGACGATGGTCAGTTCCTGGCCGTCGGCCGAAGGTACGGATGTGATGGCCATGGAGGCCTCCCTGCTGAATGGACTGCGCATGCTGGGGAAGATTTAGCAGCTAGTCCGCGGCCCGGCAACCTCGGCGAGCGCCGGTACGCAAAGGTTCGCTCCGGCCGACAAATGGACCGCCGGTCATTGCCCGGTCACCGAATGGCTTTACCCTGTAAAGGTGCGGAGGGGACCGCACCTGCCAAGGAGCATTTCGAAGATCTAGGGGGAGCCATGATCATCCACCGTCTGCTGCTGGGCGCCACGCTGTGCGCCAGCCTGGCCGCCAATGCCCAGGTCATGCAGCGCCAACTCGGCGACTTCGACCTCAAGTTCGCCACCTCGCCGGCCCGCAGCATGGCCCAGGGCCTGGTCCAGCCCGGCGGCCTGGACAGCCTGCACGGCGGGCTCGACGCCAGCCACGCCTCGGGCTGGTACTTCGGCGGCTGGGCCGCCAACCTGGAGCCGGACAAGCCAACCGAAGTCGATTCCTACGCCGGCTTCAAGCGCCCGCTGGGCAATGGCCGCCTCGGCTACGAGCTGGGCAGCATCCGCTACGTGCACCCGCAGCGGCCGGACCTGGACACCCAGGACGTCTACGGCGGCCTGTCGATCTTCGGCAGCCGCCTGGGCGCCGCCTACAGCAACAGCGCCGGGCGCAGCAGCGCCACGCTGTTCGCCGACCTGGGCCTGACGCCGCCGCTGGGCTTCGACCTGACGCTGAAGTACGCCAGCTACAGCCTGGAGAACCCGGTGAGCGTGACCAATGGCTACGTCAGCGGCTTCAACGACTGGTCGGTGAACCTCAGCCGCCCCTGGCTGGGCCTGGACCTGAACTTCTCCTACAGCGGCAGCAGCCTGAGCGGGACGGACTGCACCGCCTATTCCGGCCACAACGCCTATTGCGACAGCGCCGTGACCTTCAAGGCGTCGCGGTCGTTCTTCTGAGCCTGCGCGGATAATCGCGGACGGAGTCCGCTCCTACGGTTCCAGGAGACACGGGCGTAGGAGCAACTGTCTTGCCGGCTGCACCGAGATGCGCCTCAACGGATGGGTTGAGCCTTGGCGAAACCCATGCGGTTGCGGTGATGGGTATCGCTTCGCTCAACACCATCCTACGAAAAGCCATGCTCGCTCATGCGGTAGGACCTTGTCCGCGATGGCCGGACGTATCGGCGCGATTCGCGGATAAGATCCGCTCCTGCGGGTTGCCCCATACGCCACAGCCATGTAGGAGCGCGCCCTGCGCGCGATTCGCGGGCAGGGCCCGCTACAATCACCGCCCTCGACCGCCTACAACCGCTCCCGATACTCCCCCGGCGTCACCCCGAACCAGCGGCGGAAGGCGCGGAAGAAGTTGCTCGGCTCGGAGAACCCCAGCAGGTAGGCGATCTCCAGCAGCGTCATGTGCGGCGTCGCCAGGTACTGCTGGGCCAGCTCGCGGCGGGTGTCGTCGAGCAGTTGCTGGTAGCTGCTGCCCTCCTCCTGCAAGCGCCGCTGCAGGGTGCGCTCGGACAAGTGGAGGATTTCCGCCACCACCTCGCGCCGCGGCTCGCCCTGGGGCAGCAGGCGGCACAGCACCTGGCGCGTCTGGTGGCTGAAACGGCTGCTGCCGAAGCGCGCCAGGTACTCGCCGGCGAAACGGTCGTGCAGGCGCGCCAGTTCGGCGTTGGCCGTGGGCAGCGGCGCGTTCATGTCCTCGTGGGAAAACAGCATGGCGCACTGCCCGTGGCCATGGCTGAGCGGCGCCTGGAACAGCGCCTGGTAGGGCGCCAGATCGACCGGCGGTTCGCCCGCCAGGCGGACCTCCAGCGGGCGGATGTCGCGCCCGGTGATCCAGCGCACCAGGGCGATCATGCTGGCCAGCGAACTTTCCGCGCTCTGCCGTGGCGGCAACAGGCGGTCGCCATGCACCTGCACGCTGAACAGGCAGCCCTCGGGCAGGCGGCGGAAACTCGCGTCCGCCCCCTCGGCGATGATCCGCTGGTAACGCTCCAGGCGCTCGAAGGCCTCGGCCAGGGTGCGGCTGGACATCATCGAATACCCCAGCACCGGAAACGCCGGGGTGTGCACGCGAGCGAAGTTGAGGGCGATGGCCGGATTGCCGCTGCGCTGCACGGCCAGCTGCCACAGGCGCGTCATGTCGTCCTGGGGGAAGCGCGCGTCCGGGTCGGCGAGGACGGCAAGGTCCAGGCCCAGCTCGGCGAACAGCTCGCGGCTGTCCAGCCCCTCCAGTTCGATGGCGAGGAGGATCCCACGAACCCAACTGGACAAGGTGGTACGCTCAGGCATCTCGGTTCTTCTTGTTGTCAGCGCGCGCAAGGAATGGCGGGGTTGGATACTAAACTGGCTGCAGGGGTCATCTGCAAGTCATCGACCGCCTTCGTAGACTGCGGCCATCACAACAACAGGAGGTGCGCCATGACCACCCACACCGCCGAGCGTTTCCACAGCTTCGCCGAGTTCTACCCCTTCTACCTGCAGGAACACAGCAACCCCACCTGCCGCCGCCTGCACTACGTGGGCAGCCTGCTGGTACTGGCGATCCTCGCCTACGCCATCGCCAGCGGCAACCTGCTGTGGCTCATCGCCCTGCCCTTCGCCGGCTACGGCTTCGCCTGGGTCGGCCACTTCGTCTTCGAAAAGAACCGCCCGGCCACCTTCAAGTACCCGCTGTGGTCGTTCATGGGCGACTGGGTGATGCTCAGGGATGCTTTTACGGGGCGGATTCGGTTCTGAGGTTGCTCTGCTGTAACAGATTGCCCTTAAAAAATTAGCGCTATTGCAAAGCAATAGCGCTATGGAGTTACTGCCTCTCTCAGAATCTTCAGAGTTCTTATGAAGCCACCGTCATTACAATGATATCAGCAGAGCTGGAATCCCCCCCCTCAAAGAAATCACTAAAGTGGATATGGTCAGACGTACCCTCCACCAAACCTTCTATCTTGTTAGCCGCCAACATAAGCATATCAGCCAAGCTTCGAAGCTCTGAAGCTGTGGCAACAATAGAAACCTCTTGAAGCGCCCGCAACGTACCAGCATCTTCGTACCCATATAGCTTCATGTGGGCCTCCTATATGCATCTATCAGAATTTTCCATCATGCACTGACTATCATAAGGATTTTGGGCACAGTATTCTCGCATAACTTCATCATAAGATGGCCATGGATAAGGAAGGCCAAGCTTGAAGCCTCGCTTCCTCAAGAACTCTAACAATTTCTTATTCCGAGATGCCTTTTTCGGATCTGTTCCATGACTTCCTGAACCATCTTTATTTATTACCACCTCGGGTTTTCCCTTCTGATTAATGTGCGCATGTTCTTGCTGCCCAGGCACATGAGGATTGTCGATTCGCACTGTTATCTGTGTTCCCGGAACCTTGCCAGGAACACCAGAACTAGCAAGCCCATAACTATCTAAGAAGCTTATAGGATTTCCATTTACATACCCGTAAGTATTCAACCCACCCTCAAGCCCAATCGGATCACTCTCCACATACCGCCCGGTCTGCGGGTCGTAATCGCGGAAGTAGTTGTAGTGCAGGCCGCTCTCGGCGTCGTAGTACTGCCCCGGGAAGCGCAGGTTCACCACGGTGTTGTCCGGGCTGCTGGGCTGGCCGTTGCCGAAGGCGTCGGACTGCCATTGCCAGGCCAGGCGCTGGTCGTCGTCGCTGGCCAGCCGCGGGGTGTCGAGGTGGTCGCTGTGCAGGTAGAGCACGCGGGGGTTGCCCGGATGGCCCTGGTCGTCGTAGGCCGTGCTCAGGGTGGCCAGGGGCAGGCGGTCGAGCCACAGGTAGTACTGTTCGCGGCGGGACTGGCCATTCCGATCGTAGGCGGCTTCGCCGAGCAGTTGGCCGTCGGGGCCGTAGAGGTAGGTGGTGAAGCCTTGCGCGGTCAGCTTGGCGATGCGCTGGCCGTGGGCGTTGTAGCGGTACTGGGCGACTTCCTGGCCGTCGATCCGCACGTTCGCCAGGCGGCCCTGGGCGTCATAGCCGAGCAGGCGGCTGGCGCGGTCCTGGAGCAGGTTGCCGGCGGCATCGCTGGTCACCGTGTGGCCATTGAGGGCGGTGAGGCGGTTGCTGTCGCTGGCGTAGCGGTAGCTGTCCTGCAGGGATTCGCCGTCGGCCAGGCGCGTGGCGCTCTTCTCGGTGCGGTTGCCCACGGCGTCGTAGCCGTAGCGGCGCTCGGCCTGACTGCTGCGTTCCGTGGTCAGGCGGTCCAAGGAGTCGTACTGGTAGTCCAGCGTGCCCCAGAGGCTGTGGGCCAGTTGGGTGATGTTGCCGTTGGCGTCGTGCCGGTAGTCGCTCTGCCAGGGGCCGACGCGCTGGCGGACCAGTTGGTAGTCCTGGTCGTACTCGCGGGCCAGGCTGATGCCGTTGGCCCAGCTCAGGCGTTGCAGGGGGCCGAAGGGCAGATAGGCGATATCGCTGGCCAGGACGAGGGGCGCCTGGCTGCCTACGCCCAGGGTGACGCTGCTCACCTGGCCGCCGGCATTGCGCAGGTAGCCGAGGGTGTAGCCGGACGGATAGCCGATGCCAACCAGGCGGTCGGCGGCGTCGTACTGGAAGCTCAGGGCCTCTTCCAGTACCTGGCCGTTGACGCTCAGGCTGCGCGCCTGCTGCACCAGGTTGCCGCGCGCGTCATAGCGATAGGCGAGACGGCCGCTGCCATCCTCGATGGCCGTCAGGCGGCCGATGCCGTGGTTGCCGTCGGCACTGCCGTCGTACTGGTAGCGCACGTCGAAGGCCGGGGTGGCCGGGTAGCGGCGTTCGCTCAGGCGGTTCAGGGCGTCGTAGCTGAACTCCACCACCACGCCACGGGCATCGGTCTGGCGGATGACGTTGCCGGCGGCGTCGTACTCGAAGTGGGTGGTGCCGCTGTCGGGGCTGATGCGCTGGATGAGGTTGCCCAGGCCGTCATACACATAACGCGTCGTGACGCCGCGGGGATCGCTGACCTGGGTGAGGTTGTCCTGGGCGTCGTAGGTCAGCTGGGTGACGCCATCGAGGGCGTCGGCATGGCTGACCAGGCGATCGAGGGCGTCGAACGCCTGGGTGCTGGCGTACTGGCGCGGGTTGGTCCGGCCGGTGGGGTTGTCGTTGAGATCGTACCGGTAGCGGTGGGTCTGGCCAGCGGCGCCGACCGAGCGCAGCAGCCGGCCGAGTTCGTCGTACACCCACTGCTGCTGGCGCACCAGGCTGCCGCTGGCGTCCTTCAGCCGCTGCGCCGTGCGGTTGCCCTGGGCGTCGACGTCGTATTCCAGACGCTCGCCGAGGTTGTTGGCGATGGCCACCAGGCGCCGCGCGTCGTCGTAGGTGTAGGCCAGCCAGCTGCCGTCGCCGCGGGTCAGGCGGGTGATCTGCCCGACCACGTCGTATTCGAAGCGGGTGGTGCTGCCGGCGCTGCCGATGGAGGCCAGACGCGCGTCGATGCCGCTGTAGGTCAGGGTGCTGACCACGCCGTTGGCGTCGGTGAGGGTGCCGGGGTTGCCGCGCTCGTCGTGGTCGGCCAGGCGAGTGACGTGGCCCAGGGCGTTGGTCACGGCGGTGAGGTTGCCCTTGGCGTCGTAGCTGTAGCGGGTGACGTCCTGCACGTCGGTGCGCGGGCCGTCGGCGCTTTCGATCAGGCCCAGTTCGTTGTAGCTGTAGGTCCAGCTGCGCTCGGCGGCCTGGGCGGGATGCCCAAGCAATATCGCCAGGGACAGGGCGCCGAATAATTTCGTTTTCATGTCAGCCTCCTTGCTCAAAGCGCTTCGGTGGTTTGCGCGATGACGCGACCACGGTTGTCGTACTGGTAGCGGGTGACCTGTCCCGGCTCGGTGACGCTCAGCGGCAGCGCGAAGGTCGGATGCCAGGTGGTGGTGATGGTGCGTGCCTGCGGCGTGCCGGCCGCTTCGGTGCGCGAGACTTCCAGGCCGCGCTCGTCGTACTGGTGGGTGGTCAGGTTGCCGTTCCAGTCGGTTCGGCTGGCCGGCAGCCCATTGGCCAGGTAGGTGACCTGCTGGCTGGCGGCCGGGCAGTGGGCGCTGGCTTCGCCGTCCCGGCGGGTGACCAGGCGACGCTGGTCGAAGGTCTGGTAGTGGTAGAGCGTCGACTTGCCCAGCGGGTTGGTGATCCGCACGTGGTTGGCATCGAGATAGGCGAATTGCACGGTGCCATTCTCGCCGGCATGGCTGCTGGAGGTGGCGCGCCCCTGGCCGTCATAGGTCCAGGTGGCGAAGCGCAGGCCGCGGGCGTCGGTGATCCCCGTGAGCAGGTGCGGGCGTTCGGCGACTTCGTAGTGATAGTGCTGTTCTTCGTCGCCGCGCAGGACGCTGGCAAGGCGACCATGCTCGTCGTAGCGGTAGCTGATGTTCCAGTTGCCGAGCTGCAGGTTCGCCAGCCGTTCACCGGCATAGCCGAGGGTGATCTGGCGGCCGCCCGCATCGCTGATCCGGACCAGCCGGCCAGCCGCATCCCGGGCAAAATGCAGGCTGCTGCCGAGCACCGGATCGAGGCGTTTCAACTGCCCGAGCGCATCGTAGGTTTCGACGCTGGCGTCGGCGCCGGTGAGGCTCCAACCGCCATGGTCGGGCAGTTCGACCAGCGTGAGTCGCTCGTCGGCGGAAGCCGTCCACTTGCCCGCCACGCGGGTGAAGGCCACTGCCCGGCCATCGTCGCGATAGGCCTTGAGCCGGTCGGCCGTGAGCTTGGCGATGCGCTGGTTCCAGCCATGGCTCCAGCCGACGCCGAGGTCGCCGGCCTGGTTGCGGCTGCTCCAGTAGTTGCGGCTGAACCCCAGCCGCGAACCGGGCACGCTCAGGTCGACCTCGATCTGCACCTTCTGCCCGGTGGCGCCAAGGATGGGATTGCTGTCATTGCATTCGTTGCTCTGGCATTGCGCGCAGCACTGGCCGCTGCCATCCAGCACGCCGCTGGGGCACAGGTCCGGCCCGCCGGAAAGGTAGACGGAGGAGAAGTGGTAGGTGTCGGGAAGCCAGCGACCGAACAATTTGCGTTCGATCGTGAAGCGGCAGAAGGCTTCGCCACCGATGTCGGTGAGCGAATAGTTGTTGATGCGCCATTGCTGGCGGGGATTCTGCTCACGCTTCTGGAGCAGCAGGCGGATGCTCTCGCCCTGTTCGCAGGCCGCTTCGGCCGAGGGCCAGGCGGTCCTCGTCGCGTCGTGCCACTGGTATTGCGCCAGGCTGGCCTGGCTGGCTAACAAGGCTCCCAACCCTGGGAGCAGGCAATGCAGAACTAGACGGGGGCGCATGCTTGGGTCCTCCATGAACAGTGGAGGCCCCAGTCAAGCGATGGCGGCAGGCGAAGAACGTTAACGCCTAGCCACTCCTGAAATCAGCAAAACATCCCACGCCGATCGAGGC
>NZ_JWMC01000036.1:0-56500 GCF_000812405.1 Pseudomonas sp. PI1
TGTAAGGAGCCCCTAAAAAGTGGAATTTCATTCCTTAAATGTGGAAGCCCTGTGGCATTAGGCTTCAAGGCGCTCCGTGCTCGTTTTGGGGGTACCTGGCGTCCACAAAACGTCTTTAAGACGTGTAATCGCTCGCAACAGTCAGTCTCAATCGCCGGGTTCTGCTACATCGAATGGGTCAGATTCGCTTCAGAAAATATCTGCTGCGCAGCTACCGAAGCCCCTCTACGCTGTTTTTTCTCGTTGGAGCTGACCTTCTTTCACAGTTAGACGCGCACAGAGCGTACGTGCAGGAGCCTTTCTGCTCCGTTGGCGGTAGATTTTCCACTATTTACCCGCCGCTGATTGATTTCAACCTACTGATATAAAAGATGATTTTTATCTTCCCATGTGAAAGTGCACCTTTTTCGGCACTTTCCAGGAGCGGCAAGTCTTTTTGGCTGCCCAGCTTGGCGCCAAGAGTGCTAAAGCCTCCTTTTTGGGCGCTTTTCCACTTTTTAGAGACGGATTCTGAATTTTAAGTAATTGATTTTATTGCATATGTAAAAAATTCCCTTGTGCTTTACACCTTTCAAGGGCAGTCCTGATGTGAGACTGGAGCTGCCTGCAATGTGGGCATTGAGATTGGTCGACTGGTGAGGGGCACACCTCGATCGAGCGAGGGAAATTCATATGTAATATCCGATAATGGCTAGACCCGGATATTGCAGGATAGCCACAAAACTCTCATCCTAGAGGCATCACTTGCTCGCGGCGCCGCCATGCCTCAAACACCCCAGCCCTTGTTCGATACCTTCGAACGTTTTCATGAACTCAACTTCCTGGGCCTAGGTCGTGAGCTTCCAATCGTGCTCGGCTATCTCCGTGCCATGCCTGAGCACTGCATGGCTATTGACGGATACCTGGCCGTCCGCGGGTTCCTCAAGTCCTATGCAGGCAACCAAGCAACCTACAACTCCTACCGAACTCACGTGGAGCGCCTGCTTCTGTGGTCTGCGCTGGTCGTCGAGAAGCCTCTCGTCGAGCTGCGCCGTCGCGATGCCGAAGCTTTCATGGAGTTCTGCCTCAATCCGCCTGCTGAATGGATTGGCCCGATGGTTAAGTCTCGCTTTGTGCGTATTGGCGCAAGGAAGCGTTCTGACAGTGACACGTATGGCGTGAACGAGGATTGGCGTCCTTTCGCTACCATTGCTCCTAAACGGGATAGGAAAATCGCTTCGGAAACGCTGACCGCCCTCCCCTTGAGCGCCTACAAAATGTCCCAGGGCTCCGTGGCTCAGGTATTTGCTGTGTGCGGCAGTTTCTTTCAGCACGCAATAGACGAAGGATTTACCGAGGTGAATCCTTTTCGGGCAGTTAAACAGAAGTCGATCTATAAGCAGCGCAATACCTTGGACGTGTCGTCTCGCTCACTTACCCAACTGCAGTGGAGCTTTGTCATTGAGACTGCCGAGCTAATGGCGGCAGCTGAACCTGTTCATGAGCGCACTCTATTTATCGCCGCCACGCTCTTCTCTATGTATCTGCGTGTCTCTGACCTTGTGGGGCGTGATAACTGGCAGCCCGTGATGGGAGACTTTCGTCGAGATACCACCGGAAACTGGTGGTTCCACGTCGTCGGCAAAGGGAATAAGGCAGCGAAAATTAGTGTGCGCGATGAGTTCATTGATTCTTACTTGACGCGATACCGCAAATATTTGCAATTACCTCCCCTGCCCTCTGCCCATGAAAAGCGGCCGTTGCTCAGCACTTTAAAAGGCAGAGGTGGCCTCTCTGATCGCCACATCAGGCTTCTACTTCAGGACGTTTTTGATGAGGCTCTGCGGAGAATGCAAATTGAAGGATGGAGCGATGATGCGATCGACCAACTCCGTTCAGCATCACTACATTGGCTGCGCCATACCTCTGCTACGTTCGATGCACCATATCGTGACATGAAGGATCTGCAAGCAGATCTACGCCATAATAGCCTAAGCACTACACAGAATACTTACTACAACTCTCTTGATGAGCAGCGCGCGCACTCCGTCAAGAAGATGAAAATTAAGATTGCATAGGCAGCCACGACTCACTCCCATCTAGTAACTCTAAATTTATTTCCAACGAGGATGCGTGAAGTTCTGGGCTGCCTGAAGTGCAATCAACAGCAATCTCATTTAACTCGCGACTTCACCTGCCTAGAAAATTTGCTGCGCCTTTACTCAGCCTCATGAACGCTGTGCAGCACTCTATAGGATGGCAGGCTAGGAGTCCGCTTGGTTGTTTCTGAGGCGGCTTCTGTAGCTAGGCAATATTTTTCCTGGCGAGCCATCGGTGCATCTTAGTTAACACGTTGGACTTATTGATTAAATAATCCATAGCCAACTCCTGAAGATACTCTGACTTTCTGTAGAAAAACATCATAGAAAATGCAAAAAACAGCATGGCGAGCCCGGTATACAGAGAGGTTATGATTTCTCCAAGGCCCAGCGGTATGTGTCCTAGAGCGCCAAGTAAGCACAAAGAAAGGATAATGGCCGAACATGTTGCAAAAGCTTTTGCCATCGTCCAGATGAAGATTGAGAACCCCTTGGACACGAAAATTGGAGATGATGCGCACCCCGAAATTCCCGATAGGAAGTAACTCATGACTTGAGGTATGATAATCGCGGCAAGGAAAAGAAGCATAAAGATTAATTCGCCTTTTATATCCAGAGCCATCTCAAGAGCCTTGCTTAATGCTTCTCCATAAGGCCCGACAAATTTCCCGTCGCCATCTATTGCCCCCTGGCTCAGTGCGTGTACTGCAATTAAAATCGTCAAAAACAGTGAAAGTGAAAATATATACCAAATAGTACGAATGTCGCCTGGCCTTTCTTGGCTGGCCAGGGAGATAGATAGCCAGGTGACGCCTGCCAGAAAGGAAAGTATCAAGACCGCAAAAATGTAATACATTGCTTCTCCCGGAGTCAGTTATGGAGAATTAGACTGTTCGCTGCGCCAGCTATACGGAAGCTGCACGGAAGCCAAGTTTCTATATGTTATTCAACATCCAGCGAATGTCACCATTAGCCCATTCTTTTTTATCGGTCCAGGCGAGTGTCTTATTTCTGGCCTTAAGCTCTCTAATAAACCTCTCCAGAACATCTACTTCACCTTCAACATGCAAGTATAGTTTTCTAAGTGTTTTTTCTTGCGGTTTTTTGCCTGCGGCCAATTGTCTTGGGCCTATGAGGTAAATTTTATCGCCCTGATCAATAACCTTTCGGAGTAGTGGATCGGCAAATGCCTCGGAGTGTCGTCGGCAGTTCCGTTGAAGCTCATGAAGCTCAAGCTGCTGAGGTATGCCATTATTTAACTCGAGCAGGAATTGCTCCAGATTAAACTGCCCCCTCCCACCATCAATGTGTAATTCTTCGCGAATTTTTTCTATATCACCAGGCTTTATGTAAACCACAAACTTGTTGCTCTCTGGATTTCTTGTGGTGTGCTTGCCGTACATCAGGAACTGGAGCATACACTGTGTTCTTGATAAATAGAGGAAAAGCTGATCTTTCGACTCGTCCTCCTCCGAGAAGAACATCATGAATACGAATACCCCAACCCCATTTCTAACTTCAAACACAATGGTTTGTCTGTCATTGTTAAGTGCGGATACGTAAATGTTGTTTATTCTAGAGAAGTCAAATGGAATGCCCATGCACCCTCCTTGTGGGTTAATTTTACTTTAAGACTGTTCAGTCTTTTTTAATCCAACGCAATAGCCAGACCTTAATGGTCGACCAAGCGCTAGATGACTGTGGCTCTGAACCAACTGAATCGCTCGCAGTTTCTTCTGAAGGCGGCGAGTTATATTTCTCTACCGACTCATCATAGAAGCGTGCCTTTGCTGCCTTGTCACGGCCATGCTCCGCTTCAATCCGCGCCCGATTCCAGTCTCCCGCCTCAATTACACGTCCACGTCTAATGAAGTAGTGTGAACGGCAGGCGCTGTACCAGTTACCAATTGACGGCGCCAATGAAACCGACTCACCATCGAACGTCAATGACCAATCCGTGGGGGTAAGAGGGGTTACTACTTGCTCGCCGCAACCGCAGCAACAACTATGTACAGCTGTACCATACTCCATAGACACGTACAAAAATCCTGGCTCAATTTCGCGCGGTATGCTGCGGATAAATCGATGCTCAAGCTTTCGGATACGAATCATGCCTGATCACCATTGAGCAATAGGTTTCCATCCGTTGTGTATGTGCAGTGATGCTCTCTCTCCAAATCTCGATAGAATCCTCTGAGTTTCTTCCACTTGACTACCGCCAGGACAGCATTAAGTGCATTCAGGTCTGCAACCTGGATGTTGGATGCGTAAATGTCACGCTCCCCCCCATCACCGAATGAAATGCGTCCCGAATGAATATGCTCACGCTTGTCCGGGGTACTTGAAGTAACTCGAAGTATTCCGCCGAGACTTCCATTTACCAGTTCGAGTCCCATTCCAACATCAATGAATGAAATATTTAGTTCCTCCAGTTTTTTCACCACTGCACGCTTGCTTTCTCCAGCATCCATGCTAATAAAAGCAAAAGTACTCCCTTCTAGGAGGTTTACATTGGAGTGATCCAGTTGGTGTGGGTGAGCAATAATGCGGCGATGCATCTTGGAGTATATTTTTCTGAAGTAGTCGACCTTCCTAGGGACCTCACGCAATTCCTCCAGAGAAGCAGCGCCGGGAGCTCTAAAAGCATTGTGCTGCAAAAACTCATCTGCGTCGAAGAGGCGGATTTCTTGTACTGGGGTTTTCGCGACCAAATCGATAATGTAACCACCAGTCCCGCCAGTGCCGATTACTGAAATGACTTCACTTTCCAACTTTTCTGCCAAGTCACCGATGCCTACTCGCCCCGAAGCGGTATCAATGTAATTGAAAACACTATCGGTATTCGCTTCGTCTGCTACGCGGAAGACTTTTGCACTGATGCCCGGCTGCAGTACCGCTGCGGGGCCTGCCAGAATCGTTGCATAGGTGGACATTTTCTCATAGTAGTCGGGATAGCCTTCGGGGCCCGGCTTGCTTGAGAAAGAGTGCTGCGCCGTTACGCCGTGCCCTAGGCTGAACGCCCCAGATTGGTGTTTTATTTCACTAAGTGGCGTTCCATCTGCCCGGCACGGAAACTCCCCGTCCCAATAGATAACATGGGTCTCGGGCTTGCGGGTCATATCACCCGCAAGATCGAGAGCACTAACTAGTGTTCCGAGTTTCACCTGTTTTTGAGAGTTAACGTACGGTACTTCGCGCAATACCAAGAATCCACCTTGGAACTGGGTGAAGTATCCTTCCTCTCTCAAACGGGTCAGGTCGGGGTTAAGACTGAACAGTTTTTGTGACATTGAAGATCGTCCCTTCATGTTTAACTTCTACGAAGCCACCCTCTGCAAGTTCTCCAGCATGAGGCTTCGATGCGGCGTTGCGATAGGTCATGGAATAGCGAACATTCGGCTCGACAGGAGCGCCAGGAAATGCCAGCTGTACAACCTGTTCGAAGGTGACCTGCTTGCCCGGTACGGGTTCGTCACGGGAGTTCACAACAATGACGTACCCTTTAACCGGCCGAACGGCAGTAATGAAATGCTCTACACCCGACTGAGTGAGGTCGACGCTATCGCCTGGCTCGATTACTTGATCGGTGCCACCACGGACCTCAAGGAATACTGCGTGGTGGGAGTCGATGCCAGACAAGGTGTAAAGGGCCTCCCCTGTGATTACGGGCATTCCCCAGAGCAGTTGGCGACCATCGAGTGTGAGCTTGTAGTCACGGTCAGTACGGAAGGCAATGAAGCGTTCGGCGCCCTTGCCGCGCAAATCGAACGTTTCATCGAGGGACACATCTTCGAAATCGCCGGAAGCCAAAATGGCGTAAAGGCTCAGATCCGCGCGGTAGTCCAAACCTGCGGCTGAAAAAATTTGGCGGCCGGTGGGTAAAGGATCGGAAACTTCAATGGAGCGGAAATCTACGCTATCGAGGGCAAAGCGGATCAAATATCCGCGAGCCGCCTTCAACGGACGCCCTTCCCGCAAGGCTTCGCCTACGTCATCTATATCATCTTGAATGGAGCTCATGGTCAGTTACCTTTAGGGTTAGCGCTAGGGCGATTGCGCCTAGCTACACCCTCTAATCGGACTGACGGAGCGTCACCGGTAATTTTTTTTAGAATTCTTTGCGAAGCAACCCAGGCGGGGTTGCTCCGCACACAAAAAAGGCTGGGCAACCCGGACAGGTGTACTCTGATCGCTTGGGCTCGAACAGGCCCGCTCGGATATTGGCCAGCATACTCTTGAGCTTGGATTGGCGATCCGTGAGCTCCTTCTGCTTAAGGCTCATTCCTCTACTCTCTTCATCAGCCAGATAGACCAACTCTACTGAGGATGGAGGCTGGGCAGCTTCGGCTGCCAGTAGAACTGCTGCGATTCCGACGTCTTTGGATTCGGAGCGACGAGCGTGGCCAGTAAAGACTTTGCGGAGCGTACGAACGCTGCCTCTAACTAGAATCTCATCCGGATGCACGACAATCACCTCACTGCCGAAATCGAGAGTCCAGGCCTGTAAAGGTTCGACGGTTGCACCACTTCGAGACGTCAAAAAATATCGCAGCATGGATTGAGCGATGTCTCGATAATCATCCACGTAACCATGCTCATGTAGCCCTCTGTCCAGGAAGGATTGTTCGAGCCTCTCTTCCCAGTTGTACGAGGAGAAGTTCCCTGCTCCAACTATGTCTTTTAGAACATCGCGCACGGCATCGTGCATTTGCATGAATGCAGTGCTCTGACGCCGCCCCCCAACCTGCATTAAGTGCGTGTACAAGAAGCGCCGCGGGCACGAGTCGTAAAGCGCCACAGCCTGGGAGCTGAAGCTAGGTTGGCCGGAAAACTCGACTTGTAATGGCAAGGTGTCGAGCGCGGTTGGAAGCCTTAGAGACGGATGGTCTTCCTCATGGCGCAGATTGCCTAGACGTTGGAGATATTCCGAAAGCGGCCGAGTATGGCCATTACTCTTTCGCGTAACTCCATAAAAGTAGAGCCTGTCGCGCGCCCTCGACATCGCTACATAAAAGAGGCATTCCTGTTCGTGGAGATGGGCACTACGGCCCACTGAGTCTGGCGTGCCCACCGCTCCCATTACCATGCCGTCTGGTGGCGGGCATTTGGCTGACTGATAGGCTCCAGGCATACTGTCCTGATTGCACCCTGTCAGATGCACAACTGGAAACTCGAGGCCTTTCGCGCCATGAATGGTAATCAGCCTGACTGCATCAATGCCTTTCGCAGAGCTTGGTAACTGCCTCAGATCTCGCTCATCGCGCAATCTCAACAGTCGGCGTATGCGGTCCATTAGCTTCACGACGGGGAGCCCGTCCCCGACCGGCTGAGCTCTCACGAAGTTCAAGAACTGCCAGATGGCTATTCCGCGGGCCTGGTCGGTCACTCGATCTGACGACGCGATCCTAGCGACCGTTCGTGTACGATCCAGCAGGACTGTTGCCAGAACGGTCCAAGGGGCAGATCTATGATCAAAACCCTCCAGGGCTTGCCTCAATCGTCCTACGGAGGTCACCCCAGCGACAGATATTCCGGCTGACGCCTCGCCCCACCCCTCCGCCGGACACTCGCTCTCGCGAAGGTGTTCGAGGAGCGGTAGTACGTCCTCAAGCTGCATCGCAAAATCAGGCCAACATCCAATTCTCAGCAACCCCATTTTTCGCTTATCGACCAAGAGTGATAACAAAACGACGAGGTCCTTCACTTCCTCCCGCTCAAATAGGCTGCCTAAGAACAGTACTGGGATTTCCAACCGTTCTAGTTCTTGTGCAAGCTCCGAGAGCTTTTCATTCCCTCTGCAAAGCACCGCCTGGTCGCGATAGGGGAAGCCTGTCTCCTTCATTCTCTTGATACTGTCGGCCAAGGCGGCGCTGGTCTCGGCTGCAGAGGTGACAGTTCTAAGTTCCGGTGCGTCAGATTGGGATATAGGAGCGCGATCTGCCTTCAGCTGGCTGTGCGCTCCGCCAGTGGCCATACCCGTGGCAAATTCGGAGAAGGTCTCGACAATCGCTGGGACGGAGCGATAGTTTCGCTCTAGGTAGCCTCTGACGCCGCCAGGAAAATCTTCCCGGCCGAAGCGGGAAATATTGAACGACGATGCACCTCGGAAGCGATAGATCGACTGTTTGGCGTCACCGACCACCCACAGATGCCTGCCCTGAGGCTTCAACGCTGCAAGCAACCGCACGCTACTGCGGTTCACGTCTTGGTATTCATCGACCAGTATATGATCGTAGGTTTGCTGCAGTTGGACTCGTGCTGTTTCATTCGACTCCAGCATTTGCACCGGCCTCATGACCAGATCACCAAAGTCCAGGCAACCTGCCTGCCGCTTCAGTCCTTCATATACCTCATATACTTTTGCTACTTCCAGAGCGCGCTCTGCAGAGGCAACAGCTTCCTGGCTTGGGGCTGCATCCAGCATACCTTGTGCCATGGCTCGATACTGTTGCGCGTCAACAACCTCGTCTTTTGCTCGTGAGATCGCCGTCAAAATATCCGAAATGCTTTGTGCCGGATCGTAAAGGTCGCGGTAGTGCACTAAGCCCAAGCGCGGAAATTCGTACTCCAGCAGCTCGACTGCTTCAGTGCGATCCATTAGTCGGGGGGCAGACGGTAGATCAGCTAGCTCATGGAAACGCCGGAGGAGATCTAGGCCGAAACGATGGAAAGTGCCAATCCATAGCGCTGCAGCTTCTGACGGGCGCTTACGAGCGATCCGCTCGGCCATTTCTGCTGCGGCCCGATTGGAGAAAGTCAGGAGCAATATGCGGCGCGGGTCGACGCCCTCATCCAGCAGTCCTTCAACACGCGTGACAAGCGTACGCGTTTTGCCAGTTCCGGGCCCGGCCTGGAGCAGGAAAGCGTCCCCCCGATGAGCAGCTGCGTGCCGTTGCTCTTCGTTAAGTGGGATTTCAGCATCTGGTGTATCGCGCTCCGGCTGGGACGCGATTGGAAGCAGCAGGGAATCAAGCATTTGCTGCGCGACGACATCAAAGGGGGCGCCGAGTCGCGTCGAAATTTCGCTGCACCCCATGCCCTGCTCGATATGTAATTCCCTAACCACAGGACGTGGTAAAAGGAACTCTCGGGCGAATAGGTCCATTTGTACTTCGCGGCGTTGACGGGGGCTATAGTCGACCACCCGATCTAGCCCGATTGGCGCGGCTTCTACGGAGCGCGCAGGGTCTATCTCTACAAATCCCTCAGCGCCTTCATCATCACCTAGCTCGGCGTGACCAATTTCATGTGCCACCAAGAAGGCCTGATCGAAAGGTGTGCCCGCGTCCTCATGGACGATCAGGCGGTAGTCAGCGTCAAAAATTGCGCGACCACCATCTAGGATTTCCGCCCCCGGGGCACACTTCTCGACTAGCAGCCCTCTAGCGTTGGCCTCGGCGACGGCAAACTCATAGGGCGCCCAAGGATTACGTCCTTCTCTGACCGCATCGAGATGAAGTTCGGTTGCCCGCTGCCTAGCAATCTCGATGGCATCCATCTACTCCCCCTGCTCAAGAAGCGACTGGACACGCTCGGTAGGTACACCAGCGTCTAGCAATACCTTCTCAAATGACACCTTGGTTGCAGGCCCCGGTTTCATGGAAGACTTATTTTGCCGAGCCGCTGACGCCATAGCTGCCTGCCCCAGATAATCGCTTAGCTGCTCTAGACTAGTCCCTAATTCCAGGGCAAGACGCTGCAAAAATCTGGCGGGAATTGAACTCAGCTCTACCCGCCGCTCACGGAGTGCAATCATTGACTGCAGTGGGAGCTGCATGCTGGCCGCCGCTGAGACGAATGCTTGTGGCTTCAATGCTTGCACGATTGGCAGTCCGCCTGCAGCTCGGAAACGTGCCGTTGCTGCATCCACGGCACGCACCTCCTCTGCTGATAACTCTCTATCGAGTGACGGGCTGTTTAGCTCCCGAGAGAGGTCTACTAGGTCATTGGCGTATTGCGGATACGCTGTTAGATAGCGAGCGAGCGTATCTTTCCCGGGGGTCTGCTCCACGGCAAAAGCTCGTAGTACTTCGGCGCGGGACATGGGCAACTGCTGGTTCATCGAATTTCCTCCTTTCGCTCAAACCGTCGCCGCAGTGTTGCGAATGCACGGTCACGCTGATTACGAATGGTTTTTTCCGATTTACCCAGTGCTTTGCTGATTGTGGGGGTGTCCACATTGGTAGATGCTATAGGGAAGTCTAGACGCAGCATTTCTAAAATTCTTCTCTGAATGGGCGGTAAGGTATCTATCGCGCCGTCCAACAGCCGCCGGTAATAATCTTCATCAAGCTCATCGGCGTCGAGCGAGGCATAGTTTGCAGCAGCCTCCTCCACCTCCGCGGAAATCTCCCCCTGATCGTTAACCAATCCTTCCGAGCGATTTTCCTCCTTCCAGATCTGGCGTTTTGCATCGGCGCAGTCCGCTTTCAGCGCATGATTGAAATTGACTTCATAGTAATCGAGTTGCTCGTTGTATTCCGTCTGTTCGGCCAAAATTTGATCAACAAAGGAATCGAACACTCGATCGCGAATTGCTAGGTTGCTGAAGCCCGTGCTTCCACCGGTTTCGCTTCCTGCTCCTGGCAGTGCTGCCAACGTCCTTCGCATCAGCTCAGTGAAGAGCTGCTCACGGCTTGGCGACGACGCTGGTGTGATCCGTACAAAGTAAAGAAGTGCCTCAGTGGATACCGTCTTTGGTCGCAATTTGCAGTGTTTGACTAGCTCATCGAGGGCGATGTCCTCCAACTCAGAAATCTCTACCTCAACAGAGGCGCGTCGTGTGTAGCGCTCCCCCTTTCCTGTCAGCTTTTCTAAAGGCCTTACCATGGCCTAGCTCCTATCAAACGGGTGACGGCTAATTTGACTTCACACTCGTTCGTGGGGAGTCACAACGTTTCTGGCACCTATTATCGAGGGGACGTTGAGCTTGATGGCGGCATGCTATCACCCAGGAGCCAGGCGCTGGTTCAAATTTCCTTGCGACCATGCCGCTGGCCACTTTTCTGGTGCCGAAACCTCGCGGACATTGCGGCCGAAGAGGAAATTACGGCGATGGCCAGAGAGCTTCATCTCCGGATGCTTTCCGCGCTCAAGTGTCATGCTCCCGCATTCCTGCGCGCCAGCTTCGATTGGCTGATTAAAACAGAATGTAGACGACTGGTCTAATTATTGTTAAGGTGGGATCCATGAGCACACAGATCACCACTGATATTCGTCAACACATCCTGGGCACAGCCCAGGTCCTCATCGCCGGCCGAGGATTCACTGCCGTTGGCTTGAGCGAAATCCTTCAGGCGGCGAATGTGCCGAAAGGATCGTTCTATCACTACTTCACCTCGAAGGAGGCCTTCGGTGAAGCGCTGTTGGAGAGCTATTTCGGCGACTACATGGCTCAATTGGAAGCTCTATTGCGCTGTCCTGGAGCGTCCGCCGCGCAGCGATTGCTGAGCTACTGGGCAAACTGGCTGGAAACCCAAGCAACCTGTGATCCCAAGGGGAAATGCCTGGCAGTCAAGCTGGCAGCCGAAGTCAGTGACTTGTCGGAGCCGATGCGCGTGGTACTCCGGGATGGCACTGAGCGCGTTATTGATCGCCTAGCCAATGCAGTAAATGAAGCTGTCGTCGACGGTTCACTGCCGGACACTACCGATGCTCGTGGCTTGGCAGCCATGCTGTACCAGCTTTGGCTCGGAGCTAGTCTGCGCGCCAAGATCACCCGCGATCGGGTGCCGTTAGAGGCTGCTTTCGAAACCACCCTTCTGCTGCTCGGTCCGACATCCGTCTTGTGAGTCAATCGATGTAAAAAATTTACCCAAATACTAGTCGACTGGTCTACTTATTCGGAGTGAGCCCAATGCTCAATTTTGAGTTTTACAACCCCACACGAATTGTCTTCGGCAACGAGACTATCCCCCGCCTGGATGAACTGGTTCCAGCCGAGGCGCGTGTCCTGGTGCTTTACGGCGGCCAGAGCGCCCGTGTGAACGGCACGCTCGGTGAGGTTCGCGAGGCGTTGGGCTCCCGGGAAGTGCAAGAGTTCGGTGGTATAGAGCCAAACCCCAGCTATGAAACTCTGATGCAAGCTGTGGAGTTGGTCCGCAGCCAGCGCTTGGATTTTCTCTTGGCTGTCGGTGGGGGCTCGGTTATCGATGGCACCAAGTTCGTTGCCGCGGCTGTTGGCTACGACGCTAATGCCTGGGACATTCTGGAGACACGGGGAGTAAATATTCGGGGAGCATTGCCATTTGGCTCAGTGCTTACCCTCCCGGCGACCGGCTCGGAAATGAACCAGAGCGCAGTGGTTACCCGTCGGGAGACCCAGGCCAAGCTGCCGTTCCGCAGTCCACATGTGTTCCCGCGCTTCTCGATTCTTGATCCGAGCAAAACCTACACGCTTCCCGTTCGCCAACTGGCAAACGGTGTGGCAGATGCCTTCACCCATGTGATGGAACAGTACCTGACCTACCCCGTCGACGCCCGGGTCCAAGACCGCTTCGCCGAGGGCCTTCTACAGACGCTGATCGAAATCGCTCCGCAGGTTCTGGATGAGTCCGCCGATTACGACAGCCGCGCCAATCTCGTGTGGTCCGCCACCCTCGCATTGAACGGATTGATTGGAGCTGGTGTTCCGCAGGACTGGTCCACCCACATGATCGGGCATGAGCTCACTGCGCTTCACGGCATCGATCATGCACGCACTCTTGCCATCGTGCTTCCTGCCAACCTTCAGGTTCGGCGCCAAGCAAAGCGCCACAAGTTGCTGCAATACGCCGCGCGCGTCTGGCAGATCACCGAAGGGGACGAAGAACAGCGTATCGATGCAGCGATTGAGCGAACTCGTGCGTTCTTCGAAAAACTTGGGTTACCGACGCATCTGGCGGACTACCAACTGGGCGTCAACGACATTGATGCCCTGATAAGCCAACTCGAAACCCACCGACTGACCAGGCTCGGTGAATCAGGAGATGTCACGCCAGCAGTCTGTCGGCGTGTTCTGGAAGCAAGCCTTTGACACTGCGGTAGGGTCATTGATCAGCCCACTTGCCGCATTCCCCTCCCCCGTACCGATAGGTAAACATCCTCATGAAGATCCTCTTAGTCCTCACCTCTCACGACAAACTGGGCAACACCGGCGAGCCGACCGGCTTCTGGCTCGAAGAGCTGGCAGCCCCCTACTACGCCTTCATTGATGCCGGTGCAGAACTGACCCTGGCATCTCCCAAAGGCGGCCAACCGCCGCTGGACCCGAAAAGCAATGTTCCCGATTTCCAGACCGAGGCTACTCGCCGTTTCGAGGCTGATCCGATTGCCACCCAGGCACTAGCTAATACGCTGAAGCTGAGTGACGTCAACGTCGGCGGGTTCGATGCAGTCTTTTACCCTGGTGGCCATGGTCCGCTGTGGGATCTTGCCGAGGATCCCTCCTCGATTGCCTTGATCGAGAAGGCGATCCAGTCCGGCAAACCGGTCGGCGCTGTCTGCCATGCCCCGGCTGTGCTCCGTCACGTTAAAGGAAGTGATGGCAAGCCGCTCGTGTTCGGCAAGGCGGTCACCGGATTCAGCAACAGCGAGGAGGATGCCGTAGGCCTGACTCAGGTTGTGCCATTCCTGGTAGAGGACATGCTCAAGGCGAACGGTGGTCGCTATAGCAAGGCTGCCGACTGGAACGCCCACGTGGAAGTCGATGGGCTGCTCGTCACCGGCCAGAACCCGGCCTCCTCCGAAGCGACAGCTCGCGCGCTGCTCCAGATACTGAGCTAAGGAGGCCCGGATGTCCGCCTTTGTGGTCTTCACCCGCGAGCGCACGACTGACGCTGCCGAACTGCAACGTTATACGCAGGAGGCTCCGGCCGCCCGAGAAGGACATGATGTCACCCGTCTGGCTTTCTACGGTGAGCTGGAGGTGTTGGAAGGTACGCCGATCGAGGGGGCAGTCATTCTGCGTTTCCCGGATATGGCAGCCGCTCGAGCCTGGTACACCAGCTCAGCTTATCAGGCGGCATTGCAGCATCGTCTCAAGGGGGCGGAGTACCGCGTGTTCCTGATCGAGGGCACTGACATTTCACCAGTCTGACCAGCCCGCACAAGTCGCGATCAGCGTTGTTGATCACGACTTGTGCAGGCACCTTCCCCGGGAAGTAAACCATGAACCTTCAACACGAAGTTCTTGATGCTTGGCAAGCTCGTTATGGCGAGCCAACCGCCCTACCCATGCCCGACATGTTGATCGGGCAGATTCTTCGGCATCGCTCGGTACGTGCCTACAGCGATGTGGCTGTTGATGAGCAAACATTGAATTGGGCAATCGCTGCAGCCCAGTCAGCCTCGACCTCCTCGAACCTGCAAGCCTGGAGTGTGCTCGCTGTGCGAGATCGCGAGCGTCTTGCGCGGCTCGCCCGGCTGTCTGGAAACCAGCGCCATGTTGAGAACGCTCCCCTGCTTCTGGTCTGGCTAGTGGATTGGTCGCGTCTGCGCCGGTTAGGCCAAGCCTTGCACGTGCCAACAGAGGGTACCGATTACTTGGAAAGTTACACCGTCGGTGTCGTGGATGCGGCGCTGGCCGCTCAGAACGCCGCGCTCGCTTTCGAAGCCCAAGGACTGGGAATCGTCTACATCGGTGGGATGCGTAACCACCCGGAAGCAGTGGCTGAAGAGTTGAAGTTGCCGAGTGGCACTTTTGCGGTGTTCGGCATGTGTGTCGGCTATCCCCATCCGGAACTGCTCGCCGAGATCAAGCCACGCTTGGCGCAATCTGTGGTGCTTCACCGCGAGTGCTATGACGCCGCTGCCGAGGCGGAGGCCGTTACCGCCTACGACTTGCAGATGAGTGACTTCCAACGGCGTCAACAGCGCGATGATCGTTCCTGGTCGAGCCAGGCCGCGGAGCGAGTACAGGGACCGGATTCACTGAGCGGCCGACACCGTTTGCGTGATGCTTTGAACGCGCTGGGTTTTGCCTTGCGCTGATGTGGAGAGGTATCCCATGCCAATTTCGGCAGCCCGGAATCGGAGTACTGATTTCCGAAGAATTTGCATTGCCACTGCGTCGCTGCTTTTCGCCGCAGCGATAGTAGCCCCATCATCACAGGCTATGAGTGACATCGATCCTGCGAAGGATCAAGTCAGCAATAACATCAGGCCAATTTTCGCCTTCAAAGGAGCGATGCCAACTGGCATAACGGTCAGCGAGGATGGCCGGATTTTTGTCAACTTTCCGCGTTGGGGTGATGAAGTGCCTTACACCGTCGGGGAGATTCGTGGGCAAGACGTCGTTCCCTTCCCCAGTCTGACGATCAATCAGCAGGACTTGGCGCATCCTGGGCAAGGTCTCATCAGCGTGCAAAGCGTCGTTGCCGATCAGCGGGGCAGCCTCTGGATTCTCGATACGGCGGCACCCGGCCTCGGGCAGCCTATCCCCGGTGGCGCCAAACTGGTCCAGGTGGACCTGAAGGCCAACAAGGTCGTGCGTCGCCTGGTGCTTCCGGCATCCGTGGTGCTGCCGACAACCTACCTCAACGATGTACGCTTTGACTTCCACGACGGCTCCGCCGGCTATGCCTATATCACCGACTCCGCCAGTCGCGGCCCAGCGGCTCTGATAGTGGTGGATCTGGCCAGCGGCGAAGCATGGCGCCGGTTGAGCGGCCATGCATCGGTCCAGCCGGACCCTGATTTCGTGCCACAACTGGAAGGGCAGGCACTGATGGTCAGGTTGCCTGGTAAGACGCCCTCCCGATTCGCTGTGGGGGCCGACGGTGTAGCCCTGTCGCAGGATGGCGCAACGTTGTACTACTCGCCCCTCTCGAGCCGACACCTATTCTCGGTCCCTACCAGGTTGCTGCGTGATCGAAGCCTCACAGAAGACGAGATCGCGGCTGCGGTACAGGACCTGGGGGAGAAAGGTGCCTCCGACGGCATAGAAGCCGATTCGTTTGGCCGCATCTACGCCACGGATTATGAGCAAGGTGCCATTCGCCGTCGCGATGCCGCAGGGCATTGGACGACGCTCGCTCGAGATCCGCGGATCCAGTGGCCAGACACCCTCGCGCTGCACGGTGGCTGGCTCTACTTCACTGCCAACCAATTACACCGGCAGGCGCTATTTCACGATGGCAAGGACGAGCGAGTGAAGCCCTACATGCTCTACGGGCTGCAGTTGGACGAGCCTGCTCGCTGAACTGACACCCGGCTGACTCGCACCTACCAACCACGCGTTACCGACTCTCCATTGCAGGGCTCCAGCCAGGCGATGCGGGTGAATTTTTCCCTGAACTCAATCGGAGAACCAAGATGTCTGCGCTTTTCGAACCGTTCGAGCTCAAAGGCACTCTTCTGCGCAACCGGATTGCCATACCGCCGATGTGTCAGTACCTCGCCGACGAAGGGCGGGTCAACGAGTGGCACCATATCCACTACGCGGGCATGGCCCGTGGTGGCGCAGGGCTGGTGATAGTGGAAGCGACCGCTGTTTCCCCTGAAGGGCGCATCACGCCTGGCTGCGCTGGTTTGTGGAACGACGAACAAGCTGCGGCATTCGCTCCTGTTGTTCAGGCGGTCAAAGCTGCCGGCTCCGTGGCTGGCATTCAGCTCGCCCATGCAGGCCGCAAGGCCAGCGCCAATCGCCCATGGGAGGGCGATGACCATATCGCCGACGGCGACCCACGGGGTTGGCAAACCATCGCACCCTCGGCCATCGCTTTTGGCGCTCATTTACCGAAAGTCCCCAGGGCGATGAGTCTGGACGACATTGCGCGCGTGCGCGAAGACTTCGTAATGGCAGCCCGCAGGGCCTTGTCGGTGGGCTTCGAATGGCTGGAGCTGCATTTCGCGCACGGTTACCTGGGCCAGAGTTTCCTCTCGGCACACGCCAACCAGCGCACCGATATCTACGGTGGTTCTGCGGAGAACCGTGGTCGATTCCTCATCGAAACGCTGTCTGCGGTGCGCAAAGTCTGGCCAGAGAATCTTCCACTGACGGTGCGACTCGGCGTGATCGAGTACGACGGGCAGGACGAGCAGACCTTGCTCGAATCCATTGCCCTGATTCGAGGCCTCAAACATGCAGGCGCCGACCTGATTGATGTGAGCATGGGCTTCAACATCCCGGACGCAGACATTCCTTGGGCTCCAGCATTCCTTGCGCCAATCGCCGAACGGATTCGTCGTGAGGCTGATATTCCCGTTGCAACAGCCTGGGGTATCGACTCACCCACCCTGGCCGAGCGCGTAGTACGCGATGGACAAGTGGACCTGGTCATGGTCGGCCGTGCCCACCTCGCTGACCCGCATTGGCCATATGTGGCTGCCCTCGCTCTGGGTCTTGAGCGCCCGACATGGGTATTGCCGGCACCGTATGCCCACTGGCTGGAACGCTACACACCAGCTGAATGAGCTGATTTTCAACGCCTGGCTCCACCTCCCCCACGGCAGAGAATTTCATTCCACGAGAAGGAGAAACACATGGCCTACGCCACTATCAACCCTTATACCGGGGAATTGCTCAAGACCTTCCCCGAGGCTACTGACGCTCAAGTCGAGCAGGCGTTGGACGATGCCCACAACGCGTTCCTTGACTGGAAGGAGCGCTCCTTCACCGAGCGCGGCGCAATTCTTCAGCGCGCCGCCGACCTGCTTCGCACACAGGCCAACGACTATGCCTATCTGCTGACCTTGGAGATGGGCAAGATCACCGCCGAGGCGCTGGGGGAAGTCGAGATCTCGGCGCGAATCCTCGAGTACTACGCCAAACATGCAGAGGCACTGCTGGCCCCTGAGAAACTGCCGGTGGCTGATCCATCTGAGGGCGATGCAACGCTTGTTCACGAGCCCCTGGGCATCATCCTCGCCATCGAGCCGTGGAACTTTCCCTACTATCAGATCGCGCGCATCCTTGCGCCGCAATTGGCCGCCGGCAACACCTTGTTGCTCAAGCACGCGTCAACCGTACCGCAGTGTGCCGCAGCTTTTGAGAAGCTGTTCTGCGACTCCGGGTTGCCCTCGGGTGCATTCCGCAACTTGTACGCCACACGTCGACAGATCGAGACCATCCTCAATGATGACCGCGTGCATGGTGTTGCTCTGACCGGTTCCGAAGGGGCCGGTGCAATCATCGCTGCGCAGGCCGGCAAGGCACTGAAGAAGTCGACCTTGGAATTGGGTGGTGCGGACGCCTTCGTAGTGCTGCGCGATGCCGAGATGGAAAAGACGGTGAAATGGGCCGTGCTCGGGCGTCACTGGAATGCGGGCCAGGTCTGCATTTCCTCCAAACGCATGATCGTGGTGGACGAGGTCTATGACGAGTTCCTGCGTCTGTACACAGACGGGGTAGCCCAGCTCAAGGCTGGAGATCCCTTTGCCCCCGACACCACACTGGCGCCCCTGTCGTCACAGGCCGCCGCTGACGAAATTCGCCAGAAGATCCGTGATGCCGTCGAAGACGGTGCGACGGCCATTGAAGTTGGGCCCAGGGTGCCAAGTCAGGGAGCCTTCGTTCAGCCGACCATCCTGACCAACGTAACACCTGAAAATCCAGCCTATTACTGGGAGTTCTTCGGCCCTGTCTCGATGATCTTCCGCGCCAAGGACGAGCAGGATGCCGTACGTATCGCCAACGATTCGCCGTTCGGCCTGGGTGGCTCGGTGTTCACCGCCGATGCCAAACATGGCGCCGAGGTGGCCAAGCGCATCTCCACTGGCATGGTGTTCGTTAACCATCCCAGCACCTCAAAGGCCGATCTGCCCTTCGGTGGCATCAAGCGCTCTGGCTACGGGCGCGAGCTCATTGGCCTGGGCATCAAGGAATTCGTCAACCATAAGCTGATCGACGTCGTCGATATCGACGCGCCCTTTTAATCCCGACTACCTCCTGGACCTCCTGCCGGTTTGGCGGGAGGCGGGTCCCTATTGCTAATACCGGACGCACTTGCACTTCGAGACCATAGACATGAGTACCCAGAGCTTCTTTCAACCCGTGAAACTCGGGCGTTATACCCTTCGCAATCGCATCACCTTACCTCCGCTGACCCGCCAACGAAGCAGCCAGCCCGGAAATGTGCCCAACGAACTGATGGCGTCCTATTATCGGCAACGCGCCAGTGCCGGCCTTCTGATCAGTGAGGGGGCCCAAATCGAGCCGCGGGGCCAAGGGTACGCCTGGACACCAGGCATCCATACCCCCGAGCAGATCAATGGTTGGCGTAAGGTCACAAATGCCGTGCACGCGGAGGGAGGCATCATCTTCGCTCAGCTCTGGCATGTCGGCCGGGTGTCACATACTTCATTGCAACCCAATGGCGACGCTCCTGTCGCTCCCTCGGCCATTCCTGCGAATCAAGTCAGCGTGTTCATCGAGACGGGCCCTGGCACAGGCACCTTGGCTACTCCTTCAATGCCGCGCGCCTTGAGCACGAAAGAAGTGAAGGAGCTAGTACAGCTCTACGCCCAAGCGGCCCGGAATGCCTTGGATGCAGGTTTCGACGGTGTGGAAATTCATTGCGCCAACGGGTACCTGGTCAATCAGTTCATTTCGGCACAAACCAACCAGCGCGACGACGAATATGGTGGTTCGCTTCAGAATCGACTGCGCTTCCTGCGCGAGATCGTCCAGGCCGTGGCCGGTGTGGTAGGCCCCGACAGACTTGGTGTCCGCTTTGCCCCGCTGTTCGCCAGTACCGATGAAGCGCGTGTCTACCTAGGGCTTGTCGAGGAGGACCCCCACACCACCTATATCGAGGCCATCAATATGCTGGAGGCCGCGGGCATCGCCTACCTTTCTATCGCCGAGGCCGATTGGGACAACGCTCCGGATCTGCCTGAAGACTTTCGCCGAGACGTTAGAAACGCCTTCAGCGGTTGCATCATTTACGCCGGTCGCTATACCGCGACACGTGGCGCGAACATTCTGGAGGCGAATCTCGGCGACCTCATCGCCTTCGGACGCCCCTTCATTGCCAATCCCGATCTTCCGGCGCGTATCGCCCACGGCTGGCCGTGGAACCCGCTGAACCCTGAGACCATGTATGGCGGGGCCGCGGCTGGTTACACGGACTACCCAACTTACGCCGACTGAGCACCGGCCGGGTGGCAAGCATTGGCTGCCCGGCCCTCTTCCCTATCAGCCTGCATTCCGATCGATTGATCGGTAGGCCTGTTGTTCAGGATCATGAATCTGTCGATTTCGATCATTGCAAGCTTGAAGGACGGCGACCTAATCTTATCGCCGATAAGATCGTTATGTAACTAAGATCGACCTCCCCTCGCCTCCTTAAAAAAACGCTTCATTCGTGACACCTTTCTCCGGTCTTGTCGGCAGGAAGGTGTCCGTCGCGCTTTTCCTGTTCGGAGTACCCGCAGTGAACAAACACCTGATTCAGGGCGCCTTGGCTTTCACGGCCAGCGCGCTGTCGCTGAACGCCTCTGCCAATGGCATTGCAATTAACGAACAAAGCGCCAGTGGTGCCGGAACAGCTTATGCTGGCCGTGCGTCCTCGGCTCTAGATGCCAGTACCCTTTACGGGAATCCGGCGGGGCTGTCCAAACTGAAAGGCACGCAAATCAGTGCCGGTCTTGCTGTCGTCAATGCGAAAGATGACATCAGTGGCGCTCAAAGCGCTGCGGCAGGTACCAGCAAGGGGGACTCGGTCCCGCTGGCCGCGGTGCCATTTGCCTACCTTGCCACCCCTATTGATGACCGCTTCAGCTTCGGTCTCGGTATGTACGTTCCCTACGGCATCATCAATGACTACGAGAGCAGCTTCCAAGGCCGGTACCACGGGTCTTACAGCAAGGTACAGGTGATCACTGTGCAGCCGACGCTGAGCTACAAGATCAACGATCGGTTTGCCATTGGCTTTGGCCCCACATTCAACCGCATCGAAGGCACCTTGAAGAACGATCTGGCCACCGCGGCGCTGAATCCGGGCAAGGGAGATGCGCATCTGAAGATCGAGGGGGATGACACTGCCGTTGGTTACAACGTCGGTCTGCTGGTCGACCTGAACGAGGCCACCCGCTTCGGCATGACGTATCACTCCAAGGTCGATTACCACCTGAAGGGGCATACCCAAGTCGAGAACTCGCCGTCCTTCCTCGGTCTGAATGGTAAGTACGACACCAGCTTGGACGTCACGCTGCCCGAGTCGTTGGATATCTCCTTCACACATCATTTCGATGAGCGATGGACCGGCTACCTGGGAACGACCTGGACGCGCTGGAGCCGACTTGACCAGATCGAGGCCGTGAACAAGGGTGTGCCTGCATTGGGCCAGCGCCTAGGGTTCGAGCACATCGCCGAACCGATGAACTGGCATGACACCTGGGCGCTAGCGGTTGGTGGGTCCTATCAGCTCGACAACCAATGGATCCTGCGCGCGGGCTTCGCATATGACCCCTCCCCCACGACCAACGCTGATCGCACTGTCCGCATTCCAGTGGGAGATCGGAAAACGGTTACCTTGGGCTTTGGCTATTCACCAAGTGAAACCCTGACCTTGGATGTCGCCTACGCCTATCTTTGGGAAAACACCGCGTCGCTCCACCAGGCCAACGAATCCGGGTTACAGCCTGCATACAGCGCCAAGTATGACAATAGTGCGCACGGGCTTACCGCCCAGCTGACCTATCACTTCTAGGCCGGCATACCAACCCCTGGCCCCGAAAGGGCCGGGGGATTCCGCGAAGCAAGTGCTATCCACCGACCGCCTTCATGATCAACCGGCTCCCCGTGAAGGCAACCTCCTGCTTGTCCGCAAGCGCCTTGCCGAGGAGCTGCCGAAGCGGACCTTTCGCCTCACTGAGCGGACGGTCGAGTAAGTCGCCCAGGTAGTGCTTATGCCCCGAGGACAGGCAGCCATGGAGCCAGCCGGAGGAAGACAGTCTGAGCCGGTCGCAACCACTACAGAATGGGCTGCTCTCATTAGCGATAATGCCGAAGAAGCCTTGTGAATTAATCCGGTAACGTGCAGCGGTAGAGCCTGACGGAGTTTCCTCCGGCGTAAAAGCGTAGCGCTGGCCAATGAGGTCCAGAAGCTCCTGCTGACTGACGAACTGCCTGGCTAGCACATCTCTCTGGGAAGCCAGGTGCCCCATACGCATGAGCTCGATCAAGCGCAGTTCAAAACCTTGCTCAAGGCAGAACTCAAGCATGGGTAGCACCTGATTTAGGTTCTGGCCGCGCATCGGAACCATGTTGATCTTGATATCAATGCCCGCCAAGCGCGCCTGATCCAAACCCAGTAGCACACTCAGCAGATCCCCTCCTCTGGCAATCAGGCGAAAGCTGGAAGCATCAAGCGTATCCAGCGAAACATTAATCCGCTTGATGCCAGCGCCAAGCAGCAAAGGCAGTTTTCTCGCGAGCAACTGTCCATTGGTTGTGAGGCTGAGGTCTCTCAGACCTAGGGTGCTGGCCCCTTCGAGCAGTGGGCCAAGCTTCTCACTCAGCAACGGCTCACCACCGGTGAAACGCAACGCCTCGATGCCCGCAACGTCGACCAGCATCTCGATGGCCCGGAGCATTGCTGCTGCGGAAAGCTCATCACGCGCTGCCACCAAGCGACGGCCATCCGGCACACAGTAAGTGCAGGCGTAATTGCACGCAGCGGTCAGACTCACCCGGAGCTTGCGAAAGCGTCGGCCAAACCGGTCTGCTATCACTCCACGAGTCTCTTGCTTGAAGCCGAAGGTACGTGTAGCTCCGCGTTCAACTCGTCAAGAAGGAACACTTGGCGATCGACCAACAAGTCGATGAGAGCATTGGCCATTGCCTTGTAATGCGGAGTCAGGCGATGCCGATCTATAGCTGCATGGTCCGCCCAACCTTCGATGAACACGAAGCGCCCCGGCTCGTCGAGGTCACGATGCAATACATAGGACAAGCACCCATTCTCGGCCCTCGATGGCAGGACACCGGCGCGCAGAATCCGCTCTACCTCCTGCTCTTTGCCGTCCCGTGCCAGTAGTACCGCAACAACCCGTATTTCTTGATTCATGTCGACTTCACTCGATGGTTGTACTTCAGCGATGCAAAGCGAACAGCCGCCCTGCAGGAGAGTTGGCTCTTTCGCTCTCTGAGTCGTCGCTAGTTAGCGAATCGATCTCGTGGATCTTCGAGGAGCGCAATCGCAGGCTTCCGCCAGTGCGGCTGTTGAGTACCGCTTGGATTTCCGCAAGTACTGCCATGGCTACGCTTTCCGGGGTGTCCCCGCCCAGGTCGAGGCCGATGGGGTAATGCAGGCGCTCCACGCCCGGCAACTCGCCCATACCGGCCAACAGCCGTTCGGTGCGATCGCGGGGGCCTAATTGACCGACATAGCAGGGCTCGCTTCGTAGCACGCCCTCCAGCCAGTGTGCGTCCTGCGCCAGGCTGTGGGTCATCACGGCTACCGCCGCACCTCGCACTAACTCGCCAAAGGGAAATGGTTGCTGGACATCGCCCACAATTACCTGATCGGCATCGGGAAAACGCTCGGCCCTGGCGAAGTGCACCCTGCCGTCGATCACCGTGACGTGCCAGCCCAGTTCCTTGGCCATGCGCACCAGTGGCTGGGCATCGTGCCCGGCACCGAACAACACCAGGCGTCGAACGGCCGGCAGGTACTCCAGAAACACCTCGACCTCACCTTGCTCGCACTGATACAGCGCTCGTGAGGAGCGGCCGTGCAACAGTGCGCTTTGCAAGTCCCGGCTTATCTCACCGATTAGCCGGGATTGCAGCAGCTCGCCGGCGGCAGGCCGTTCCGGTGCGAGCAACAGGCGCGCGCCGACCTGAGGCGCGTCACAGCCGCAGCTGGCAATCACGGTAGCAATGGCTGCCGGCTGCTGCGTGTCGCGAACCCGGTCGAAGGTATCGAGCAGAGGACAGGGCCCGCTGGCCGGCAGCCGCTCGAACAGAACATGGACCTTGCCGTTGCAGCCCAGGCCAAAGCTCAGCGCCTCTTCGCCGTCCTCGTCCTCTAGTGCCGTGCTGTAGCTGCGTACCACAGGCCCTTTTTCTGTCAGCCACCAGGCTTTCCTGGCCACGTCCGCTTCCAGGCAGCCGCCGCTTATGGTCCCCTCCGGACGGCCGAAGCGCGAGACCAGCATGCGCGCGCCGGGACGCCGGTAGGCGGAACCTTCGACCTTGACGACAGTGGCGAGCACGCTTTCATGGCCGGTGTCGCGCTCGGCCAGCAGTGCATTCAGCAGTGAGATCAGGCTGGACATGGGCAACGTCCTGTCAATGCAGGGACTCGCCGCGGCGCGTGGCGACCGCCTGCGCCGACACCTGGGCGCCGCTTTCGCCAAAACGCTGCAGCAGGAAGGTACTCAAGGCAGCAAGCTCTTGGTCGCCGTAGATCTTGCCGAACGCCGGCATGCGCCGATCCACCCTGGCATCGCCCGAGCCGTGGCCGCTCAACAGCATGCCCAGAAGGTTACTTGCGCTGGGGTCGTTGAGCGTCTTCAGGCCCACCAGTGCTGCCGTGGGGCTCTGCGCACCGGTCCCATCCCAGCGGTGGCAGCTGGCGCAGGCATCAGCGAAGAGCTTGTGGCCGAGCGGATTGTTTGCCGTCTGCTCTAACACTGCTGGGTGCTGCGGGCGCGCCACGCCCTCATCCCGGGCTGGCGTGTCCTTGAGGTACACGGCAATCGCCTGGCGGTCCGCGTCGTTCAAGTGTTTCAGGCTGTGCTCCACCACCTCGGCCATTGGCCCGGCAGCAACGCCCCAGCCAGGTGCGGCGCCTTCCTTTAGGTAGCGAGCGAGCACGTCCGCAGGCCAGGCGCCGATGCCGTGACTCGGATCGGAACTAATGTTGTAGGCGTTCCAGCCCTGGATCAGATTGCCGGCCAGCGAGCGGTCGGCGCTCACAGCCTGGAACAGATTGCGCGGCGAATGGCATTCGCCGCAGTGGCCCGGCCCCTCCACCAGATAGCGGCCGCGGTTCCACTCCGCAGAGCGCTGGGAGTCCGCCTGCAGGCGCTGATCATCGAGGAACATCAAGTTCCAGAAGACCATGCCCCACCGTTGGTTGTACGGAAAGCCCAAGGTGTTTTCCGGCGGCGTCTGGCTGACTGGCTCCAGACTGCCGAGGTAGGCCTTGATGGCCAGGATGTCATCCCGTGACATCTTCGTGTACGACGTATAGGGGAACGCGGGGTAATAGTGCTTACCGTCGAGTCCAACACCTTTCTGCAGGGCACTGACAAATTCGTCATCGGTCCACGCACCAATGCCAGTGTCCTTGTCGGGGGTGATATTGGGTGAGAACAGCGAGCCGAACGGCAGCTTGAACTCGACGCCACCAGCAAACGGCTTGCCGCCCGGTGCCGTGTGGCAGGCCACACAGTCGGCAGCGCGGGCCAGGTATTCACCCTTTCTCAGCAGTTCGTCATCGGCCTGCACTGCCTGCGCTAGCAAAGCGCCGCCGGCCAATGCCATCAGGGTCGTTATTAGCTTCATTGGAGAGTCCTCAAACCGGGTAGTAGCCGGAACGGCTCAACGGCAGACGGCGAATACGCTTGCCGGACGCAGCATGTAGGGCGTTGACCAGCGCGGGCCCGATCAGGGCGGTGCCGGCCTCGCCAACGCCGCCTGGCGCTTCCAGACTAGGCACCAGGTGCACCTCCACCGGTGGCGCTTCACTGATGCGCAGCTGCCGGTAGGTATGGAAGTTGTTCTGTTGCACCTGGCCGTTCTCGACGAGGATCTCGTTAAACAACGAGGCGGACAGGCCGAACAAGGTGCCACCCTCAATTTGCGCGACTACTGAGGTTGGGTTGGTAGCGAAGCCGCAGTCCACTACGCTGACCAGGCGCTTGATGCGCAAGCCCGAATCGCCGTGCATCTCCAGCTCGACGAGGGTCGCAACATAGCTGCCGAACACTGCGCTGACTGCCACGCCCCTGCCCTGCCCTGCCGGCAGCGGATGGCTCCAGTCGCTCTTCTCGGCCAGTAGACGAAGCACTGCTTGGGCGCGCGGCTGGCCCTCCATCAGGCCCAGGCGGTAGTTCAGTGGGTCGGCCTTGGCGTTGTGCGCCAGCTCGTCGATGAAACACTCCAAGGCATATGTGCTACGCAGCGGACCCACACCGCGCCACCAGGAAACGGGAACCACCTCCGGATCCTGGCGGATGTAGCGCACCTGGAGATGCGGCAGTCGGTAGATGGGATCGGTTGCCACTTCTACCGCGTCGGCATCCACTCCGCTGGGGGGCAGGCTGCCGACATAGCGGGCAAGGATTGAGGCGCCAGCGATGCGATGCTCCCAGCCCAGGGGACGGCCCTGCTCATCCAGCGCGGCTTGCAGTCGGTCGGCGTAGAGCGGGCGATAGAGGTCATGGGTCATGTCCTCCTCGCGGCTCCAGATGAGTTTGATCGGGTAGCTCACCTGGCGGGCAATGGCAACAGCCTGGGTAATGAAGTCGAACTCCAGGCGACGGCCAAAGGCACCACCGATCAATTGGTTGTGCACCTGGATCTTCTCCGCTGGCAGGCCGGTGACCTTGGCTGCAGTCTGCTGGGCGAAGACGGGTACCTGGGTTCCGACCCAGAGGTCACAACCGTCGGCGCGCACGTGGGCCACGCAACTCATCGGTTCCAGCGGCGAATGAGACAGCAGGGCTTGCTCGTAGACTGCCTCGAACTGACTCGTAGCCTGCTTCCTGGCCTGCTCAATATCTCCTGCGCGCTTGGCCACCACGCCATCGCGGCTGCTCGCCTCGATCAGCGCCTGGTCCAATTGCTTGGAACTGGTGCCGGCGTGCGGCCCCAGATCCCATTCAATGCGCAAGGCCTTGAGCGCCTGTTGGCACGCCCAGAAATTGCTCGCGGTGACCGCCACGGCATTGTCCAGCCGCACGATATCGAGCACTCCGGGAACCTGGCGGGCCAGGCCTTCATCGAGAGAACGCAGGCGTCCGCCGTGCACCGGACAAGTGAGGCTGGAGGCAACGAGCATCCCTGGGACCTGCAGGTCGATGGTGAAACGGGCCTTGCCGTTGACCTTGTCCGGTGTGTCCAGGCGACGGGCGGGTGTGCCCAACAGTTTGAATTGTTCCGGTGTTTTCAGCGGTACGCTCTGCGGCAGCGGCAATGTCGCGGCGGCATCGACCAATTCACCGTAATCAGCCTGCTGACCATCAGGTCCCAGCACTCGACCGTTCTCCGCCCGGCACTGGCTAGGCGCCACCTTCCAACGCAGGGCCGCCGCCTGCACCAACAGAATGCGCGCAGTGGCGCCAGCCCGGCGTAGTGGCTCCCAGGTATAGCGGGTGGACGTGGAGCCTCCGGTCGCCTGGAACTGCAGGATACTGTCGGTATACAGCGCTGAGTTCGGCGGTGCTTCCTGGATGCTCACGCAATCCAGGCCCACTTCCAGCTCCTCGGCGACCATCATGGCGATACCGGTCTGGGCGCCCTGCCCCATTTCGATCTTTGGCGAGATCACCGTTACCCGACCATCCTGGGCCACCCGCACGAAGGCGCCGAAGCCCTCCGCAGTGCGATCGCCCAGTTGTCCCGCAGCGGCTGCCTCAGCTGCGGCGCTACGGCTTACCAGCGGCGGCAGCCAGGTACTCAGCACCAGCCCACCAAGGGCGACACCGCCGCCCTGAAGGAGTCGGCGACGGGACAGCGCCAGCGTTTGCTCATCAGGCTTTTGCATTTGTCTTCTCCCCTACGCTCTTGATGGCCGCGCGAATGCGTGTGTAGGTCGCACAGCGACACAAGTTGCCCGCCATGGCGGTGTCAATGGCCTGGTCGTCGGGGTGTGGCTGGTGCTGCAACAGGGCGGTGGCGGCCATGATCTGCCCTGACTGGCAGTAACCGCATTGCACTACTTCGTGTTCCAACCAGGCCTGCTGCACGGCCTGGCCAACCGGGGTCTCACCGATCGCCTCGATAGTCGTGATCGCGCGCCCGGCCACGGCGGCCACCGGGGTCACGCAGGCACGGATCGGCTGTCCATCGAGATGCACGGTGCATGCGCCGCATTGGGCGATGCCACAGCCATACTTGGTGCCGGTCATGCCCAGTGCGTCGCGCAAAACCCATAGCAGCGGCATGTCGTCGGGTACATCGACCTGCCGTGGTTGGTCGTTGATCGTTAACGTTTGCATGGTCTTTCCTCAGGCTGATTTTGGTAGCGCCGTCACTTCTTCTGTGACGGTCGTTGAGGGTGGGCCCTGGCAAGCAACCGCTCGCTCCTTAGGGTTGGGGGCGGCGCACGCGCGCAACCAGCCAGCCGGCCAAGGGGTAGGACAGCAACTGGGTAATAGGTACTAGAACGAGTACTTCGACCAAAACCGTGAGAGGGAAACTCAGGTGCCGAGTGAAAGGTGTCAGGATGCTGAGCACCACCAGCAAGGTCGGGTACAGCCCCAGGTAGCCCACCAGAATCCGTTTCAGCGCAGGGACCGATCTCAGTCCACTGCTGTTACGCGACTGCATGGAAAATTACCTTTAGGCGCTCTGCGCCAGTCGGGGGAAGAAACGCCCCGCCACCCAGGAGCTCGAAGTGGCGAGGCAAAACATTGGCACGCTTCTCTCTGGCGACCAGAGAACGAAAATGCTGCTTCAGTCATCCGTCCCCACACGGATCACCAACTTGCCAAAATTCGTTCCCTCCAGGAGTCCGATGAATGCCTGCGGGGCATTTTCCAAGCTATCGACCAGCTCCTCGCGATAGTGGATGCGCCCCTCGGCGAACCATTTGCTGATGTCACGCTGGAACTCGTCGAAGCGGTGTCCGTAGTCGTCGAAGATGATGAAACCCTGCACTTTGATGCGCTTACGCAGAATGGCGCCCATCAGAGCGGGCAGGCGATCAGGGCCTGCAGGCAATTCCGTGTCGTTGTAGTGGGCGATGATGCCGCAGACAGGGATGCGCGCCTTAGTATTGAGCAGCGGGAAAACCGCATCGAACACCTTGCCGCCAACGTTCTCGTAGTAGATGTCGATTCCTGCCGGGCAGGCCTTGGCCAGTTGCTCGGTGAAATCAGGGGCGTTGTGGTCAAGACAAGCATCGAAGCCGAGCACGTCCACCGCATGGCGGCACTTGGCCTGGCCACCGGCGACCCCGACCACATGGCAACCTTTGATCTTGCCAATCTGCCCTACCGTGGCACCCACTGGCCCTGTGGCTGCAGCGACAACCAGGGTCTCCCCCGCCTTGGGCTGGCCAATGTCCAGCAGCCCCATGTAGGCGGTGAACCCGGGCATGCCGAATACTCCCAGAGCGTAGGATGGGTGCTCGGGCGCTTCCCCCAGGCGCGTCAAACCGGCGCCGTCGGATAGTGCATAGTCCTGCCAACCGTTCGCGGAAAGCACCCAATCGCCAACCCGGTAGCCGGGATTCTTCGAGGCGACCACCCGACTCACGGTTCCCCCAACCATGACACCACCCACCTCTACCGGGGGAGCATAGGAAGGTGCATCACTCATGCGACCTCGCATGTAGGGGTCAAGAGAGAGGTAGACGGTACGCAGCAGTACTTGCCCATCGCCAGGTTCAGGGAGCTGGCTCTGTTCGACGCGGAAGTTCGCTTGTACTGGAGCCCCATGGGGACGCGATGCCAGGACGATGCTGCGATTGAACTGCTTGGATTGGGACATCATCAGACTCCTTTGCTCGGTGATTGCGTAGGACAACGCACTGTGCTTACTAATAATTAGACCAGTCAACTAGTTCTGATCGAAAAAATACCCGCCCATTCGGGCGGGTATTTTTGGCTGGACGGCTTAGATGCCCAGCATGACTTTGGTCGTGGCCATGGCATTCTCCAGCGGACGCCCGTTGCGATGCAGCTTGCTCAACAGGCTTGCACCGAGCCACAGCTGATACAGCGCCGTAGCTGTGCGGTGAGCATTGCCTTGAGTCAGAGACCCTTCGCGCTGGCCCTGCTCGATGCAATCGGCAAGCCGATCAATGATCCGATCGGCGCCATCACGCAAGGTGATACGCATGGCCTCAGAAAGATCTGCAACCTCAGCGCTCAACTTGACCACCAGGCATTTTTGCTCGTCACAGGGCTCGCAATAACTGTCCAACCACTTCTGCCAATATCCCATCAGCCGCTCACGGGCACTCTGCTCCGGAGCGGCGAACCGCTGATCCATATCGGCCAGATAATCATGGAAATAGTCCTCCAGCAGCGACTGCCCATACTGCTCCTTCGATTTGAAGTAGTGGTAGAACGAGCCCTTGGGCACGCCCGCCGTCTGCAGGATCTCGTTAAGACCGACACCGGTAAAACCTTTGACAGCCATCATTCGATGGCCGGTGTCGAGCAATTGCTGGCGGGTGTCGTCGTAGCTGGGTTTCATGGTGCGCAGGATATCCAAGATTAGACCAGTCGTCTAGATCATCAATACGATTGCACCATTATAAGCATTAGCGCTTGATTGCTGCGGAGCGTCTGGAAAAAGGCGGAATGGAGATAGTGGCGTCACCATTCCGCAAACACGGAAAATCTAGCCGGCAGTTGCCAATGAGAGAAGATATCCGCACTGCGGATGCGCCTCTCCTGCAAGCAATCGGCGGTATACCCGCTCCACCGATAGAGGACCACTTTGCTGTTCCACCTGCATCCAGGGTTCAACGAAAGCCGTGAATGCTTGCCAGCTACCAGTCAGTCGTTGCTGGAAGGTCAACGGCCCCCACTCATTGAGACGCTTCTCGGCTTGCGCCGGCGCGAAGAACAGTTGGGGAGCAGGCCCCGGCAGTTCTTTCGGCAACCCGCGACGCTTATCCCAGTGTGCCGCACCAACCAGGCAGCTGTAGCGCAAATGACTGGAAAAACGTTCGTGCAGAGCCCCAAGCAACTCGCCATTGCCCGCAAAGTCGACTGTCACTGTTGCTGTTTGCGCATCCAGTTCCGCCAACTGGTCATAAGCCAAGACCCGGTCATAGCACCCCAGAGTCTCTACAAAAGCCCGGTTCCCTGGGGAAGTTAAACCGACAATCTGGTATTGCTGCCCTCTCCCTTCGCGGCCTTGGCGCAGCAAATAGGCCATGCCGATGGCCGTTTTGCTCGAGGCGCTGGTCAGCACCAAGGTTGCGGCGCCGAAGTAGTTCTGCTCGGTCAAGAAGTCATCAAGCAGGAAGGAGGTGGTAAACAACGGGCGCAAAAGCATCTGCAGCCCTTCGTTGGCCGGGTTGTAGAGGGGATCCTTTGCGCAACGAAGATACTGGTTATACAGCGCTGGCAAATCCTGACGGTGCGGGCTGCCATCGACAAAGCTCCCGCTGCGCAGCTGGGTTGGTGCAATCACCAGGTGGCTGGCCATTGGGTAGAAGCCATATACCCGTTCCCCGACTGCCACCCCCTCGCAACGGGACGCCAGTACCTCTGCAAAGCCCCACACCGGAATGCTTCCCCACCCCTGCAGTGCTGGGAAAAACCGCCAGTAGCGCATGCTTTCCCCCATGGCGGCATAGGTGATGTTATTGGCGGTCAGTGCAAAATGGTCGATTTGCAGCACGACTTGACCTGGCTGCAGGGTCGTTAAGTCCAACTTCGGCTGGCGAAGCTCACAATGTGCCAGGTCGCTACGATCAACCAAGAATTCCTGCATGGTGATAAGGCTCATGCGTCCTCCTTCAAGCGGAACGTCAATCCTGCATGCTCGGTCAATCGGGCAATCAACGCCTGCCCCATAGCGGGCGCCGTCGTCCATATGCCGCCAGGTGTGCGCTCGGCATCATGCAGCAGGCATAGCGCGGCCTCCGAGATCATTCTTGAGGTAGAGCCATAGCCCGGATCACGATCGCCGGCAACGATGGCTTCGAGCGTTCTACCGTCCGCCGTCTCGCCTAGGAAGCGCACCTCGTAGAAGCCGCTCTCCCGTTCCTCCCGGTTCGGCCCCTCGCCCGGTTTGGGCGCCTTGTCGCTCGCCATTGATCGATCCGAGGCAACCGCTTCAGCCATGGCCCTTCCCTGCTCCCCGGCGCCTGTTAGCAGCATCTCGTCATAGACGAACTGCTCGCCATAGGTGTGCCCCGACAGGAAATTGGAGCGATGGACATTGCGCGTATTGATAGCCGCCATGATGAAGGGAGCAGCCCAGCTTCCCAGGGTCTCGTCGTATTCGGGCTTGTCAGCTGCCGGTTGACGAGGTCCATTGAAGCCCGGGGTCAGTGCAAACGGATCAGCCAGCAATTCACGTATCCGCGGGTCTGCCTTGGCGGCTGCAAGGGTGGCTTGAAGGCTGGCGGCAGTGCCCCCCGAAAAACTGCCCTTCATCCGGCTAACCCGGCCTTTGATTCGCCCCAACGGAACGCCGAAACGCCGCTGTGCCGCTTGCTGCAGATAGAACACTCCCAGGTCGAAAGGAATGGAGTCGAAGCCGCAGGAAAACACCACGCGCGACCCACTGCGCTGGGCTGCTTGCTCATGCAGATCAATCATTCTCCGCATCCAGGCCGGCTCTCCACACAGGTCCACATAATCGCAGCCCGCCTCGACACAGGCGGCCAACAGCGACTCCCCATACAGTTGATAGGGCCCGACGGTGGTCAGCACAAGACGCGTACGCTCTGCCATCGATCGCAGGCTGGCTGGGTCGGCGGTGTCGGCGATCACCAGTGGAATGGTCTCAGGCAGACCGATTTCGCTGCGCACCGCTGCTAGCTTGGCGGCATCGCGCCCGGCCATGGCCCAGCGAATCTTGCTGCCTGCCAACCGCATGCGGCCCAGATATTCTGCCACCAGACGACCGGTGAATCCGGAAGCGCCATAGACAACGAGGTCGAACTCGGGTTGTTGCGTCATCCTCATACTCCTGGCGATAAACGAAGGGGAGCACCGGCTCCCCCGATTGAACGATCAGCCTTTGCCCTTGGCGGCCGCCAGGAACGGTGCCAGGCGGCGTCCCATCTCGTCACCGAGCGCCTGCAGGCCACTAAGTGGCCGAACCATGACTTCGAACTCGACGATCTTGCCAGTCTCGTCGAATCGGATCATGTCGATACCCTTGAGCTGCCGACCGCTTACGTCGGCACTGAACTCAAGCACAACACTCAGCCCGTCCGCCGAAGCCAATTCACGATGGTAGGCGAAGTTTTCAAAGACCTGGCTGACCGTATTGAGGATGGTCGAGACCACCATCTTCCCTGGATAGGGCACATGGGCCATGGGGGAGCGGAATACAACATCGGAGGCCAGTATTTCAGGCAATGCAGATAGATCGCCCTGAGCGACCATGGCATGCCAACGTTGTAGCGAAGCAGACGCCCGCGGATTAAGTTGAAGCTCGGACATCAGAGATGATTCCTTGTTGTCGTTCGGGAAAGTGCTCACAGCTCGGCTGCCAGGCGTGAGCCCTGGTTGATGGCACGCTTGGCGTCCAACTCTGCAGCAACATCTGCGCCACCGATCAGGTGCACGTTCTGCCCAGCGGCCACTAGACCATCGTGGAGCTCGCGCAGCGGCTCCTGACCGGCACAAACGATTACGGTGTCCACCGCCAGCAACTGGGGCTCCCAGTCGGAGATCTTCACATGCAGGCCGGCATCGTCGACCTTGAGGTATTCAACACTGTTGAGCATCTGCACTTGCTTGCTCTTCAGCCCTGCCCGGTGAATCCAGCCAGTGGTCTTGCCGAGCTTGTCTCCGACTTTGGATTTCTTGCGCTGCAGCAGGAATACCTGGCGCGCCGGCGCATGCGGCCGGGGCTCGACTCCGGCGATACCACCGCGAGCCTCGAGGGAGAGGTCGATCCCCCACTCCTGCCAGAATGCATCGCGGTTCAGGCTCGTAGGCTCCCCCTGGTGAGTAATCAGCTCAGAGACGTCGAACCCGATACCGCCCGCGCCGATCACCGCCACACGGTTACCCACCGGCTTGCGCTCGAGGATCGCGTCCAGGTAGCTGATCACCTTGCCGTTGTCGATGCCCGGGATGGCCGGGGTGCGCGGCACGATGCCGGTGGCCAGGATGATCTCGTCGAAACCGCCCTCGACCAGGTCGTCGACGCTGACGCGGGTGTTCAGGCGTAGGTCCACGCCGGTGATTTCCACCTTGCGCTTGAAGTAGCGCAGGGTCTCGTAGAACTCTTCCTTGCCCGGCACGCGCTTGGCGACGTTGAACTGACCACCGATCTCGCCGGCCGCGTCGAACAGAGTCACCTCGTGGCCACGCTCGGCGGCCACAGTGGCGGCGGACAGCCCGGCCGGGCCGGCGCCGACCACGGCGATCTTCTTCACGTGGGTGGTCAGGATGTAGTTCAGTTCGGTCTCGTGGCAGGCGCGCGGGTTCACCAGACAACTGGTGACCTTTCCGGAGAAGGTATGGTCCAGGCAGGCCTGATTGCAGCCGATACAGGTATTGATTTCATCAGCTCGACCTTCGGCAGCCTTGTTCACGAAGTCCGAATCGGCGAGGAACGGACGAGCCATGGAGACCATGTCGGCATCGCCTTCGGCCAGCACCTGCTCGGCGACTTCCGGAGTATTGATACGATTGGTGGCAACCAAGGGAATCGATACCGCGCCTTTGAGCTTGGCAGTGACTTTGGCATATGCAGCGCGCGGCACCTTCGTGGCGATGGTCGGAATACGCGCTTCGTGCCAACCGATCCCCGTATTGATGATGGTCGCCCCGGCCTGCTCAATGGCTTTGGCCAAGGTGACGATCTCGTCCCAGGTACTGCCATTCTCCACCAGATCGAGCATGGACAGACGGTAGATAATGATGAAGTTCGGCCCCACAGCCTCGCGCACACGGCGGACGATCTCCACCGGCAGGCGCATGCGGTTCTCGAAACTGCCACCCCAACGGTCCGTACGTTGGTTCACATGGGCAACCAGGAACTGGTTGATGAAGTAGCCTTCCGAACCCATGATCTCAACCCCGTCATACTCCGCCTTTTGCGCCAGCACTGAACAGGTGACGAAGTCGCGAATCTGCTTTTCGATACCCTCCTCGTCCAGCTCACGTGGCTTGAACGGATTGATCGGAGCCTGGACAGCACTTGCCGAGACCGACTTCGGGCTATAGGCATAGCGACCCGCATGGAGGATCTGCATGCAGATCTTGCCATCAGCCTCATGCACCGCACGGGTGACGATCTTGTGCTTCTCCGCCTCCTCCTCTGTGGTCAGCTTGGCCGCCCCCGCATAGACGCTCCCCTCTTCATTCGGCCCGATACCGCCAGTGACGATCAGGCCGACGCCCCCACGGGCGCGTTCGGAGAAGAACGCAGCCATACGCTCGAAGCCATTGGGTTTCTCCTCCAGACCGGTATGCATGGACCCCATCAGGGTGCGGTTACGCAGGGTGGTGAAGCCCAGGTCGAGAGGCGCAAGAAGGTGTGGGTACAACGAAGATGTCATGGATATTCTCCAGGCTTGCAATTCGCGGCAAATTAATCTTTGCACTGTTAAGTTATTGTCAGGCGACGATACGTCTCGACTGTCGCTCTCTCAATGATCGAAAACGACAGTCGAATGATCGCAGTGCACAGAAAGGCAACCGGAGCGCTCGCTAGATAGCGCTCCGACTCGGCTCAGCGCACTCCGTCCTGACGCAGGGCGGCCGGGGTGAACTCGCTTTCGACAGGGGAGTAGTCGAAGTCCCAGGCGCGCTTCTCCTCGTTCTTCAGACCGAGCACCAGGTAACGGCCTGATTGCAGGTCGTATAAGGTCTCGCAGGTGAACCAGGGCAGCTGACGATGGTAGTAGTACTGCGGATGAGCCTCGGCAACTCGCCAGAGCGTTCCACGGCCGTCATAGTGATCAGCTTCGGCGATCAACCAGGTGTCTTCGTCGATATAGAAGTCGCGCTTAGCGTAAACGTGACGGGCACCTGGCTTCAGGGTCGCTGTGACATGCCACACGCGATGCAGTTCATAGCGTGTCAGGTCCTGATTAATATGCCCTGCCTTGATGATGTCCGCGTACTTCAGAGTCGGCGAGTCAAGGCGATAGCTGTTGTAGGGGATATAGATTTCCTTCTTCCCCTCAAGCTTCCAGTCGTAGCGATCTGGCGCGCCGTTATACATATCGAAGTTGTCGCTGGTGCGCATTCCATCCGATGCCGTTCCGGGACCGTCGTAAGCGACCTGCGGAGCGCGTCGTACTCGCCGTTGCCCTGCGTTATAGAGCCAAGCCTGGCGAGGCTCTTCCACCTGATTGAGCGTCTCGTGGATGAGCAGGACGTTCCCTGCCAAGCGTGCCGGAGCTGTGACCTCCTGCTTCAGGAGGAACAGGCGATTACCTGGATCTTTCATCTTGTAGAACGAAAGAATCTCATCCTGGAACTGGACCGGATTGAAGTCACCACCCTGCTGCGGCGTGGCCTGGATGAACAGGCGCCGCATGCCGCCCCCCGGGTAGTGGGTGAGGTGGTTCCAGATCACCTCCAGGCCACTCTGGGGAATCGGGAAGGGAACGCCGGCATGGTAGTTCACCAGACCATTGCCTCCTTCCGCGAGCTGAACATTAACGGCATTGCCCTTCGTCGCTTGGAGCACTTGGTCGGGCAAAGTGGCGCTACGGTGCGTCTTGTACACGGGGATGCGGTAGCTCTGTGGGTAGCGCTGAAACAGAGCTAGCTGCCCCGGGGTGAGATGCTCCTTGTACTGCTGTGCATTCTGCGAAGTGATTACGAACAGTGGCTTTTCGTCGGCAAAGGGGTCAGCAAGGAAACCCTTGGCATCGACGGCACCGGCGCTCTTGGGCAGCCCGCCGTTCCACGCGGGGATCTCGCCGTTTACGCTACCTCCGCTTTCGGCTCCCACTGCGGTCAGGGAAGCCCCCAACTTCGCTGCTTCGCTGGCGGGTACAGCGGCAAAAACAGGCGCAGTGGCCATTCCGAGAGCGAGGCAAAGTGCCTTCAGAGGAATATTCAAATGCATGGGTTCTGTCTCCTGCTGGTTCAGAAATTCACGCCGAGACTCAGCGCGACGAAATCGCGATCGGTCGTGGTGTTGAAGTCCCCGCCAAAGAAATCGGTATACGAGAGGCTGGCGGTGTAGGTGTTCTGGTAGTCGGCATCGATGCCGAAGCTGATGGCCTTGGAGCCCTCGTTGAATACCGGGCCATAGCCGTCAACGTCATGGGACCAGGCGAGATTCGGTTTGAGATTGATGCCGGCGAATACGTTGCTGTAGTCGAGGATGCCGCGCGCGCGGTAACCCCACGACGATGAGGTGAGGAAGCCGTGGTAGCCGTACATTTGCGCGGCCAGCGCATTCGAGGCCTGTGTGCCGTACGGCGAGCCATAGATGGAGTCGCGGCCGTAGCGAGCCTCGCTCAGACTCTCCAGACCACCAATGCGTGTGTAACCGACCTCCCCCACCAGGGTCAGACGCTCGGCCCCCAGCACCTGGTCGAAGAAATGGGTGAGCGTCGTCTGAAGTTGGGTGACCTCCTTGCGGTTGTAACCACGGTTATCTGCGTCAGCGAGCGCCAGGGCAGCAGCCATCCCCGCAGCCCCACCGCCAGCAGCCTGAGCGGCCAATGCAGGGCTGGTCAGCTTCGCGGTCATGTCTGTGGTATTGAGTTGCAGCGGCATGTTCGGCCGGTAGCTGATCTCCCCCTGCCAAGCCGTGCCGGTAGGCAAGGTCGTGGAGAAACTCAGACCGTAGAGACGAATGTCCTCCGGATACTCCAAGTAATAACTACCGCGTCCCAAGAGCGTGGGCGCCGTCAACGCAGGGGCCCCTAGACCCGTCAACGCTGTCCGAATGTCGGCAGCATTGGCATTGCGGTAACCGACGTTAGGGGTCCGGCTGTGGTAGTTGATGAAGTAGGCAGCGTACTCGGCTGAGTCGCCAAGCCAGCGCAGTGCAACGCCGAACTGCCCTGAGTCGCGCGCATCTCGATCTGCGCTGCGAGGCACCAAGAGGCCTTCGCGATCGATGTCTACGCCGCGCCCGGCGAGCACCCGGGCGCCGGGGCCTGCCTGGAGGGCGGCGAGAGATGCGCGATCCAGCACGCGGTAGTTGCGCGTGCAACCATCAGCCAGTACATCGTTTGGCGCAAAGAAAGTGCCGCAGTTGTCGATGACGGTCTGGTCCCACTCCAACTGGTAGAACGCCTCGGCCGACAACTGATCGGTCATGCTCTGAGACAAATAGAGCATGTTGACGGGGATCAGCCCCTCCTTGACCTCAGCGCCTGGGCGGCGGAACGCAGCAACATCAATAGGGTTGATGCTATTGATGGAGTTCTGAATGAACGTGCTCTCGCCCCAGCTAACCACCTGCTTGCCCACGCGTGCGCTGCCCGGTAGCTCGCCCAGCATGTAGTTGTGGTAGACGAACGCGTCCAGAATCTCGGCGCCTGAAGACTTAGCCCCCTCTTTGCGATTATGGTCGTCGATGTCCTTGAAGGGACGGCTCTCGTCCTTGAGCTCGAAGTCGTACCAATACTTACCCCTCACGAATACGCCGGTATCGCCATACTTCAGCTCGAGATCGTGGATACCTTTGAAAATCTTCGAGAAGGTTTCGCCACGCTTGAAGTTGAGACGACCGTCGTCTCCAGTCTGGGTGAAGCCCGTTCCGCCATTAGCCGAGCCAATCAAATCCTTGTCGGGCGTACTGGTGCTCCAGCTGGCGCCAAGCGACAGCGAAGAGTCAAAGCGGCCCTCTATTTCGCCAATCTGGAAGGTACTCCCGTAAGCCGGCGTAATCAGGTTCGTCGTCAACCCAAAGGCCAACGGCAGAAGTGCCGGGCGCCATGGCGTTCTTGTTCTTGTCATTGACGCAACTCCATCTGTGGTGGTGGAAACAACTGCCGGCGATAGCTGACAGCCTTGATGTTTACACTGATAAGATTTGGGCGGATCCCGGCCTGCTGAATTGGCTCCAGTCTCCTTAAGGCGAAATGGGGGTGATGTCCGCGCTCCAGTGACGGCCTAGTAGTGCCATCACGTCGTCGGCCCAGAGGGAGTAAAGTGGTGGCCCGGGATGAAATCCGTCTGCGGCCATCAACTCTTCTAGCAAGGGGAAACGGCTATTGAGTCGTACGCAGCCACGACGGTGCTCCACGATGTTTGCCAGACGGTGATCCAGACGCTTGGCCCGAGCCCCCAGATACCAACGCAGGGGTTGCGGCAAGGCGGGGAAGGCATGCATCGGTGGCACCCTGGAAAACACGATCAGCGAGGCATCGCACTTCCAGCGCAGCAGATCGATCAGGCGGCTCAGTGCGACTGCCCAAGCGTTCGGCGATACATTGCCAGTCACATCGTTAACACCCACCGAAACCACTACTACATCGAAACGCTCGGACGGGCTGCGCTCCAGCAGCTGCACGAGTTCCCTCGAATTGAGCCCGGATTGCGCTAGTAGCTTCCAGGTAATCCGATGGTTTTTCGCAAGCCTCGCGACCAGCTTACCCGCCAGTGCTTCCTGTTGAGTCTTGGCGCCTACACCCGCAGCAGCGGAGTCACCCAGGATGAGCAGGCGAAGCGGTGCTCCCTCACCCATTACGCCATCGCGCTCGCCTTCTGCCTCCGGCAATTTTGGCGTGCTCCAGCGGGTATACATTCCTTGCGCCAGGAGCAGAGGCCCCAACGTGATCTTGGTCAGCAGTTCAAACATGTCGAGGTCATCGATGCGGCCGGGGTCATGGCCCTGCCTTGAAATAAAAAAAGCGGGATGGCGTGGCATCCCGCCGGCCTCCTTCACGCTCGTTTATGGCGGCCTAAAAGAGTCAACCTTCTACCCGCAAAGCGGCCCGGAGAATCTTCCCGATCGGTGATTTGGGTAGCTGCTCGCGAAACACGATCTGCTTGGGCACCTTGTATGCGGTCAGGCGCTCTCGGCAGTGGCGGATCAATGTCTCGCCATCAAGGCCGGGCCGGTGCAAGGCCACGAACGCTCGGATGGCTTCGCCGGTGCTGTCGTCGGCCACCCCGATCACCGCGACCTCGCTGACATCAGGATGCTCGGCGATCACATCCTCGACCTCGTTGGGATACACGTTGAAACCCGAAACCAGGATCATGTCCTTCTTGCGGTCGACGATGCGGATGTAGCCATCCTCATCCATCACCGCGACATCGCCGGTACGGAACCAACCATCGAAGAACGCCTCGCGACTTTCCTCTGGGCGGTTCAAGTAGCGCTCGATGATGTGCGGGCCCCGCACGAGTAGCTCACCTGGCGTACCGGCTGGCAGTTCATCACCGTCGGCGCTCGCAACACGCACGTCACTACCCGGCATCGGCAGACCCACAGTGCCAGGGCGCGAGACGGCGCCCGGTGGGTTGAACGAGACGAAGCAACTGGTCTCGGTCAGACCATAGCCCTCCAGGATAGGGCCTACCGTCTCCAGCCAGCGTTCAGCTGTGGTGGGGCGCAACGACGTCCCGCCAGAGACTGCCAGTTTCAGCTTCGGCGGATTAGCCTGCAGCCAGGGCTCGGCGAGCAGCCCGGCGTACAGCGTGTCAACGCCGGTCATCCAACGCACAGGGAACTTGTCGAAGGCCGGGAACACATTTGCCAGTGGGCGCGGGTTGGGAATCAGCAGGTTTCGGCCGCCGCGCTGGAGGAACAGCAGGAAGTTAAAGTTGAAGGCGAAGATATGGTAGAGCGGCGGCACCGTAACGATGGTGTCGCCGGGTTCGATGAAGGCACCGAAGGCATTGATGTAATCCTCTGCCATGCGCAAAACCGCGAGCAGATTGGCGTGAGTCAGCACCGCCCCCTTGCTACGGCCGGTGGTGCCACCGGTGTATTGATACAGTGCCACCGGATGAAGCCTGGCTTCCGCTGGCGCTAGCTCCTTACCGATCGACAAGGCTGTATCGAATCGCTGGAAAGCGATGTTGGGTGTCAGGTTGTGCCCTGCCTGTTCTTCCAGGCGCTGCTGAACGGCCTGGCCGACAGCACTCGGGAAGAAGTCCCCCAGACTCGTCAGTACCAACCCGATCCCACGCTCTCTCACGACAGACTCTGCACGTTGGGCAAAGAGGTCGCAGGCGATCAACAGTTGGGCTCCGCTATCGGCCAATTGCAGATTCAGCTCGCGTTCGGTGTACAGCGGGTTAACGTTGGTCACAATCAGGCCGGCCTTCCAGGCCCCCAACACCGCGATTGGATAGTGCAGGCTGTTTGGCAGCTGGATAGCCACTACCTCCCCTACTGCCATGCCACGCTCCCGCACGAGGTAAGCGGCGAATGCGTCCGACAGGCGATCCACCTCTTCGAATGAGAGATCCGCCTGTAGGCCGCCTGGCAGCACAAGCGTGAATGCAGGAGCCATTCCGAAGCGTTCGGCACCTGTACGGGCGAAGTCGGCAACATTTCCTAGCAGTGTTTCGGGGGCAAGTCGATAACCTTGCAAGCTCGCCGGATAGCTCTTTTCCCAACGACGGGCAGTATTCATTTCCAGTCTCCAGACTCGTTCTTGTTGTCGATGAGCTACCGGACAGGGCATCCCTGCCCGGCGTCAGGCTCGCGCACTAGAGGAGGACTTCGATATCGCTGGTCGGAAACGCCACACAGGAGTACACCCAGCCAAAGTCACGATCGGACTTGCGCAAATGGGCTTCCTGAGGATTGAACACCGATCCAGACACCAGCTTGACCCGGCACAGGCTGCATTCGCCGGACCGGCAGGCGTTCTCCGCGGAATAGCCGTTTCGCTCCAAGGCGTTCAGCAACGGCTCGCCAACGCGACTCTTGAAGCTGCCGCGACCTTGAACGGTTACGGTAACTTCATCGTTCAGGGCAATTCCTTCTGGCCAGCCGGGCTGCTCGTTCGGTGCCTTTGGCGCGCCGTTGGCCTCAACACGGATGCGTCGGCTATTGACACCCAGTCTTGTGAGCAGCTCGATGCAGCTGTCGTTAAAGGGCGTCGGACCACAGATGTAGAACATCTTGTTGCCGATTTCGCCAAGCAACGACTGCAACAGTTCCTGGTTGAGGCGCCCCATGTACCCTCGGTATCCCGCTGGCGGCCGAGAGATCACTTCGGAGAGCGTAAACTGCTCGTGGCGCATGGCCAGCGCACGGAGCTCTTCGTCGAAAATCACATCATCCAGGTAGCTGTTCACGTAGATCAGGTGGAATCGATGTCTCAACCCACGATCGATAAGGTCTCGCAGGATGCTGCGTGCCGGTGCGGAGCCGGAACCACCGGCCAGGAACACCAGGTCATCACCGTGATACAACGGATTGTGGTGGAACGTCCCCATCGGACCCGAGCTGAGCAGCTGCTGGCCCTCCATAACCTGATCCAGCAGGTAGTTGGAAACGAAACCATCCTTCGCGCGCTTGATCGTCAGGTCGTAGTAAATCCGTTGCGATGGTGACGATGAGATCGCGTAGGGCCGTGCTGTCGCGACACCGTCGATGGTCACGAACAGGTTGATGTACTGTCCTGCCTGGAACGGTGGCAAAGCCCTGCGGTCGGCGGCGACCAGACGCAGAGTCTTGGTGCTGGGGGTTTCCTCGATGACCTCGGCAACCTCCAGCTCGAGGCGCTTGGGATGCAGCTGTACGACGGTACTGCGCACATCACCGCGCACCTCGTGAAAATCGGTTCCGCTACGTTCCAGCGCGTCCTTGGCCTGCCTAACTTCGCTATAGCCGGCTACCAGGTTCATCGGGTTCTGCTCAGACATGCTGCACCTCTTTTACTTTCAACTGTTTGAGCACTGCCCTAGCGGTGGACTCGCCCGCCATGTAAGTCGGCTGGAAGCCCCCCATGGACGTCCAGGATCCGGCGATGTAGAGACCTGGCACAGCGTCCAGGCGCTCGCGCAGAAGCGGGGAATCCTGTGCACTCTGCTGGAAGCCGTAGATCGCGCCACCGGGGGTGTTCAGGTAGCGCATCATGGTCAGCGGGGTCGCCACCTCGACTTCTTCGATGTACTGGCGAACTTTCGGGTAGACCTTCTCGATCACCTCGATAAGTTTCTCGGCGAAGTCATATTTGGTCTGGGCATAGCGCTCTGCCGGAACTGACTTCCACACGTCGCCGTACTGCAGGCACACCAGTACGACCTGGCTCTTGCCGGCCGGTGCGAAGTCGGGATCTTCGAGGTTGTAGCAGGTGAGCATGCCGCCCAGCGGTGGCTCCAGGCTGCCCATGCGCTGATGGATCGCCTCCTCGTCCAGCGTCTCGTAGATAAAGCTGGAAGCCGTCTCCACGCCCAGCTCCTGCGGCGTGCAGTCCAGCCCCAGGTACACCACGAAGGCGGATGTCCCCATGCGACGCGACTTGAAGTCCTGCTGGATCTTCGGCAGAGGCTGATCCAGGTCCAGCAACTCGTTGAAGGTGATCAGCGGGCTGGCATTGGAAACCACCGCCGCGCAAGTGATGGTTTCACCATCTTCCAGCCGCACACCCCAGATGCGGCCATCATCAGTGATGATCCTCTCCACGGCGCAGTTGAAGCGCACATCGCCCCCCGCCTCGAGGAAGGACTCCACCAGCGCGGTGGACATCGCTTGGGATCCACCCTTGATGTGCCAGGGCTTGAACACCGCGTAGGCGTAGATCATCGCGGCCAGATCAGGGAACGGCAGCATGCTCGGTGGTACGCCGAGGTAGAGCCAGTAAGTCGCCAGCACACTTTTCAGCTTGGCGTCGACAAAGAACTCGTCGAGCACCTCCTTCACCGAACGGAAGCCGTACTCGACGAAGTACGGGCACATCGACTTCAGTGCTTCCTCGTTGTTGGCCCGACGCGCCTGGGGCAAGGTGGTGAAGCTCTCGAGCGTAACCTTCTCGCAAACCACCAGGAAACGTTCGATTGCCTCGGCTTCCGCAGGGAACAGCTCCTGCAGCGTGCGCTTCAATCCGGACCAGCTCGCCGGCAGAGTGACGTCGATCTCGCCCGGCACTACCAGACGATACAGAGCGTGCTCTTGTACGAACTCCACCTTATCCATCACGCCGAGCTTCTCGAAGAGCTTGCGCATGATGAACGGCTTGTCCTCGGTGCCCAGACCACTGAGCTGATGTAAAGCGACCTCGAATTCGAAGTCACCGCGCACAAAGGAAGTCGCGCAGCCACCGGGGATGTTGTGCCGCTCCAGCAGCAGCGTTCTGCAACCTCCTCGCTGCAAGGCCGCCGCCGCCGTTAACCCGGCATTCCCGGCGCCGATCACTACGGCGTCATAGTGCTTCATTTCTCACCTCAAACTTATCACTGCTAAGATTTAGTCAAAAAATGGCTTACAAGGCCTTCCCTAGCGCTGCCAGGTCGGCGAAGCGTGCAGGCGTACCCGCCGCCCTGGCCTGCACTGAGCGCAGGATGTCCTCGCCGCTGAGAATGGCGCTCTGTAGCAACACCGTATGCTGCAGCGACTCATAGACGCCATGGTCGCGGCTGTAGAGCATCGCCTTCTTGATACCGCTGATAGCGACTGGCGGACGCTCGGCAATACGCTTGGCGACTGCAAACACACCATCCAGCAGCGCCTCGTTGGTTGGGAAGACATTCACCAATAGGCCGAGACGGAACGCTTCGGCTGCTGACAGGGTTTCACCTGTCAGTGCCAAGTAGCGAGCCACGCCGGCGGGCACCAGGTGTTGCAGACGCTGCAGCACCCCGAGGTCAGCCATCATGCCCACGTTGGTTTCCTCGATGCGGAACTTGGCGGCCTCCGAGGCAAAGCACAGATCACAAGCTGCAATCAGGTCGAACCCCGCGCCAACACAGGTTCCTTGTACGGCGGCAACGACCGGGAAGCGGGCCCGTTCCAAGGCGTTCAGGGCATCCTGCATCTTCTCCAGACCGGCCTGCATGGCTTCACGCTCCACCGGGCTGGTGGCATGAAACTCCTTTGACGTAGCAAATATCTGCAAGTCCAGACCACCACAGAACACCTTGCCTTGGGCGGACACCACCAGCGCCCGCACCTTGCCGGATCGGTTGAGGCTGTCGATTGCCTCGGGTAGTTCGCTCCAGAAGGCCAAAGTCAGACTATTAGCTTTGTCCGGACGATTCAGTTGCAGGTGGGCGATTCCGTCCTCGACGGAAATCTCGAAACATTCGTAGGGTGCAGCCATGGTCGGTTCTCGCGTTAGGCAAGGAGGATCAGACGAACCACTTCATGGAGAAAGCGATCATGCGTTTCACCAGGTTCGTGTACGGAGGGTGGAACATATCGAGACTGGTGAACCGAACGCGGATCACCGAGCGCTCATGGGAAAACGCCCTAAAGCCGTGAATGCCGTGGTAGGCCCCGATACCGCTGGAGTTCACGCCGCCAAAGGGCAGATTGGGGTTCATCGCCTGCAGGCCCGTGCCATTGATGCAGGTTCCACCGGCAGAGGTCTGCGTCAGCACTTGTCCGATGCGCTTGCGTTGCTTGCTGAACAGGTATAACGCCAGCGGCTTATCGCGCCGGTTGATCTCGGCAATCGCCTGATCCAGGTGCTGGAAGCTCTGTACGGGCAACAAGGGACCGAAGATCTCCTCCTGCATCACCGCCGCATCGGACGGAAGACCAGCGATCACGGTCGGCCCGATGTAGCGGTCGGGGCTGCTCACCTCCCCTCCTACGACCACCCTGGCCCCACGCTGTTTGGCATCATCCAGCAGAGATCGCAGGCGCAGGAAGTGTCGGTCATTGACGATCCTGGCGAAGTCGCCACTGGCCATGCGCGACTCGGCATCCTGGCCATAAGTGCGCTCGATCGCGGCCTTGAAGCGAGCCAGGAATGCCTCCTGCACGTTCTCGTGCACTAGCACGTAGTCCGGAGCAAAGCAGGTCTGGCCAGCGTTACTGAACTTGCCCCACAGCAACCGACTCACCGCATGATCCAAGTCGGCGCTCTCATCGACGATTGCCGGTGACTTGCCACCCAACTCCAGGGTGACGCTCGATAGATGCCGGGCGGCGGCCGCCATCACCACGCAGCCCAATCTAGGGCTGCCGGTGAAAAAAACATGATCGAAGGGCAGTTCCAACAACGCCCCTGCTGTTTCAGCATCTCCCTCGAAAACTGCCACCTCATGCTCATCGAATGTTTCTCGAACAATCTTCGCGATGACCGCCGACATGTGCGGAGCCAATTCCGACGGCTTGAGGATTACTGTGTTGCCAGCAGCGATTGCGTCAATCAGCGGAACGAAGCTGAGGTTGAACGGATAGTTCCACGGCGCCACGATCAAGCAAACACCCCGTGGCTCGCAACGAACCTGGCTGAAGGTCCCCATCAGTGCCAGTGTCGAGGCAACTCTGCGCGGCCTCATCCAGCGCGCCAAGTTGCGAATCACATGGTTCGCTTCCGCCACCACGGCGGTGGCTTCCCAGAAATCCACTTCGGCAGAAGGCTTCCCGAAATCCGCCTGTGCAGCAGCTCTCAATTCATTCAGGGAAGCCAGGAATGTCGTCTTAAGTCGACGAATCTTGGTGATGCGCTCGCTGGCGGTGCTCCCGCGCAAGGACGGAGCGAAGACTCGTTGGGACTCAAAGGCCCTATGGATCCTCTGGCGGAGAGGATCGAGTGGCAGTTCGAGCTCAGGCGTGTTGGCGGTCATTTTCTGCTCCTGGTTGTGCAATGCGTGGGAGGGTTCCTGCACACACCGGCTTCCGGGCTGTTGCCAAGGGGGAAACCCCCAGCGGCTTTGTTATGAAGCGCAAGTTAAGATTCAATCTTTACACTGTCAAGATATTTTCCCATGTTAAGATCCAGTCCACCTTCAGATCACCATGCGTCCTCGCCGATGTCCAAGACCGCCCCCCGCACTCGTGACACCTACCACGTGGGCAACCTGGCCCCACAGCTACTGGCTGCCGCACGGGAAATGCTTGAGGAAGTGGGGCCGACGAAGCTTTCGCTCCGAGCGGTCTCGGAGCGAGTGGGGGTTAGCGCCACAGCGGCCTATCACCACTATGCCAATCGGGCGGAGCTAATCGGCCACCTGGCTGCACAGGGATTCAGGGAACTGGCTCGTGTTCTGATCATCAAGGATGCGAACAGTGCGGGCACGCAGAGGTTGCGCAACGCCAGCCTCGCCTACTTTGCCTTCGCTCGAAGTAATCCAGCCCTATATCAGCTGATGTTTGGCCCGGAATTCGCGGATGGGAACATGACAATCGAGCTGAAAAACGCGCGTGAAGAAGCCTTTGGCGAACTCCGCCGTATCATCGCCGAGCTACTTGAGAGCAAGGTCGACAGCGCCGAAGTGCGGCGGGCATCGCTCTCCAGTTGGTCATACATCCACGGCTTGGCCTCGCTGGTGATTCACAATGTGCTGCACTTCCCTGCCGGCACCACCAACGAGCGTTTCGTAGACAGCACTCTTCAAGGCTTGGAGCAACTTTTCCTTGCGGGACAGCGGCGCTGATGTCCACGCTGTCCGAATAGCGCGTCTCAGCGCGAGACGATCAGGACCATCTCCGGCTCACGCAACGCGCAGGATCTGGTGTGAGCCGGTTGAATCCATAGTCGCTAATTTGTCGCTCAAGTGAGGCTGGTAGCTCTTACTCAGAAGCTCCGAATCCGAATCCGAATCCATGCTCAGTGATCGTGGTGAACAGTCCACTCCAATACGTCAGCTGCTTGTATCGACTTACCCGCGGCTGCGCCCGAAATCAGGCTTCCCCTCCTCCAAGACCAGAGGTCGTCCTGGTCAGGATCTTGCGTGCTGCCTCACCGCAGACCTAGACCACTGGCCTGCGGGGCTCGTCCTCGTCTTTATTCGCCATTTTCATTGATTAGCTGTACAGCTAATCATAGGGTTTTCGCTAAGCTAGATAGCGAATTAGCTTGGCGTACTGGCCCGCTAGGCACCTAGATGACTAGATCTGCGGAGGCGCACTTTGGACGAGCACCGGCAATTTCGCCTCAAGCGAGAGATGCTTGAGCTCGCCAGGCAGGCCCTGATCGAGGCTTTCGACAGAGACGTGCAGCTAGCAACCGACTCCCCATTCATGACTTCCGGGCGCCCCGATGGCGTACTCGAACTCGACTGGGATGGAAAACCTGTAGTTGTGGCGGTTGAGGTCATCCGAACCGCCTATCCCCGAGATATCCATGGGGTGGTCTGGCGCCTTGAAGAGCTCGCACTGTGCCCAGGAACAGCAAAGACAGGAACGCTCATCAAGTTGGTCGCAGCGGAGCATCTCAGCCCCGGAGCGAAGTCGACACTCAAAAACAACGGTTACGCCTTCTTCGAGCGCAGCGGCAGTCTTTTCCTGCGCACGGAAGAACTGCTCATCAACATCGAGCGCCCATCGAAGTCGCCAGCCCGTTTACACGCAGTTGATGTGTTCACCGAAGCCCGTGAAGCGGCCGTACATGGACTACTCCAAAACGCCTTCCGATGGATGGCAGGAGCCGACCTCGCCGAACAATCGCAGACCTCCACCTACACCTGCTCGATTGTTCTACAGGAGCTAGAGCGCCGCCAGTGGTGCGAAACTCAAGGCTCAGGTAGAACCAAGCGGCGCAGGCTCATTCAGCCGGACCTGCTTTTGGATGATTGGGCCGCACATTGGCAACAGACCAGTGTAAGTAGAAGCCGTGGGTACGTCTTCGTGGAAAACCCGCGCCTGTTGATCGATCGGCTTACCGATCTGGTGAAGGAGTCCGGAGTCAACTTTCCTTGGGCCTTTACCGGGGCTGCGGCGGCGAACCTCTATGCCCCCTTGCTCACCAGTATTGATTCAGCTGAAATCATCGTTCCCCCTGGGCATGCAGTCATTCTGGGGGCGGCCCTGAAGATGAAACCTGCTCCGAAAGGCAGCAACGTCACGATCATCGAGCGTGGCGGCACCAGTCTGCAGTTTCGAGAGCGCCATGAGTTGTATCCCGGCTACTTCGCCAGTCCATATATCCAGTATCTCGATCTGCTCGACGGGCGTGGAAGAAATAAGGAATTGGCGATCCATCTCCGAGAGAAACTAGCGCTGAAATGGAAGGCGCTCTAAAAACTCAGATCGCAGTTGGGATAAACAGCTCCGCTGCCTATGGAGGTACGAGGCCGGCGAATGGCACCTTGCGGTTTAGAGGCGGACTGCTCATTCAGGTCTAACAGGGGCAGTAGTTAGTGCACACGGACGTAGGATGCATCAGATATCGTCCATCTCTTGCTTCTTGCCCTCCCCGTCTCTCCGAAATAGCATCAGCGAAAGCCCAAACAGGCGCAGCGAATATGTCCAAGCGACAGTCTAAAATGCAAGCGGAACTCATTGCCGAGTTCGAAGCAGAGGCCCGCCGCCTGGCCGGCGGCGCGAGCGAGAACGAGCGACGCTGGATAGCGGTGGCCTTGTCGAGGGGGCAGACGATGGAACCGGTTGGAGTCTTGGCCGGAGAGAGCCGTCTGCGTGCGCAACGCAAACCTGACCGATCGCCACCGAGCCTTGCTGAAGAATGGAGTTCATCACTGGAAGTCCCTACCCAGAACGCGAAGGACAGTCCCTCTGCATGACCACTTAGGGATGAGATCTCCCAGAACAATCAGCCAGTTGCTGAAAGCAAGCAAACCAATTCAGTTGCCTGTGAAAGTTCTGCCATCTGGCTGCGCTAATAGGCAAGGCCGAGCGCCTGCAGCTCGTTCTTTAGGCGGGCGATGACCGCGCGACCGTCCTCCTGCGGCTCTTTCTGCAGGTAAGCCGCAATCAGCAAGGTGGCGGGATGCACATCCAATACGCCCGCCAACTGCTCGAGCTTTTCAATTGTCAGCGCCTTCTGCCCTCTTTCCAGGGTGCTGAGGTAGGTTCGACTACTCACCGTCGAGAAATCCTCCTGGGTCAATTCGCGCTGTTTACGTAGGTTTTTGAGGGCCAAGCCGAATGCAGTCGTCAGTTCCATTTTGCCTTTTCCGCAAAAGGAACGATGAAGCCCTTTCGTACACTATAGGACTACAATCTATGGGATTCATTTGGAGGTTCAACCATGTTCATCACGTATCGTCACGCCGAGGCCTGCCTAGATCCGAGGCTTGAATTCACCCCTGGCCAACTATGGGCTGCAGTTGAGCTGGACATCCAATGGCCGTGGTTCCTGGTTCAGATCGCCCGACGCGATATGGAGGATGTGATCGTCAACACATTGTTCCTGCAGTACTCGCATGACTTGGAATATCTGGTCAGCCAGCAGACACCCGAGGCCTGGATCGAGCAGGTGCAGATCGTGATACCGGCACATCTCAACGGAAATGCAGGTTGGGCAATGGAGCCGTTACGCGAAGTCTGTCTTATGCAGGATGGAAGTGGCGAGCGAGGTCTTGTGTTCCGCGCCGAGAGCGACACACGCTATTCCTTGCACTCACAGCGAAATCTGGATGATCTGACTCTGGTGAAGGTACTGTTCTCGGCCGAGTCGGACCTGCGTCGTAATTGACCCATTCGCCGACGCTTCCCCCCCAAAAAAACATCGACCGGAATCTACCGTGCGCTCGAAAGACGCAGTAGCACTGTCGGTGGCTCCAGACCGTGCATCGCGGCAAACAAACCAAGCGAGAAGCGTAACTTTGCATGCCATGTCCAAGATTGGTTGGGCATAGAACATCAAATAATTCCGTCTCCGAAATCAAGCGCTACGCTGGCGACGGCCTCAAGGGGCAGAACATATCGACGGGAATCTGCTGAGCGGCGAGTGCCTCCGCTGAACTCCAGAGCTGACTTTTGCGGTTGATCTACCAAGCCTGGCGCGATGGCGCGAATAGAAGCGCCCACGTTCTATCCCACCCTCATCCTGTACAACTACCCACTCTTCCTCTTGCAACGCAACCTAGCGCTTCTTCGAGAGGTCAGTTTGGTGGCGTCGAAGCCTTTCGAGGTCCCCCAGGCGTTGAGCGGGCTGCGTTGACGCTTATCAAGGATAAGCCCAAGCTTCAGGCGTCTCATGTGGATCGAATTGCCATTTCATCCATACTTTCTCCCGGTACCTAGAACTGACAGGAGCACCCTGAATCCACGTTTTGGACTCCACCCCCCAGATAAACTCACTAACCTCCTTCAGGACGACAGACGATACCCCTGAGAACAGGGAGCGAATGTAGTAGTAGTCACTTACTTTACAAACAGAGATGGCGCTTCGCCCAATATAATCTTGCGGCGCTGAGAACCAACACTTCGTTTCTTCGGCTATTCGGTGCAGCAAGTCCACTTCGGCTGGAGAGAAAGCTGACATGAGGATCCCGGCCATAATTATCGAGCATGCTCTTTGATGAGCCGTACTAAGATACACCCCGAGATCTATAGCCATTGGGTAGCCAAAATTGGAAAGTGAATATCCTCGACGCCCCCCTGTGAAGTCATCAAGCACCAAAGAAACTGGTATCTTTTTAGTCTTAAGCTGAAGAAATATCCGAAAAAACGCCAAAAAACACTGGCGCCGCCCGAGAAAATCGTCCACTTCCTCTAATTGTTCAGGAGGCGTGCACAAATACCAAGTTATGGCTTTCCTAACGAGCACATAGAGAATTCTATCCAGCCTTCCTCGGTCCCTCGGTCCCAATAGACGGACCTTTGCGGGATCTTCTGCGCCAGGCCATATATGAGCAGCAAAAGCTTCCCAGCCTTTATCAATGGACGACTCATAGAAATCATAATAGGACAATGGGCAACGATGTTCTACGCAATGTGTCGAAAATACGTAACACCAGCTTTTTCGCCAGGACGGCAGCCGCTTCTGTGCAATATCATCACGCAAGCATTTATGACAATAATGGCGCCTATCCATCCAAGGCAGCAGCCAATCTGACTTGGCTCCGAATATATCCTCGCGAAACTCCACATCCACCAGAATACTCTTCACTTGCGCTAAAAAAGATGAGTGCCCATCAAAGTCTGGATCGTCCGACTCTAACATCGCAAAGTCGTCAGCCCTGACGACGCCGCGCTTTCGGGCATCACTGCTATTAATATAACGAAACACCCAAGAAGAAAAGGTTTCATCAGCAACAGGCGGCATGAGCAACAGTGCGTTCATTGCTCATACCCCCATGGGGATGCAACAGCCACACGCAGATTTTCGAGCGTGATACGTTCATCCCCGTTGCATATTGCATAGCAAGCAGCAGACTTAATAAGTTTTACGACATCATCCATTCTCCCACTTGTCATCTCAATCAACATTGAAACCATTTCAGGCCCATCCAAACCGGAGGGCAGTCGTAGCGGGAGATTGAATTCGATTCCAGCGAGAAATGAGCGAAAATCTTCCGACTCATACCAGTCACCCAGCTCTACTTTATGGAACCTGCGGCTCAGTTGATAATCATAACTCAACGCGTTTCTCGCAGCGGACGTTCCAAATCCTGCCACTGTTAAACCATAGGGTGAGTTTGACAAGCCTTTTAAAATTGACAAATTGCGCTGCTGCTCTGCACGCGGAACTAACATGGCATCATGTAGCTCATCGATGACCAAGCCCTTAATACCACGCAACTTGATGAGCTCCGCAAGTTCGCGTGGCAGCAGATCCTTGCGTGGCTTGCCAAACACAGAACTTCCAGGAGGAACACCCAAGGCTTCTACTAGCAGCTCCCCAAACTTCAAGTTATAAGGATTAACATTCAATGCCACAAAAACAAGCTGCTCACCCATAAGGCGATCCGCCTGAATCTGTCTGATAATACTGGTCTTTCCTGACCCCCCCTCTCCGGTAACGATCAAGCAAGGAGCTTGAACTCTATCAGAGGTTTTTAGCATATTCCTCAGAATACTTATAATGCTCATCGGAGCGGGTGAATCTATATAAATATCATCCTTTTGAATCTCATGAATTCTCGCTTCATCCGATAGGGAAAGAAGGGAGCGTCTATTCGGCACAAGATGTTCCATGTGAGTCATTATTTCTTCCTTGAAAAGGGAACAGCCCGCTTTGAGTAGTCCGGCTTTTCCATGATCCGAATATCACGCTTAGGCATAGAGTCAATGCCCAAACTAGAGCTTTCCAAGTACTCTTTCTTGGCGGCTTCTTTCTTTCGAACAGCCTTGGTTTTCTTAACACTTTCCTTGATAATATTGTCGTTTCCGGCCATCACATTGACGAGCGACAAGTCTTCAAGACGTGGGGCCTTGCTGTTACCAGAAATCCTGTCTGCCAATAGTGAATTTCTGTATTCCTCATATGAGAAATCCGTGCTCGTGGCATCGGCAAAATGGAGAGAAAGGTATTCCCCATTTAATTTTACCCAGATCGTCCCCATCGAAAATGGATCGTACTTCACGGTTACTTTTCCACGTCGAATATGCGGGACTAACGCAGGACTCCAGTACCACTTTCCATTAAACGCAACGCCTTGTGGCTGGACGACCCGTGACTCTTCGGGCATAAAATCAAGTCTAAACTCCCATGGCTTTGAAATGAGTTCTGGATGTCGTATCCCTGTAGGATTCTCGCCAAAGTGTCTCGCCCACGCCTTTCTCGGAGAGCATCCTAGTTCTCTATGCCGGCGGCCATGGTAAACAGCAACCTCCCCTGCAAACCAGCGGCAGAACTCCTTGAAACTCAATGCAGCCTTCTCCTCACTATTGTATCCACGACGTTGTACAACGTTGGAGTAAGTGCTCCCAGGTAGGAAGTGGACATAATCAGTCATGAGTGTTCCAATGAGGCGTTCAACGTGTCCACCATAGTGTTTAGCTCCGTACGGACGCCACTTAGGCTCGATCTTGTGAATGGCGCATGCTCGCTGAAGTTTTGCGCTTTTGAACTCTTTGGCGTTATCCATATGGATAATTTTCGGAATACCATAAAAAGGATAAACCGTATCCGGCAGGTTCATTCGTTCGAGAAATTTTCGCTTTGGCAGCGCTGCATGAGTGATGGCGCAGGCTACAGATAGAGTCGACGGATGATGGAGACTTAGGTAATAGCCAAGAATCACTCGGGTATGCTTATCGATGATTACGGTTAACCATGGACGACCAAGCGGCTTCCGGTACACGTCGTCGACCACAATCACATCCACGAGAGTATGGTCCATTTGGGCGAACTCCAACGGAGCCGTGGTTATTAGTTTTCCAGATCGCGCATCAAATTTCTGGCTAGCGGATTCCGCGCCAAATTTGAGGCGATGTAGTTCTCTGGCATCAAGAGACTTGATTCGAGCGGTCACCGTTTTTTGTGAGGGAACGGGTATACCCTCCTTCAGGCAAAGCCTTTCTACTTCCCGCCAAACCACAGTAAAGGTTGCCGCTTTCCCTTGGTACTTTTCGTTGATTGCCTTGGATATAATATCCTCCATCCTCTCGCCCAGTAATTTCACGCCATCCGGTCGTCCTCTCTTCATGCGAAGAAGACTTAAATAGCCCGACTCCCCTTCGCAGAGCCTCAACAACTTATAAAACATGCTATTTGAAACGCCCAATTCTTGTACTGCCTGTTTCCTTGATATGCTTTTTTCTAGGTACTGAGAAATAACCTTAAATCTATTCTTGGCGGCCTCAATTTCCTCTGCATCGGCAGTTTCCGCTCGTGCGACCAGAGAGCTCGAAATCGCCCCAATATTCTCCTCACTCCTAACAGGCAAGATCTCCAGCTCATCAACTCCGACAATTAATGTCTCTCTTTGCAGGTTGGTGATAACCTGAACCTTTAGATCGGGAAGGCAGTGCACCACGGTTGCCGCAGTACCGCGTGCAATCACGACCAGTCCTGGCCGTAATTCTTCCTTCAACATACACACTCCTGATTAGTACATGCATGGTAAATTTTCTGGCAAAGCAACGCCGACAAACGCCATCGAATGTGCATTCGCAGTGTGCTTCCAGAGTTTATGGCTGTTAATTAAGACCCAGCCGCAGGCCTAACGAATGAACGCAATAATAAATTACTCAGACATCAATAGAGCTGAACGCTTGCTGTAACTGAAGCAAGCGTTCAGATCGATGGTTTGTGTAAAGTCAATTTATTGCGGGCAGAAATATAAGAGGGCAGCTTTCATGTAATTTCCCTTCCAACACGTGCAGTTAGACTGCAAGTTGTCTTCGATTAGGTTCGAATGGTCAGAACGACCGTCCACTCAGAGGGATTGACTCTGAGCACAGGGAAACGCAGAATGAGCAGGTCATGGTCCTTACCTGACATCCGCAGGGGCCTGGAGCTGCAACTCCAGGCCCTTTGCATTTCCGTAATTCGTAAAATCTTTCAAGAATCCAGCCTAGTCCTTGGGCTCCCCTCTATTTTTGATGGCGTAGTTGTGCAATCCAGACGGCGACGTCTCTAGCGAGCGCAAATCTCCCTTTCCGATTGGGTATCTCAAATACCTGCAGATCAATTCTTCCGCGCAGTACCGCCATTCTGAATGCGGCTGTGGACGGATATCCCAGCTCGCGCGCAAGCGCAGCAGTATTGAGAATTTCCCCATACCGTTCAGTGAGCGAGCGCTCCAATTCGTTCGCCAATTTCTGTTGGATATCGCCTGGTTCGCTCATGTTCGCCCAGTTCAGATTTGTTGCTCGGATTCTAGAGCACAGGAGACAGGCGTAAAACCCATATAATCCAGTGCTTTTTTACTGTACCCAGGACTAGCAATGCGAGCACAAGCATTTGATTTTGAAGAGGTTTCTAATCTTTACTCAGAATTTCGCATTGAGATGCGAAATTCCAGCGCGGGAAAAAAATCCGCTCCAACTCGAGATCTAATCGATGTGATTCGGGTGCGCTACTGGTATGAGGGGCTGCGAATGCGGCTTGGACTTGACACACCAGGAGCCATTGAGGCGAAGCTGGAGCCTGACCTAATCAAGCGTCGGCATCAGAGCGGCAAGAGCTGCAACTCCGGAAAATGGAAAAATTTCAAGGCAGGTGTTAATACCCCACAAAACAGACTGGTCTCGCGGCTGGAGGGGTTGTATCCAGGATCAAAAAACGAACTCAACCACCCACTCTGGAGTGTGTTGAAGCATCGCCCAGCTAATGGGGCCTGTGACGAAGCGCTGCTCCTCAGGCTATCGCCCGATATCCAGCAACTCTTATACAAAAACTCGCCATACGGCTGGCGACGTACTCCGTTCTCAGTGGGGTTAGTAAATCGTTTGCTTCGCGTGCCCAGTCTTGACGCCTTAACGGCGCTCGTCTGGCTGCTGTATGAAGCCGCCTATGACGATAACCCCGGCCGAGTAAGTCGATTGGCGATCGCCATTTACAGGATCCTTCTTATCTACGCGATGCTTTTCCAAGAGCGGAATCTTGCGCGTCCTCTGCTCGATTATTTTTTGCAGAATGTCTTGTCACTGGATCCATCGCCTAGTAATAGCATCTACAGAAGAACCGACGAGATCATGGCCGACGCAATGTCGCTCCACCATCTCGCCCTCAACAGTGCTCAAGAGAAACGTCACAAGATGTCATGGCACGATCAAGCCCAGGCCATTTTAAAACTGATGGGCCCCAAGAGTTGGGTGGTTTTTGAGAGCCTATTCCTAACGGATTAGAGACAGGCCTCGTTGAGCATCTAAAAGGTGGAACCTGCACATCGCAAGGAGGTTTTTTCCACCTTTTAATGGCTGAAGATTAATAAAATTCTTTAAAATCAAAGACGTATGCTTTTACAGCTTTTAAGGCATTCGTACA
>NZ_JWMC01000037.1:0-42492 GCF_000812405.1 Pseudomonas sp. PI1
TCCTACCGTCTGGCTTGCAGAAGCGGGTCTTGTCCCTCCACCCCCGACAGGTTCCTACCCTAACGCCATACAAGCGGACCTTGTCCGCGATAGCCGGACGTCCCGGCGCGATTCACGGATGAGATCCGCTCCTACGCCGCCCCACCCGTGCCATTCCCATTGTAGGAGCGCGCCCTGCGCGCGAATCGCGGGCAGGGCCCGCTCCTACAGGTGATGCCCAATCGCGGATATGAACCCGCGCCCACAAAAAAGCCGGGGACCTGCCCCGGCTTTTTCCACCACATCCCGCCTCAGAGCGCCGACCAGCCGTCGGTCTTGCCGCCCAGCGGTTCGGAATGCTCGGCCAGCAGTTCCTCGTAGCCGCTGATGCTCTCGTGGGTCGGCTCCATCACCGGGTAGGCCAGGACCTGCCAGGGGTTGGCCGGGTCGCCGTCGTATTCGGAATAGGCCACCTTCTGGCCGTTCTGCAGCAGGAGGATGGCGAAATCCAGCGCCGCCTGCTCTTCCGGGAAGATCACGGCGAATTCCACCTCACGCTCGAACGAAAGGTCCTCGCCATCTTCCTGCAGGGCCCACAGGGCGTCACCGATCTCGTCGTCGGGGAAGAGTTGCTTGTCGCGGGTCATGTCACAGCTCCAGTAGAAAGGGGCATCCGGGCGGACGCCTGCCGACAAGGATACCTGCCTTGGCGCGGCCGCGCCGGAAATATCGGGTGCTGGCCGCGGAAAAGGCAACGGCCCGCTGCACGAGGCAACGGGCCGCCCTCACCACCGGCCTCAGGCCTGCAGCTGGTTGCCGATCGGCAGGTTGCGGATGCGCTTGCCGGTGGCCGCCGCCAGGGCGTTGGCCAGGGCCGGCGCCGCCGGCGGCACGCCGGGCTCGCCGACGCCGGTGGGCGCCTCGCTGGACGGCACTATGTGCACCTCCACCGCAGGCATCTCGTTGATCCGCAACACCTGGAAGTCGTGGAAGTTGGACTGCTCGACCACGCCCTCCTTGAGGGTGATGGCGCTGTGCAGGGCCATGGCCAGGCCGTAGCCGATGCCGCCTTCCATCTGCGCGCGGATCACGTCCGGGTTGATCGCCAGGCCGCAGTCCACGGCGCAGACCACGCGGTCGATGCGGAAGCTCTTGTCGGCCTTCACCGTGACTTCCACCACCTGCGCCACGAAGCTGCCGAAGGACTCGTGCACGGCGATCCCGCGGCCGCGCTTCTCGCCTTCCCCGCCGGCCTTCAGCGGCTGCTTCCAGCCGGCCTTGTCGGCCACCAGGTCGAGCACGCCCAGGTGCCGCGGGTGTTTTTCCAGCAGGGCGCGGCGGAATTCGTAGGGGTCCTTGCCGGCGGCCACCGCGGCTTCGTCGATCAGCGTTTCGGTGGAATAGGCCGTGTGGGTGTGGCCCACCGAGCGCCACCACTGCGTCGGCACCTTGATCTCCGGCACCAGGGTCTGCTCCACGCGCAGGTTGGGCACCGCATAGGGCAGGTCCGCCGCGCCCTCCACCGCCACCTGGTCGATGCCGTCCTTGACCATCACCTTCTCGAAGGGCGTGCCGACGATGAACGACTGTCCCACCAGATGCTGCTCCCAGCCCACCAGATTGCCCTGGCCGTCCAGCGCCAGGCGCGCGCTGTGCAGGAAGGCCGGGCGGTAGTAGCCGCCGCGGGTGTCGTCCTCGCGGGTCCAGACCATCTTCACCGGCCCCTTGTGGCCGTGCTCGCGGGCCGCCTTGGCGATCGAGACGGCCTCCAGCACATAGTCCGAATGCGGGTTGGCGCGGCGGCCGAAGCTGCCGCCGGCGTACAACTGGGTGATCGAAACCTTCTCCGGGGCGATGCCCAGCAACTGCCCGACCGCCATCTGGTCGCCGGTCTGCCACTGCTCGCCGTTCCAGATCTCGCAAGCGCCGTCGGAGAGCCTGACCACGCAGTTCAGCGGCTCCATGGAGGCATGGGCCAGGAATGGGAACTGGTACTGCGCCTCGATCAGCTTGGCCGGCTTGTCCAGCGCCTTGGCGATGTCGCCCTCGTTGCGCGCCACCACGCCGGGCTTGGCCGCCAGTTCCTGGTACCTGGCGAAGATTTCGGCGCTGCCCATGCGGAAGGCGTTGCTCTCGTCCCATTCCACCTGCAGGGCGTCACGCCCCTGGCGCGCGGCCCAGGTGTTCTTCGCCAGCACGGCGACGCCGGCGAAGCGCGAGTCGCTGCCCGGGAACTGCACCACCGCCACCACGCCGGGCACGGCCTTGGCCTTGCTGTCGTCCACTTTCGCCGGCACCCCGCCGAAGCGCGGCGGGTGCGCCACCACGGCCACCAGCATGTCCGGCAGGTGCACGTCCTGGGTGAAGCGCGCCTGGCCGTCGGTCTTGTCCTGGCTGTCCTTGCGCGGCAGCTTCACCTGGCCGATCAGCTTGAAGTCCTCCGGCGCCTTGAGCTTCACCTCCGCCGGCACCGGCTGTTTGGCCGCCGCCTCGGCCAGTTGGCCGAACCCGGCCTTGTGCCCGGAAGCCTTGTGCTCGACCACGCCGTCGTGCACCTCGATCTGCTCGGCCGGCACCTTCCACTGCTGCGCCGCCGCGGCCACCAGCATGGCCCGGGCCGTGGCCCCGGCCTTGCGCATCTGCTCGAAGGAGTTGGCCATGGCGCTGCTGCCGCCGGTGCCCTGCAGGGTGCCGAAGGCCAGGTTGGCATAGCGCTTGGCATCGGCCGGGGCGCCTTCGACGCGGACCTTGCTCCAGTCGGCGTCCAGTTCCTCGGCCAGCAGGGTGGCCAGGCCGGTGTAGCTGCCCTGCCCCATTTCCACGTGCTTGGCGATCACCGTCACCGTGCCGTCGGGGGCGATGCGCACGAAGGCGTTGGGCTCGAAGGCCTTGGCCGCGGCGGCCTGCGGGTCGCCGAAGCGGCCCAGCAGCGGCGCGAAGTAGATGCCCAGAGCCAGGCCGCCGGCGCCGCGCAGGAAATGCCGGCGGCTGACGTTGAGGATGCCGTCGCCGGCGTCTTCCGGCTCGACGCCGGCCCGTTGCTGCAGGTCTGCCATGTCGCGCCTCCTCAGGCCAGGTTCTGCGCGGCTTCGTGGATGGCCGCGCGGATGCGTACGTAGGTGGCGCAGCGGCAGATGTTGCCGCTCATGGCCGCATCTATGTCGGCGTCGCTGGGGCTCTTGTTGCCGGCCAGCAGCGCCGTGGCGGACATGATCTGGCCGGACTGGCAGTAGCCGCACTGCACCACGTCCAGCTTGCGCCAGGCCTCCTGCACCGCCTTGCCGGCGGCCTGCTCGGCCACCGCCTCGATGGTGGTGACCTGCTTGCCGGCCACCGCCGCCAGGGGTGTCACGCAGGAGCGCGTGGGCTGGCCGTCGACGTGCACGGTGCAGGCCCCGCACAGGGCCATGCCGCAGCCATACTTGGTGCCGGTGAGCAAGGCGACGTCGCGCAGCGCCCAGAGCAGGGGCATTTCCCCGGGCGCGTCGAATTCGTGGTCCTTGCCGTTGAGTTTCAGCTTGATCATCAGGCGCTCACCTCTTTGTTCGGGTGATGTGGAAGTCCGGAGCCAAGGCCGCTCCGTGGGGAATGGATTCAGCCTAGGCGCTTCCCTGGCCGAATGCCGCGACGATACGGGAAAACCCCGCCCAGTGGCTTGCCCGGTCCTGCGCAGGCTTGCCCGATCCTGCGGTGGATGCGGCCCACCCACGCCATTCCTTGCAGGAGCGGACCTTGTCCGCGATAGCCGGACATCCCGGCGCGATTCGCGGATGAGATCCGCTTACGGGTTGCCTCGCGCCGTGCCCCTTGTAGGAGCGCGCCCTGCGCGCGAAATCGCGGGCAGGGCCCGCTACGGTTCCAGGAAGCACGGTTTTTCGTAGGATGGCGTTGAGCGAAGCGATACCCATCACCCACCGCAACCGCATGGGTTTCGCAAGCTCAACCCATCCTACGAAGAGCACCTCGGCGCAAGACAGTTGCTCCTACAGGTTTCCGGAAGGCACGGTATTCCTTCCTACGAAAAACGGGGACGCAGAAACACCGAAGCCACTCCGGGGAGTGGCTTCTGGCATCGCGCGGGCAGGCAGGTCAGTCGGCGACCTTCATCACCACCCGGCCGCCGCCGGGGCAGCTTTCCATGTAGTTGCTGGCCTCGCGGAACTTGGCGAAGTCGAAGACCTTGTCGATGCTCGGCTTGAGCAACTGGTCGGCGGTCATCTGGTTGATCGCCTGCAACGCCCGCTGCACCGCCTCGTCGTTGCGCGTCAGGCCGATTTCCGGCTGGCCGGTAAAGTCCAGCACGCAGTGGCGGTAGAACTGCAGGTGCTTCTTGAAGGCTGCGCAGGCCGGGAAGGTGGCGTCGTTGCCGCCGTTGATGCCGTAGAGGATCAGCTTGCCGCGCGGCGCGGCGACGTCGCCCAGCAGCTTCATCTGCGGGCCGGCGCACTGGTCCAGGACCACTTCCACGCCCTTGCCGTCGGTGAAGCGCTCGACTTCCAGCACCAGGTCCTGCTCCTCGGTGTAGATCACCTTGTCGGCGCCCAGGCTGCGGATGAAGTCGCGGGTGTTCTCGTGGCTGGTGGTGGCGATGACCTTGGCGCCCAGGGCCTTGGCCAGCTGGATCGACTGCGGCGCCAGGCAGTGCCCGGCCTCGGTGATCAGCACGTGCTGGCCCGGCTGCAGCCCGGCCAGCTCGACCAGGGCGAAGTAGGCGTACAGCAGGCCGGTGTAGTGCACCGCGGCCTCGACGGGGCTCAGGTTGTCCGGGTAGCGCGTCAGCGAGGTGCGCGGCATCACCACGTAATCGCCCCAGGCCGGGTACTGGTTCGGCGAGTCGGCCGGGAAGCTGGCCACGACCATGCCGGGCGCAAGATCGGTGACGTTCGCGCCCACCGCCTCGACCACGCCGGCCAGTTCGTAGCCGATCCCGGCGGGCAGCTGGGCCTGGTCGGGCGCCAGGTTCTGCCGCCAGAGCACGTCGCGCCAGCTCACGCCCAGCGCCTGGGTGCGGATCAGGACTTCATCCGGCCCCGGCCGTGGGGTCGGGACTTCCTCGAGTTTGAGTACCGAGGCATCACCGAACTGGTGGAATCGGATCATGCGGGACATCACATACCTCGCCTTTGATGCTTTATAGCCACGGACTCTATCCGGGCTTTCTTGTGCTTGCTACCCACCGCTATCGATAGTCGACATAAATGCCGATGATTCCGCAGGCATATCGATCGCGCAGGCCGGGGCGCCAGGCAACGCCCGAAAAATGCGGCTGCGCAGTAGGGAAGGATAACGGCAATGAAGCGTCTTGCTAAGGAAGAATGCGGAAAATGATCAAGGACTTATCCGTCAGACCTTGACGCCAGACGCGCCGCGCTTCACTTTTCCCCCATCGTCAGGGAGCCCCCATGAACCGCAACGACCTCCGCAAGGTTGACCTCAACCTGTTGATCGTCTTCGAAACGCTGATGCACGAGCGCAGCGTGACCCGCGCCGCCGAGAAGCTGTTCCTCGGCCAGCCGGCGATCAGCGCGGCCCTGGCGCGCCTGCGCAACCTGTTCGACGACCCGCTGTTCGTCCGCACCGGCCGCAGCATGGAGCCCACCGCGCGGGCCCAGGAGATCTTCGGCCACCTGTCGCCGGCGCTGGACTCCATCTCCACCGCCCTGAGCCGCGCCGCCGACTTCGACCCGGCCACCAGCAAGTCGGTGTTCCGCATCGGCCTTTCCGACGACGTCGAGTTCGGCCTGCTGCCGGCGCTGCTGCGCCGCCTGCGCTCCGAGGCGCCGGGCATCGTCCTGGTGGTGCGCCGCGCCAACTACCTGCTGATGCCGCAGCTGCTGGCCTCCGGCGAGATTTCCGCGGGCGTCAGCTACACCGACGAGCTGCCGGCCAATGCCAAGCGCAAGACCCTGCGCCGCAGCAAATGGAAGGTGCTGCGCGCCGACTCGGTGCCCGGCCCGCTGAGCCTGGACGACTACTGCACCCGGCCCCACGCCATGGTGTCCTACGCCGGCGACCTGGAAGGCTTCGTCGACGAACAGCTGGCGACCCTCGAGCGCAAGCGCCAGGTGGTGCTGGCGGTGCCGCAGTTCAACGGCCTGGGGGCGCTGCTCGCCGGCACCGACCTGATCGCCACCGTGCCGGACTACGCGGCCCTGGCGCTGACCGCCGCCGGCGGCCTGCGCGCCGAGGACCCGCCCTTCACCCCGCGCCCGGCGGAGCTGTCGCTGGTCTGGCGCGGCGCCCAGGACAACGACCCGGCCGAACGCTGGCTGCGCTCGCGCATCAGCATGTTCGTCGGCGATCCCGACAGCCTGGTCTGAAGTCCTACGACGCAGGATCGGTCCTGGGGGTTAGAATGACGACCGACATGTCATTCAGCCCGGGAACACGCCCATGCGCTACTCCGAAGACCACAAGGCCCATACGCGCCAGCGCATCATCGACGAGGCCTCGCGGCGTTTCCGCAGCGAGGGCGTGGAAGCCACCGGCCTGCAGACGCTGATGAAGGCCCTGGGACTGACCCATGGCGGCTTCTACGCGCACTTCAAGTCCAAGGAAGAGCTGGTGGAAATCGCCCTGCAGGCGGCCTCCGAGCAGCTCGCCGAAGTGGCCGGCAGGACCTTCGGCGGGCCGGACGCGCTGGCGAACTTCATCGACGACTACCTCTCCGAGCAGCACCGCGACCACCCCGAGCGCGGCTGCCCCTTCCCCACCCTGAGCGCCGAGCTGGGCGCCCGCGGCAAGCCCAGCCCGACTACCGACCAGGCCCTTGTCCAGCGCCTGGAGCGCCTGGAGAAGGTTCTGCCCGAGGGCCATGATCCGGACCAGGCGGTGGCGACCCTGGCGACGCTGGTCGGTGCACTGCTGCTGTCGCGCAGCGTGGCCGATCCAGCGTTGTCCGGGCGCATTCTGGAAAGCACCAAGCGCTATCTCAAGCGCGATGTTGCGGGTGAACTGTAGGAGCGGGCCCCGCCCGCGATTTTCGCGCGCAGGGCGCGCTCCTACAGGGGAATTCGCTGGCAGCGTCGGCGCCTCGGTTTGACTCCGCTCCCTCTCCCCAACCCTCTCCCTGAAGGGAGAGGGAGCTAGGCCGTGCCGAGAGAAGGAATGGTTTCAGCTGGAAACCTTCTGTGTTGCCGGCTAACTCCAGAACATCCGGCTCTGCCCAACGGTCCCCTCTCCCTTCAGGGAGAGGGTTAGGGAGAGGGCGCTCTCAGCTCCGGCACCCGCAACGCCAGGCAAAACACCGTTCGCGAGCAAGCTCGCTCCTACGAAAAGCCGCGCGCTCCGGAATGCCCCGGCTCAATCCACCTGCACCCCATACCGCTCCGCCGGCAGGCGCCCGGAGAGCAGCGGCGCCAGGTTCTGCCGGGCGCGGGTGTAGGCTTCGAAGTCCTGCATGTCGGGCAAGGCCGGGATGGTGATGACCTCGCCCTGGGCCAGGCCGGCCAGGGCGGCGTCGACCATGTGGCCGACTTCCATGAGGATGTCTTCCGGCACGTCGGTGCCCGAGCGGTCCCAGATTTCCGTGCGGGTCGCGCCCGGCAGCACCGCCTGCACGCGCACGCCCAGGGGCGCCAGTTCCTGCTGCATGGAGATGCTCAGGTTGAGCAGGAAGGCCTTGGTGCCGCTGTACACGCCGTTGAACTGCTCCGGCGCCAGGGCCAGGATCGAGGTGAGGTTGACGATGGTGCCCCGCCCCTTCGCGGCGAAGGCCTTGGCCGCGCAGCCGGCCAGGCGCGCCGAGGCCAGCACGTTGAGGGTGATCATCTGTTCCAACTGGTCCAGCCCCGCCTCCACCATGCTGCCCTTGACCGCCATCCCGGCATTGTTCACCAGCATGTCGATGTCGGCGTCCGAGGCCAGGCGGGCTTCCACCCGGGCACGCTCCTTCGGCTCGGTCAGGTCCGCCGGCAGGATGTCGACGTCCACCCCGTACTCGGCCTGCAGGCAGGCGGCCAGGGCCATCAGGCGCTCGCGGTCGCGGGCCACCAGCAGCAGGTCGTGGCCCCGCGACGCCAAGCGCTGGGCGTAGGCCGCGCCTATGCCGGCGGAGGCGCCGGTCACCAGCGCGCGGCCGTTCTTGTTCTTGCTCATTGCTTCACCCCGGGCCCTCGTGGCCCCCATCGTTCGAAACCTGGCGTCCGCACCGGGTGCGGAACCGCCGCCACCCCGGATGCTAGGGATATGCCCCGGCGGGTCAATCGACCGAAAAGGTGACGCCAGTTGGAGCGACAAGGCCGCGCAGCCCCGTCCCGCGGGCCCTGCGGCGATTAGATTGCCCATTCTAGAGCACCGGGCGGATGCTGGCCGCGACCGTCGCCAGACAAGAACAAGCCGGGACGATCCGAACCCACGCTGCCTGTTCTGCGCTCGGGAGCCATTCCCGACGGGAGGTCTCATGCGATTACGTTGCTTTTTCCTGGGCTGCCGCTGGAGCGAGGGCGTGCCCACCCGCGTGGGCGAGGTGCTGATGCTTCATCAGCGCTGCAGCCATTGCGGCGCACAACGCTACCTGAGCGCGGAGGAAGCGGAGCCGGAAGTCGTCGACCCCGGCGCCTGAAAAAAAGCCCGACCGGGCGCCGCCAGCAGGCGGCGCCCGGCGTTTTCAGCGGATGAAGGCCTGGCTGGTGGTGATCGCCATGTCGCCGCCGGGCAGCTTCAGGTCGCCGATGCGCTCCAGGCTGTCGGCGTCGAAGATCGCCACGTCGTTCAGGGTGCCGGTCAGGTACAGCTTGGTGCCGGCCTTGTTGGCGCTCAGGCAGTAGTAGGAGTGGTCGAGGTTGGCCGCCTTCTCCACCTTCTGCGCCTTGATGTCGTACTTGACCAGGCGGTTGAGCACGCCGTAGATCACGTTGCGGTCCTTCGGCGAGCGGATGCCGCTGAAGTACACCTCGGTGACCGGGCCGAAGTCCACGGTCTCGGTCTTGCCGGTGGCCAGGTCGATGTTGAAGAAGCCGTACAGGTAGTCGGCGGTGGCCGGGTCCTGCTTGGCGTCCTTGAACTTAGCGGTGGTGTACAGCAGCGAGAAATCGCGCGGGTAGGTCTGCTGGTTCCACACGTAGAGCACGTCCGGCGGCGAGTAGTTCGGGCGCTTCCAGTTGCGGCTGGGGATCAGCACGTCGAACTTGCCGGTCTTCACGTCCACCTTGTAGATGTCCGGGCCGGCCACGTACAGGGTGCCGTCGTCGCCGGTCTGCATGATGGTCAACTGGCGCGGCGCCGGGAAGGTGCGGATCGGCTTGGCGTCCATGCCGCCGTCGGCGGCGTAGACCTGCAGGCGCGGCTGCTGCACCTCGTAGTGCTCGGCGAGGATCAGCGTCGGGTTGGCGATGGCATAGACCTCCTTGCCGTCGTGGCTGACGGTCATGGAGAACATCGAGCGCGCGTTCTCACCCGGCTTCTGCGCGATGGTGGCGTGGAACACCGGCTTGCAGTCGTCCAGTTGCAGGCCGTAGATGTCCGCGTAGTGATTGCTCAGCACGTAGGCGATCTTGCGGTCGGGCGACAGCTGGATCATGCCCGGGCCATAGGCGCCGGGAATGGTGCAGGTCTTGTAGAGCTTGTCGGTCTGCATGTCGATGACGTGCAGGTTGTTCGGGTAGTTGGTGGACACCAGGTACTCGTGGCCACTTTCCAGGGCCTTGTCCTCGTTGGCGGCGGCTGCGGCGTGCAGCGCGCAGGCCAGCGAGAGGCCACCGAGGACGGCGGCGAATGCTTTTCTGGACATGCAGTGCTTCCTCTTGTTCTTCTGTCCGCTCATTTGTCGTCCGGGAATACGGTGCCGAGGTTGCGCCAGTTCTCCGCGGAGGCCTGCGCGTCCTTGTTCCAGTCGGGGTAGGTGCTCATCATGTCCGGCACCTGGGCCGGCCACCAGCAGGGGTCGGAGCAGCCGTAGAGGTCGGCCTCCATCGGCTGGCACAGCGAGGAAACCCCGCCGAACACGTCGATCTCCCAGCCCGGGTCGGTGGTGGAGGCGCAGCCGGCGACCGAGTTCATCGCCACCACGTCCTCGATGCGGTCCTCGGCGGCGGCCTGCTCCAGCTGCTGCGCCTTGTTGTTGATCGCTTTGAGATGTTTCATGTCAGTGCGCCTTCCGCGGAGTGATGTGGCGGTCGATGAAGCTGGGGTTCGAAGCCATGATCCGGCTGTAGACCTCGATGCCGAAGTCCACCCAGTCCCTCATCAGTTCGCAGTAGTGGTAGGTGGGGTGCGCCGGGTCGCCGTAGCGCGCGTAGCTCTCGTGGTAGCAGCCGCCGGAACACAGGTTGCGGATGCGGCAGCTGGCGCAGCCGGTGTCGGTGCGGTCCAGGCGCTGGGAGAGGAACTCGTTCAGCTCGGCCTGCTTCACCCCGTTATGCACGTTGCCGAAGGTCGGCAGCGACGAGCCGGTGAAGCGGTGGCACAGGTTCAGCTCGCCCTTGTGGTCCACCGCCAGCATCTTCAGCCCGGCGCCGCACGGCAGGGCCTTCTTCTGCCCCTCGTGGATGTCGGTGATCAGCTGGTGCAGGTTGGAGAAGCCGATGTTGCGCCCCTCCAGCGCCTCCGCCAGGTAGCGGCGGCCCAGGGCCTTCATGTTGGCGAACACCTGCTGCAGCTCGTCGGTGGTGAGGTTGTAGCTGCTGATGTCGCCGGAGGTCACCGGGGCGAAGCCGACTTCGGCGAAGCCCATCTCGTTGAACAGGTGGTTCCAGATGGTCTCGACGTCGGTGACGCCGGTGGTCAGGGTCACCCGCGCGCCCACCGGGCGGCTGGTGTAGCGCGACAGCAGCATGTCGGCCTTGCGCCGCACTACGTCGTAGGTGCCCTGCCCGCCCACGGTGATGCGGTTGCGGTCGTGCACCGTCTTGGGCCCGTCGATGCTGACGGAAAGCCCGAAGCGGTGGGCGTTGAGCCAGTCGACGATCTCCTCGGTGAGCAGCGTGGCGTTGGTGGTCATGACGAACTCCACCTGCTTGCCCAGCTCGCCGAAGCGGCGCTCGCAGTAGGCCACCATGTGCTCGATCAGCGGCCGGTTGGACAGCGGCTCGCCGCCGAAGAACACCACGGTGTAGCGCTTCTCGTCGGGCGATTCCTTGAGCAGCATCTCCACCGAGGCTTCGGCGGTTTCCGCGCCCATCTTCTTGCCGGCCGAGGGCTTGTCCAGGTCTTCCTTGTAGCAGTAGGTGCAGCTGAGGTTGCAGCCGGTGTTGACGTTCAGCACCACGGTGTTGAGCGCGGTGCGGTCGACTTTCTTGATGCCGATTTCCGGCGTCAGCGGCGAGCCGTCGCTGACCAGCTCCAGCGCGATCAGCTCGCGCAGGGTCTCGTCGATCTCGTTGGCCTCGAAGCGCCCGGCCAGGCGCTGCGTCAGCTCGTCCGGCGAGCAGGCGTGCCCGCGCAGGGCATCGATGATCCCGCCGGTCAGCTCGTCGCTGGCGAACAGCGAGGAGCTGGGGATGTGGAACAACAGGCGGTCGGCGTCCACCCGCACTTCGTGCAGGTTGCGTTCGACCAGATTCAAGATGGCGCCCATGGCGACCTCCCGGAACTTGCTTGGTACGCCCCGCCCGCGGGCGGGGGTTCATGCGTTCAGTTCATCCCACCCCGGATCACGGAATGGGCGGGTTGTTCCAGCGCTGCACGGTGACGATCATGTGGCCTTCGCCCTGGTGCGTCTTGCCGGCGTCGTCCACGGCGGCGATCACCTTCAGGTTGCCGGCGTTGTTGGTCATCATCTTGCGCTCGGGGTTGGGGCCGGCGTCGCCCGGGGTGAAGATGCCGGTATCGGCGTCCATCACACCTGCGAACTTGACGTCCTGGTCTTCCTTGGCGCGGTCGTCGAAGGGCTCCACCGACCACTTGGCCGGGAACACGCCGATGCGGAACGGCTTGCCGTCGGCGCCCTTGCCCCAGGCCTCGGCGTCGAAGCTGCCCTGCACCTTGGGCGTGGAACCGCCGTTGCCGCCGATGCGCGAGACCGAGAACTCCGGCACCACCTTGACTTCGGCTATGTCCTGGTAGACCGCCAGGCTGCCGCCCTTGGCGCTGCCGACACTGACTTCACGCTCGCCGGCGGCGGCCGAGGCGGCGGCCTTGACCTTCACGGTCACACGCTCGGGGGTTTCCGACACCACGGAGACCACCTCCACGCCCTTGCCGAACGACGGCTTGCCCTTCAGGCCGCTGCCGATGACGCTCACCTCGGCCTCGCTGCCGGCCTTGAGGAACGCCGGCTGCACGCCCAGCACGTGGCTGGTGCCCTTCTGCGCGGCGACGAAGTCCAGGCCGCGCTCGTCATGGGCCTTGTCGAACATGCGGCCCTGCATCTGGCCCTTGAGCGCAGCGAACACCTGGCGCAGGGTCACGTCGCCGACCTTCACGTTGCCGCGCCACTCGTAGCCGTTGTACAGCACCGCGCTGCCCTCGCCGTCGAACGGCGTTCCGTCGGCGTACCGGCCCTTGACGCTGACCTTGAACTGGTCGTCCGCGCCGCCGGAAACGCTCATGGTGCCGGCCACGTCGCCCTTGCCCGGCATGTGCCCGGCGAAGCTCCACTCGCCGGCCAGGGACTCGGCCTTGGGCCGGTTCTTCTGCCAGTCGCTCCAGGCCTTGCTGTCCAGCGGGTAGCGCTTGGCCAGCTCGGGGACCATCTCCTTCTTCGCCAGGTCGAACCAGTCGCGGTCGCGGGACAGCGCCTGGTACTCCAGCGACGGCCAGCGGCCCAGATGGAAGTTCACCAGCTTCTCCCACTCCGCCGCCGGGCGGCGCTGCAGGGCGATGCGCGCGGCCGAGTGGCAGCGGGCGCACATCTGCTCGAAGTTGCTATCGAAGTGCTCGACGGTGTTCAACCGGCGCTCCAGGGCGTAGCGCACGCCGTCGGTCTCGCTGGGCGCCAGGCCCTGCTTGTCGGCGAGAAACTTGACCACCGCGCGGCGATCCTCATCGCTGATCTTCAGGCCGTACATCACCTGCATCCGCGCGATGCTCATCAGCCAGCCCTCCGGCGTCTTGCGCTGGTGGCTGATGCGGCTCAGGGAATTGTTGCCCTCAGGGGTGTGGCACGCCATGCACTTGGCGTTGATGATGGTCTGGCCATCGGCGGCATGGGCCGGTTGCTGTAGCGCCATGGCCAGCGTGGCCAGGGCTCCGGCGCCCAGGTAGTGCCGAAGTCGTGTCATCTTCAAGATCAGGCCTCCTCGGTGTTTCTTGTTGAAATTGTTCTGTGCCCACCGCTGGGCGAACAGCTGGTTCCGTCTAGCTCTCCAGCTGTTTAGCAGGTTGTGTGCCACTACCCTGGAAGCCCCGTCGAATCAGGCTTTCGACGGTATTCCGGCTCACCCTGCGACAAGTTGGCGCGTCTAATTTCGCGATTGCTGTCTAACTCTGAGACAGGCCATCGAGGCGCGCCTGGGATGCAGTATGGACGCGCTTGCGCGATACGCCCGCGCCGGGCAGCAGCAAGGCGCCGAGCAGCATGCAGGCCAGCCCCAGCCAGACAAAGGACAGCAGCGGGTAGCTGCGGATCACCACCAGGCTCTCGATGGCCTCGCCCTTCTGCCCCATCAGCCGCGGCGAGGCCGGCACCCACACCTGCAGGTCGCCCAGCCAGCCGCGGATGATGAAGGGGTGCAGCACGTAGCCGCGGTCCGAGGCGAAGCGCGCGTAGTGGTAGTCGAGGATCTCGCACAGCTGGCGCACCGGGCCCTGGTAGGCCGGCGGGTTGCCGCGGCTGTCCTGGAACAGCGCATGGCCCTCCAGCTGGCGGCCGCCCTCGCGCAGCTCCACCCGCGCCACCGAGTGGTAGCCGGCGCGGTCCGCCCGGGTGCTGTCGGGCAGCACCCGCAACTGCATGCCGTTGGCCAGCGCCTGCCACTGCTCGAAAGAGGCTCCGGGCGGAATGGTCACTTGCAGGTAGGTGTTCAGCGCCGTGGCCGCCAGCCCGCCGACCAGGGCGACCACCGCGCCGCCGTGGATCAGCGCCACCCCGCCGCTGTAGCGCAGGTTGCCCAGGCGCCGGCTGCGCCACAGGGCGAGCGCGCACCAGAAGGCGCAGGACGCCAGCAGGAAGGCCCCGCCCAGCAGCGCCGCATCCAGCCAGGGCAGCACCACCACGATGTTCTGCGAAAGCATGCCCTGGCCGCTGTAGCCGGCGCTCAGCCAGCCGCCGTGCCAACCCACCAGCAGCATGGCCACGGCCATCGCCAGGCTCGCCAGCAGCGCCAGCTTCGGCCAGCCGCTACGGCGCAGGAAGCTGTAGCCGCCGACCAGGCCGAGCAGCCCCAAGAGCGGCAGCAGCCAGCGCACCAGGCCGTAGCCGTCCACGTCCCACTGGTCGAAGGCGCGGCGCAGGCCGTTCATCTCGTCGGTGGTGGCCCAGGCGGTGAGCGTCTCGAAGAACGGCTTGAGGTCGCTCGGCCGCTCCAGCCCCAGCCATTCATAGAGGTGCGCCTGCAACAGCGCGCCCAGGGCCAATAGCGCGCTGCCGGCGAACAGGTAGATGGCCAGGTCCATGGTCCAGTCCGAGCGCGTCTTGCGCCCCGCCGTGCGCCGCGCCCGTAGCGTCGCCCAGCCGGCCAGCACCAGCAGGGCCGCGGCCAGGCCCAGGTGGGCCAGCCAGGAGGTGGTGCCTATGTAGCGGTGCGAGCTGGCCAGCACCGTGCTGCGCGTCACCGCCAGGGCGCCGCAGGCCATGGCCGCCGCCAGCAGGCTGAGCAGCGGCAGCAGGCGCCGGTTTCCCCCGTCCGGGCGCCAGCGCCGCGCGCCGTGCAGCACCGCGCCGAGCAGCGCCCAGACCACGAAGGCCGAGGTCTGCACCGGGTCCCAGTGCCACAGCTGGCCGAAGGTGAAGTCCTCCATGGCCCAGGCCATGCCCGCGCCGATGCCGGCGCTGAGCACCAGCCAGGCGCGCCGGCCGTAGCGCAGGGCCACGGCGGCGTAGGCCTCGCCGCCGCCACCCAGGGCATCCAGCGCCGCCCCGGCCGGCGCCAGGGCCCAGGCGTAGGCGGCCAGCACCAGGGGCGCGTGGAAGGCCATCCAGAAGGTCTGCAGGTGGGCGTTCATGCCCTGGCTGGGCTGCGCCGCCAGCCAGTCCGCCGGCGTCGCGGAAAAGGGCCCGAGCCAGGCCGCGGTGGCCACGTACCAGCCGGCCACCAGCGCCATGCCGCGCCCGGCCCAGCCGGCCTGGCGCGCCTGGCCGGCAGCGATGCCCGTGCAGAAGGTCGCCAGCAGCAGCACGGTGCCCTCGTCGCCGCCCCAGAGGTTGGCCATCTTCAGGTAGCCGGGCAGCCCGGCGCTGCTGTAGAGCCAGGCGTAGCGCAGCTGGAAATGGTCGGCCAGCAGGTGCAGGGCCAGCGCCAGGCAGGCGCCGCACAGCGCCCCCAGGGCCAGCGGCCAGGCCATAGAACGCCACTGCGGCCGCGCGACGCCGAGGACGATGAGCACGGCGGCGATCCACAGCCAGGCATTGCCCAGCAACGGCAGGAACCAGAGCAGCAGGCAGGTGGCGACCAGGGCGCCAAACCCGGGCAACACGGGCAACGGAGTGAACGTCCTCTTCAAATCGGGCCTCCTTGGAATGTCTCCCGCTTGTGTCCGCGGGATTGCGCATCCGGGCCTCTACATATTGTGTGCCAGCGCCGAAAACACCTTGCGCGACAGTTGCTTGGCGCAAAGCCGGGGGCGGCGCGGCGTTGCAATTCGCGACAGGCATTGCAGCCTGAGACAGCTCCCTTAGTTCTAGCCGATCCGCCGCGGCTGGATATCTGGAAGATGGCGTTTATGCTTCTAGATGGCCCGCACGCCTTGCCGGGCCAGCCTGAAGCCTGTCTGCAGTCTCGCTTCGACTATCCGTGTTCCGCTGCATCAACCCCATGGCCCGAGTGCGGCAACGGTGGTTAAGGACTCCGGCCCATCACAAGAACAAGACGGAGAAGAACATGGCGCAGACCTACAGCCCGACCGCGGGCAACACACCCCACAACGGCATCACCCGGGAGGAGCGCAAGGTCATCTTCGCCTCCTCCCTCGGCACCGTCTTCGAGTGGTACGACTTCTACCTCTACGGCTCGCTCGCGGCGATCATCGCCAAGCACTTCTTCGCCGGGGTCAACGAGACCACCGCCTTCATCTTCGCCCTGCTCGCCTTCGCCGCCGGCTTCGCGGTGCGCCCCTTCGGCGCCATCGTGTTCGGTCGCCTGGGCGATTTGGTCGGGCGCAAGTACACCTTCCTCATCACCATCGTCATCATGGGCATCTCCACCGCCGTGGTGGGCATGCTGCCCAGCTACGCCAGCATAGGCGTGGCGGCGCCGATCATCCTCATCAGCCTGCGCCTGCTGCAGGGCCTGGCGCTGGGCGGCGAGTACGGCGGCGCGGCGACCTACGTGGCCGAGCACGCGCCCAAGGGCAAGCGCGGCTTCTTCACCTCGTGGATCCAGACCACCGCCACCCTCGGCCTGTTCCTCTCGCTGCTGGTGATCATGGCCTGCCGCACCGGCCTGGGTAACGAGGCCTTCGAGGACTGGGGCTGGCGGATCCCCTTCCTGCTCTCCATCCTGCTGCTGGCCATCTCGGTGTACATCCGCCTGCAACTCTCCGAGTCGCCGGTGTTCAAGCGCATGAAGGAAGAAGGCAAGGCCTCCAAGGCGCCGCTGACCGAATCCTTCGCCCGCTGGGACAACCTCAAGGTGGTGATCATGGCGCTGCTCGGCGGCACCGCCGGCCAGGCCGTGGTCTGGTACACCGGGCAGTTCTATGCGCTGTTCTTCCTGCTGCAGACGCTGAAGATAGACGCGCAGACCGCCAACCTGCTGATCGCCGGTTCCCTGCTGCTGGGCACGCCCTTCTTCGTGTTCTTCGGCAGCCTGTCCGACCGCATCGGGCGCAAGAAGATCGTCATGGCCGGCTGCATCCTCGCGGCCCTGACCTACTTCCCGATCTTCAAGGGCCTGACCGAGTTCGGTAACCCCGAGGTGTTCGCCGCCCAGGAGAAGAACCCGGTCACCGTGGTCGCCGACCCGTCCGCCTGCGCCTTCCAGTTCGACCCGGTGGGCAAGGCCAGATTCACCAGCTCCTGCGACCAGGCCAAGAGCCTGCTGGCGAAGAAGGCCATCCCCTACGAGAACGTCAAGGCCGAAACCGGCGCCGTGGCCCAGGTGCACATCGGCGACAAGGTCATCGCCAGCTTCGAGGGCGGCAGCCTGCCCGCGACGGACTTCAAGGCGCAGTCCGAAGCCTTCACCGCGCAGATGAGCGCCGCGCTCAAGGACGCCGGCTACCCCGAGAAGGCCGACCCGGCCAAGACCAACCACCTGGCGGTGCTGTTGCTGCTGACCGTGCTGGTGATCTACGTGACCATGGTCTACGGCCCCATCGCCGCCTGGCTGGTGGAGCTGTTCCCAGCGCGCATCCGCTACACCTCCATGTCGCTGCCCTACCACATCGGCAACGGCTGGTTCGGCGGCTTCCTGCCCACCGTGGCCTTCGCCATGGTGGCGGCCACTGGCGACATCTACTACGGCCTCTGGTACCCCATCGTCATCGCGGTGATGACGGCCATCCTCGGCACCTTCTTCCTCCCGGAAACCAAGGACCGCGAAATCCACCACGCCTGAGCCGCGCCCGCCTCGCGAAACAGCCCGCCCTGCGCGGGCTGTTTCGTTGGAGGCTGTCTCAGGGCTGTCGCAAGCTGCGACAGCGGGGCGCGGAATTGCTCGGCTCTTTTTCGATTAAATCGTTTTGATTCAATAGGTTGAATTAAATTGACCGGCTTGGCATAGCGGTTGCGATAGCCGCCTGGACAACTCAACAAGAGGCAACCGCAATGCTCGCTTCCCTGCCCATCAAGCCCGAATCCCGCGCCTTCCTGCAGCGCGCGCCGAAGATGCTCATCGGTGCCGATTGGACCGGTGCCGCCGATGGCGCCCTCATGGACCTGCGCAATCCGGCCACCGGCGAAGTGCTCTGCCAGGTGCCCTCCGCCAGCGCCGCCGACGTCGACCGCGCCGTGCGCGCCGCCCGCCAGGCCTTCGACGATTCGCCCTGGAGCCGCATGCGTCCGCGCGAGCGGCAGAACCTGCTGTGGAAGCTCGCCGACCTGATGGAACGCGACGCCGACCTGCTGGCCGAGCTGGAATGCCTGAACAACGGCAAGAGCGCCGCCGTGGCGCGCGTGATGGACGTGCAGCTGGGCATCGACTTCCTGCGCTACATGGCCGGCTGGGCCACCAAGATCGAAGGCTCCAGCGTCGAGGTGTCCATGCCGCTGATGCCCAACGACGACTTCCACGGCTTCATCCGCCGCGAGGCCGTCGGCGTGGTCGGCGCCATCGTCGCCTGGAACTTCCCCCTGCTGCTGGCCTGCTGGAAGCTCGGCCCGGCGCTGGCCACCGGCTGCAGCGTGGTGCTCAAGCCGGCCGACGAAACCCCGCTCAGCGCCCTGAAGCTGGCCGAGCTGGCCCTGGAGGCCGGCTACCCGGTGGGCGTGTTCAACGTGGTCACCGGCACCGGCGTCAACGCCGGCGCCGCCCTCACCCACCACCCGCAGGTGGACAAGCTGACCTTCACCGGCTCCACCGCCGTGGGCAAGGAAATCGGCAAGGCGGCCATGGACAACATGACCCGCGTGACCCTGGAACTGGGCGGCAAGTCGCCGACCATCGTCCTCGCCGACGCCGACCTGAACAGCGCCGCCGCCGGCGCCGCCCAGGCCATCTTCTTCAACCAGGGCCAGGTGTGCTGCGCCGGCTCGCGGCTGTACGTGCAGCGCAAGCACTTCGACAACGTGGTGGCCGACATCGCCGGCATCGCCAACGGCATGAAGCTGGGCAACGGCCTGGACCCGAGCGTGGACATGGGCCCGCTGATCTCCGCCCGCCAGCAGCAGCGCGTGCACAACTACATCGAACTGGGCCGCGAGAAAGGCGCCACCATCGCCTGCGGCGGCGAACAGTTCGGCCCCGGCTACTTCGTGAAACCGACGGTGATCGTCGACGTGGACCAGAAGAACCCGCTGGTGCAGGAAGAAATCTTCGGCCCGGTGCTGGTGGCCATGCCCTTCGACGACCTCGACGAAGCCATCCGCCTGGCCAACGATAGCCCCTACGGCCTGGGCGCCAGCATCTGGTCCAACGACCTGGGCGCGGTGCACCGGATGATCCCGAAGATCAAATCCGGCTCGGTCTGGGTCAACTGCCACAGCGCCCTGGACCCGGCCCTGCCCTTCGGCGGCTACAAGATGTCCGGCCTGGGCCGCGAAATGGGCGCCGCCGCCATCGAGCACTACACCGAGGTGAAATCGGTACTGATCAGGCTGTAAGGCAAAAGGTCCTACCGCGTCCGGCGCGTTACCCCCTGCGCCGGCGTTTTCATCCCCCGGCTGCGCGAGTGGTCGGGGGATTTTTTTGCCCGCGGCGCGTAGGGCGTATAACCATTCGCGGTTATACGCCGATACACCGCGTCCTCATGAACTCCGAGCAGCCTCACCCATTGCAAGTCAACTGAAAGGTATACCCAGGATCGCGCAGGGTTCTTCCTACAATCCCTTCAATGGCGAGCAACTGCTGCTCAGTGAGATCGTACCCTTCGACTCCGTGTTGAACCTCTGTCCAACCCATTATCTTCGCCAGGTCGCCTGCATAAGACTCCGAGACTTCAATCTTGAACAGCAGAAACTCGGTTTCATTATCGAAAGCCTCCAGGAAGTACCTCATGGCTCTACTCTCCGCACTGGATCAGCATCTTTGTTCTTTTCGCCGGTAACAGGGTTGAACTCTCCCAGATGCCTTCCCCTCCTGTCATATTTTTCAACCGCGCCATGAGCAGAATCCCACTCATAGATATAGCCCTCGTCATCCTTCCAGCGCTTTCTCTTGCCGCCGCCACCTGAAAGCGGCAGGACTTGGCGAATACCAGGTCCTCGCGCACCTTGGGTAGCGGCCAGCGGTCTTCGAAGATATAGGCTCGCGGCGGCGAGGACTCACTCCCCGGCAACAGGCCGCTGGCGCTGGACGAAGCCACCTCATCCGCCACCAGCAGCCATTCGCCACGGCGTACCGCTTCGACGATGTCGGCGTCGCGCACGATATGGGACGTACGTTGGAGCGCTTCCAGCCCCTTCAACATATGCCGCCCCTGGGTCAACGCATTGCTGACCAACCCCTGGGCAAAATACGGGTCCTCCGCACACTGCGCGTCGGGGGCGGTATTGGGGATGAGGCGCATGGGCTCTCCAGACCGGAAGCATCAGTGCGGCCGGAGTATGAGAGCGGCGAGAGCGCCGTTTTAGAAGACAGGAACTGCTTCGGAAACTACCGACACCCTATACATGTTTTTTGAGCTGTTATCTGTCAGAACAGGCATGAATCCACGTCCTAGGCGCCTGCCGGTTCGATGTCCAGCTAGTCGGGCTGCTTCCGCTCCTGCTGCGGGCCAAGCACAACGACCAGCGGGTCTGAGCACCCTCAGCCAATAGCCTTCAGAGGTGAAGCGCTGCGCGCCCAGGCCAACCTGAACGCCGCCGGTCTGGCCGACCTGGTGGAGATCCGCGAGGGCGACGCCCTGCAGACACTGGCGCGCGACCTGCCGCAGCGCATCGACCTGCTGCTGCTCGACGGCGCCAAGGCGCTCTACCCGGAAATCCTCGCCCTGGTGGAAAGCCGCCTGCGGCCCGGCGCGCTGATCGTCGCCGACAACGCCGACCACAGCCCGGCGTACCTGGCGCGGGTACGCGATATCGGCAACGGCTACCTGTCGGTGCCCTTCGCCGAAGACGTCGAGCTGAGCCTGCGGCTTGGCTGAGCGACCGCTGCGCCCCGCTGGCCCATGGCCGGCGGGAAGCCGGGGAACGGCGAATCCGCTAGAGTGCCCTATCCGCCAGCCATGACCAGGCACAGACAATGGACGCAGCAGAAATCCGCAAGGCCCTTCCCGACGACGCACCCGCCATCGCCCGGCTGGTGGACGAGGCCTACAGCCCCTATATCCCGCGCATGGGCCGCAAGCCCGCGCCCATGCTCGACGACTACCGGCAGGTGATCGCCGAAGCCGATGCGTTCGTGTGCACCCGCAATGGCGAAGTCGCCGGCGTGCTGGTGCTGCGCCCCCAGGGGCCGGCATTGCTGCTGGAGAACATCGCGGTGGCGCCGGCGTTCAAGGGCCAGGGCATCGGCAAGGCGTTGCTGGCGTTCTGCGAGGAACGTGCGCGGGCCCAGGGCTTCCAGGCCATCGAGCTGTACACCAACCAGCTGATGACCGAGAACATCGCCCTTTACACGAAGCTGGGCTACCGCGAAACGCACCGGGCCACGGAGAACGGGTTTGCCCGGGTGTTCATGCGCAAGGCCATTGCGGGCCAGGGGCTGTAGTTCTTTCTTCCTACGCCGTCTCCCTTCTTCCGCATCGGTGCCCGTTGCGGGAAATATCCGATACTCTCCTGCAGCGTGTTTCTGCCCTTGTTGCGCTACCGGCCGGTTCCTAAGCTGCGCCGGTCGCGGCTCATCCGCGACCGGGTTTGACAGCCTGAACACCGGCGCGATTGCGCCTTGAGGTGCATGCGAAAGCAGCGAACGCTTTTGCAGGCCCCTCTGTGTCTGCGGAGAATTCCGCAAGCGTCATGGCAGATCGCGCGGGGAGACCCTCGGGTCTGCCGGCTCCGGTGTCCGGTCTGTCAACCCCGCGCGGTCTGCCTCCATTGGTTGACAGCATTGGAGGCAGCTCTCCTCATCACACCGGAGTGCCAAGCATGACCAATTCCAACAACCTGATCGTCCTCCCCAGCAACACCCATCCCGTCGAAATCCCCGCCGCCGACGGCCAGCCCGGCCTGACGCTGACCTGGCCGATTCCCACGCAGCCAGCCGCCGACCAAGGCATTCTCCTGGCCGAAAGCTGGCTGGCCGGCGAAGCCGACGGCTACCTGTGGACGCGCCTCGTCCATGGGCGCATAGAGCACATGGACAACTGGCGGCGAATGGCCTTCGAGATCGGCTTCCTGACGCGTCTGCAGCAGCGGCTGGGGCGAATGCCGGAGTAAGGCGCTTTTCGTAGGAGCGAGCTTGCTCGCGAACAGGAGTTGCCGGGGACTTTTGGTGCTGGCCTCAAGAGCGCCCTCTCCCCAACCCTCTCCCGCAAGCGGGAGAGGGGGCCGTCCGTGCAGAGAAGAGGCCTGGCTTTAGCCGACAATCTCTGTGCTAGCCGGCTGACTCCAGAGCACCAACGTCTGCCCAACGATTCCCTCTCCCTTCAGGGCGGGGCGCGCAGCCGAGGGTTAGGGAGAGGGGCGGCGTTGAACCGGTGCGCAGATATCACCGGCCAGTTCGCGAGCAAGCTCGCTCTTGCTCTTGCTCTGGCTTTGGGACTTCCAGAGAAATACCCGAGCGCACCGAAACGCCCCTTCAGAAGGCCGAGCGAAACCCGCGCTCAGGAGGTCATGCGACATGGATGTCGCGAGAGCCCCGCGGGCTACAGGGATGTGCGCTCGTGGGGGACGCCTAGTTCGGACCTCGTGGCTGGGAGTTCGTTATGAAAAATGCCGTTTCTCCCATGGAGAAAAACGGCATCAGGCCCATACTAACTGGCCAACTCCCCACACAGATCCAGGCCAAACCAACGCTCTGCCTCTTCCACATCCAGCCCCGCCCCCAGCAGGGCAAACAACTTGCCCAGCGCCGCTTCGCGGGTCATGCCACCACCAGACACCAAACCGGTGTCGCGCAAGCGACTGCCGGCCGCATAGATATCGAACACCACACTACCCGCCGGACACTGACTGATGGCAGCCAGCAGCACCCCACGCTTACGGGCCGCGCCCAGCGCAGCAAGCAAGGCTTCATTGTCAGAAGGCCCGGTACCACTGCCATAGCACTCCAGCAGCAGCCCCCGCACGCCGCTATTCAGCACAGCCTCCAACTGTTCGGCCTGCAGACCGGGGAACAACGGCTGCACAGCCAGCCTCACCGGCTGACGCGGCTGGCGATAATCCAGGACTGGCGGCACCTGCCCTGCACGCTGGCCATCACGCTGACGCGGCAGCGTGGTAAAGGCGTCGAAGGCTTCGCTATGCAGCTTGGTGGCACGCGCGCCGTGCAGCAGCGCGCCGCCGAAGTAGAGCTGCACACCACTGGCCTGGCCACCTTCCAGCACGTCCAGGGCGCCGCCAAGGTTGGCCCAGGCATCGCTGCCCGGCGCACCGGCGGGCAACATGGAGCCGGTCAGCAACACCGGCACATCCAGCCCCAGCAGCAGAAACGACAGCGCCGCCGCGGTATAGGCCAGGGTATCGGTGCCATGCAGCACCAGCACGCCGTCATGGCCGCCCTGCTCCACCGCGTCGACTATGGCGTCGCGCATGGCCAGCCAGTTCGCCTGCTGCATGTTGGCGCTGTCCAGCAGCGGCTGCATTTCCCGGAAGGCCCAGGCGAAGGTCGGCTGCCGGCCACTACCGGCCAGCCACTCGCGCATGCGCGCCTCGAAGCCGCTGGCCGGGGCCAGGCCTTCGGAGGTCTGCAGCATGCCGATGGTGCCGCCGGTGTAGAGGACGAAGAGGTTCTTGACTGCGCGCATGGGCTGATCCTGCGTTCTTGTAGTGGCGCGGGCCGACTGCCGGGACGGCCCGCGCGGCCGTCAGCCCTGCGCCTGCGGCAGGCCGGCGGGGATTTCGCGGGCGGCCTCGGCGCGCTGGCTGGCCGGCCAGGCTTCGCGGTCCAGGTCGAGGTCGGCGAACTGGGCGGAGTCGAACACCGGCTGCTGAACGCCGGCGCGACGCTGTGCATCGTAATCGCCCATCACCCGCAGGCCAACCTTGAACAGCAGCGCCAGGGCCAGCAGGTTGACGAAGGCCAGGCAGGTCATGGTGATGTCGGCGAAGGCGAACACGGTGGACAGGTTCTGTACCGAGCCCCAGACGATCAGCGCCAGCACCAGGGCGCGGTAGCCGATCAGCACCAGGCGGTTGCGGCTGAGGAACTGCAGGCTGTTCTCGCCCAGGTAGTAGTTGTAGAGGATGCAGGTGAAGACGAACAGCGACAGCGCGACGCTGACGAACAGCCGGCCCCAGTCGCCGACCACCGCGGCCAGGGAGTTCTGCGTGAGGACGATGCCGTCGCCTTCGAAGCCCGGGGTGTAGAAGCCCGAGAGCAGGATCAGCAGCGCGGTGCAGGTGCAGATGACGAAGGTGTCGAGGAACACGCTGAAGGCCTGCACCACGCCCTGGGACGCCGGGTGGCGCACGGCGGCCACGGCGGCGACGTTGGGCGCGCTGCCCAGGCCGGCCTCGTTGGCGAACACGCCGCGCTTCACGCCCATGACGATGGCGCTGCCGAGCAGGCCGCCGAAGGCCGGGTCGAGGCCGAAGGCGCTCTTGAAGATGGTTTCCAGCATGGCCGGCACGTGCTCGATCTGGCTGCCGATCACGTACAGGGTCACGCCGATGTAGGCCAGGGTCTTGACCGGCACCAGCAGGTCGGACACCGCGGCGATGCGCTTGATGCCGCCGATGAAGACGATGGCCAGCAGCACGGCCAGGGCGATGCCGGTGTGCTGCGGGGCGAAGCCGAAGGCGTTCTGCAGCGAATGGGTCACGGTGTAGGACTGCAGGCCGTTGAAGGCGAAGCCGTAGGTCACCAGCAGCAGCACCGAGAACACCACGGCCATGCCCTTGAGCTTCAGGCCGTGCTGGATGTAGTACGCCGGGCCGCCGCGGTACAGGCCGTCGCCGTCGGCGCGCTTGTAGACCTGGGCCAGGGTGCACTCGAAGAAGCTGCTGGACATGCCCACCAGCGCGGTCACCCACATCCAGAACACCGCGCCCGGGCCGCCGAGGGTCACGGCGATGCCGACGCCGGCGATGTTGCCCGCGCCCACGCGCCCGGCGAGGCTCAGCATCAGCGCCTGGAACGAGCTCAGCTGGCCGGCCTGGCCGCGGATGGACTCCTTGAACACGCCGAACATGTGGCCGAAATGGCGGAACTGGACGAACCGGGAGCGCAGGGTGAAGTAGCTGCCGAGTCCGACGATGAGCACGATGAGAACCTTCCCGGAAAGGAAGTCGTTGAGCGCTTCGAGCATGGGGTGTGACCTCGATTCTTGTTCTTCGGTTGGAAGAGAGGCGCCAGGCGCGCGGGTTGGGCCTGGCGCTGGCGGGCAAGGTTGGCCAAGACGAGGGGACGTGACAATTTCGCATCTTGTTACGCTCTGGCGCGAGTTGATGCTAGGCTTGCGCCACTCGCATCACACCGGAATACCGTCGATGTCCGATCACCTGGGCGAAAACCTCAAGCTCGCCTGCAGCCATTACCGCTCCATCTCCGAGGTCTGCCGCCAGTTGCAGATCAACCGCGCGCAGTTCAACAAGTACCTTAGCGGGCAGAGCCGCCCCACCCCGTTCAACCTCAAGCGCATCGGCGATTTCTTCGGCGTCGAGGACTACGAGCTGGGCCTGCCGCCGGAGCAGTTCGCCCGCCTGATCGGCGCCCGCGCAAGCCAGGCCGGCACGCAGGCGAACGACCCGCTGCTGCGCCTGCTCGAACCGCTGCGCGAACAGGCCGGCAACCTGTCGCGCTACTGCGGCTACTACTTCGAATACTCCAACTGCATGTCGGTGCCCGGCTCCATCCTGCTGTCGCTGGTGCACCTGTGGGAGGAGGACGGCAACTTCCTGTTCGAGCGCCAGGAGCGCCAGGAACGCTCCAGCAGCACCGACGTGCAGGCCGAGGACTGGGTGCGCTGCCGCTACCTGGGCGCGGCCTTCCAGCTGCAGGACCGGCTGTTCCTGATCGACTACGAATCGCTCACCGTCAACGAGATGAGCCAGACCATCCTCATCCCCAGCTTCAAGAGCCGCATTACCCGCCTCAACGGCCTGAAGACCGGCGTCTCCAGCGGCGACCGGCGCACCCCGGCGTGCACCCGGGTGGTCTGGGAATACCTGGGCGCGGAGATCAACCGGATCAACGCCTACCGCCAGGTGAAGCTGTACCGCCCGGACGACCCGCGCATCGACGACGACGTGCGCGAGCGCCTGAGCGTGGGGCCGATCCGCAACGGCCTGTTCGAAATCGAATGACCGCCGCGATCAGGCTCCGGGCGCGGGCCTGATCCAGTCGCACAAGTTCTTCGGAATATTCCCTCCCAACTATTCAGCGAGGCCGATAAGTGCCTGCCTGTAAATTAATTTTCAGGCAACACGAAAAGTAAAAGTCGATTTCCAGACAGCAGCGCTTTCCAGGCACAAGCGCAGCGGGGCCCGCCGCCATGTCCGATGAACCCTCCCATTTGCTGCTCGGCGCCATCGCCCGCGCCCGCCCGGGTTATTCCCCGGCCTTCCGCAAGCTGGCCGACTTCGTGCTGAACAACGCGCTGGCGGTCTCCACCATGAACATCGACGAGCTGGCCAGGGCCGCCGGCGTCTCGGTCGCCACCATCAACCGCTTCGCCCACCGTTGCGGCTGCGACGGCTATCCGCCCTTCCGCGCCACGCTGCGCAAGCTCTACGAAAGCGCCTACGCCCCGGTGGAGAAGCTGCGCCTGGGCCTTGCGCGGGACATCGGCGCCGCCGGCGTCGTGCGCGAATCCCTCGACAGCGCCGCCGGCAACATCCGCCGCAGCCACGAGCTGCTGCAGAACGAGCAGGTGCGCCGCGCCGTCGAGCTGCTCGCCAACGCTAGCCAGGTGTACGTCGCCGGCCTCGGCGTCAGCGCCATCCACGCGGCCTTCGCCGCCAACTGCCTGGAGCCGTTCCGCGCCGGGGTCAAGGACCTCGCCGCCATGGGCGGCGTCGAGTCGGCCCTGCGGCGGATCAACGTACTGCGTGAAGGCGACCTGGTGATCGGCATCGCCCTGCCCCGCTATTCCCGCGGCATCGTCGAGCTGCTCGGCCTGGCTCGCCAACGCGGCTGCAAGGTGCTGGCCCTCACCGACGGCCCGGCCTCGCCCATCGCCGCGCTGGCCGACACCGCGCTCTACGCCGTTGCGGAACACCCGCTGCTGTACGCCTCCAACGCCGGCATGGTCGCGCTCATCGAGGCCCTGGGCGCGGCATTGGCCCAGCACACCGGGGATTCGCTCGAAGCCATCAGCGCCCAGACCGAACGGCTGCTGCCCTACCTCTACCTGGACGAGCCTCCGTAGCCCGCCCTTGCACGCACATGCGGGGCCCCGCGTTCGCCGGGCCCCTCACCACACTTCGCATTCAGGAGCAGTAACGATGGGCGTCTGGGAAAACCGATTCGAGCGGGGCTGGTTCCTCGTCTTCATGTTCATGTACGGGCTGATCATGCTGCCGCTGCCCTGGTACTACAGCGAAACCTACGTGGCCGGCCCCTGGGGCGTGCCGCTGTTTCTCTTCGGCTGGATCGTCCACGGCGGCGTGGTCATCGCACTCACCGCGCTGTTCGCCGTGCAATGCCTGAAGCGCCCGGAATACCGCGGCTTCCAGGCGGAACCGGAAGGAGCCGACGCGCATGTCTGACATCGATCATCTGCTGACGCCCACGCCCGGCCCCTTCCTGCTGACCATGGGCGTCTATTTCCTGGTCATCGCCGCCATCGGCTACGTCGCCGCGCGCCAGACGCGCAACATGAAGGAATTCCTGGTGATGGGCGGCAAGGCCGGCGCCATCGTCTCGGGCATCGCCTATTTCGCCACCCAGTACAGCATGAGCACCTTCATGGGCGTGCCGGCCATCGCCTACGGCAACGGTTTCGCCGGGATGAGCATCACCATCCCCGGGGTGGCCTTCTCCATGCTGATCCCCGCGCTGCTGGTCGGCCGCCGGCTGATGGAGCTGGGCCGGCGCAACCACTACCTGACCATGAGCGACTACCTGGCCGACCGCTACCAGTCCTCGCCGATGCGCGCCATCCACGCCATCGCCATGGTGGTGTTCCTGGTCGCCATGACCGGCGCGCAACTGGTGGGCGCCGGCATCATCGTCAAGACCTTCACCGGCTACCCGGAGTGGGTCGGCGTGGTGGTGACCGGCGGCATCGTGATCCTCTACTGCATGTACGGCGGCATGCGCGGCGCCATGCTCACCGACGTGCTGCAGGGCAGCCTGATGGTGCTCACCGCGGTGGTCACCTTCGTCATCTCCGTCCGCGCCGGCGGCGGCCTGGAGGCCATCAACGCGCAGCTGGCGGCGGACAGCCCCGGCCACCTCGCCCACCCCGGCAGCAAGGGCGAGTACGGCTGGAGCGTCTACGTCACCATGATCCTGATGTGGAGCTTCTTCACCATCGGCCAGCCGACGCTGTTCACCAAGTTCTACGCCATGAAGAGCCACGCCGTGCTGTTCAAGAGCGTGCTGCTGGGCACCCTGGGCATGCTGGTCTCGGCCACCCTGATCGAGTGGGCCGGGGTCAACGCCTTCGTCTCGCTGCCGGGCCTCGTCGGCCGCGACGCCGACTTCGTGGTGCCGATGCTGCTGCAGCGCTCGCTGGACCCGATCCTGGCCTCGGTCATGATCGCCGGCATCGTCTCGGCGGGCATGTCGACGGTGTCGGCGCTGATGGTGGTGGCCACCGGCGGCATCAGCCGCGACCTCTACCAGAAGCTGATCAACCCCGCGGCCAGCGACGCCAGGGTGCTCCGGCTGTCGCACTGGGTCACCCTGCTGATCGGCCTGGCCGGCATCGCCATCGGCGTGCTCAAGCCCGCCAGCATCTTCGAGATCGTGCGCTTCGCCTTCGGCGGCCTGGGCATCTGGGTCATCGCCGTGATCCTCGGCATGTACTGGAAGCGCGCCACCGCCGCCGGCGCGCTGGCCGGCGTGCTGCTCGGCGAGCTGTGCTTCGTCGTGCTGAAGGCCGGCTGGCTGGACGGCTGGCTGGACGGCTGGCTGAGCTTGCGGACCGACCCGCTGCTGCCGGCCTGGCTGCTCGGCATGGCCGTCGCCGTGGTCGTCAGCCTGGCCACCCCGGCCGTCGAACGCGAGGTGCTGGAACGGCACTTCACCACCGCCCGCAACGACAGGAGCAAGCCATGTTCATCGGCGACATGAACTGGATGCAGGTGGAGCGCCAAGTGCAGTTGGACGACCGCGTCCTGCTGCCGCTGGGCAGCACCGAGCAGCACGCCTACCTCAGCCTGATGACCGACGTGATCCTCGCCCAGCGGGTAGCCATCGAGGCCGCCGAGCCCCTGGGGCTGCCGGTGTTCCCGGCCCTGCCCTACGGCATGACGCCCTACTTCGGCGACTTCCCCGGCACCGTCTCGCTGCGCCCGGCGACCTACTTCGCGCTGCTGGTCGACGTGCTGGACAGCCTGCACCAGCAGGGTTTCCGCCGCATCCTGCTGGTCAACGGCCATGGCGGCAACTGCCCGGTGCAGGCGGAAATCCAGCAGTGGCTGTGCCGGCACCCGCAGGCGCGGGTCAAGCTGCACAACTGGTGGAGCACGCCGCGCACCCTGGCGAAGGTCCGCGAGATAGACGCGCTGGCCTCCCATGCCTCGTGGATGGAGAACTTCCCCTGGACGCGCATCCCCGGCCAGACCCCGCCCGAGGAACGCAAGCCGATGGTCGACCTGGCCCGCCTGCGCCAACTGGGCGCCCAGGCCGTGCGCGCCTACATCGGCGACGGCAACTACGGCGGCGCCTACCACAAGGATGACGCGCTGATGCAAGCGCTGTGGCAGGTCGGCGTCGAGGAAACCCGCGAACAACTGCAAGGCGGCTGGGCCGAATGACGATGACCAACGCGGCCCCCGCGCCGCCGGCGTTCCTGCTGCTGCGCGGCGGCGAACTCTACGCCCCCGAGAAGCTCGGCCGGCGCGACCTGCTGATCGGCGGCGAACGCATCCTGGCGATCGCCGAGCACCTGGAAGCGCCCAACCTGCCGGGCTGCCAGGAGGTCGATGCGCGGGGCCTGACGCTCTGCCCCGGCCTCATCGACCAGCACCTGCACCTGATCGGCGGCGGCGGCGAAGCCGGGCCCCACAGCCGCACGCCGGAGGTGCGCCTGTCCAGCCTGCTGGAGGGCGGCATCACCACCGTGGTCGGCCTGCTCGGCACCGACGCCATCACCCGCCACCCCGAATCGCTGCTGGCCAAGGCCCGCGCGCTGACCATCGAGGGCATCACAGCCTTCATGCTGACGGGCGCCTACGGCGTCCCGACGCCCACCATCACCGGCAGCATCCAGCGCGACATCGCCTTCATCGATCCCATCATCGGGGTGAAGACGGCCATCTCCGACCATCGCTCGTCCGCGCCGGGCATCGGCGAACTGGCGCGCATCGCCGCCGAAGCCCGGCTCGGCGGCCTGCTGGGCGGCAAGGCGGGCATCAGCGTGTTCCACCTGGGCAACGGCCGCCGGGCGCTGGAGCCGCTGTACGGCATCCTCGAACACAGCGACGTCCCCATCGGCCAACTGCTGCCGACCCACGTCAACCGCACGGCCGCGCTCTACGAGGCGGCCATCCGCTTCGCCCTGGACGGCGGCAACATCGACCTCACCAGCGGCATCAACCCCGAACTGGGCGCCAAGCAGGCGCTGAAGTCCAGCCGCGCGGTGATCCAGGCGCTGAGCGCGGGCGTCGCGCTGCAGCGGCTGACCATCAGCTCGGACGCCAACGGCAGCCAGCCGGTGTTCGATAGCGATGGCCGCCTGACCGGCCTGGCCCTGGCAGGCTGCAAGAGCCTGATGAACGAGTTGCGTGATCTGGTCCTGCGCGAGCGACTACCGCTGGAGCAGGCACTGCGGCCGTTCACCAGCAACGTGGCCGACCTGCTGCGCCTCCAGGGGCGCAAGGGGCGCCTGGCTGTGGGGTTGGAGGCGGACATCCTGTTGCTGGATGAGCGGTTGGAGTTGGTGCAGGCCTTTGCGCGGGGGCGGCAGGTGGTGCTTGGTGGCAGGGCTTGTCTGTGGGGGACGTTTGAGGGGGAGTGAGTTTTTTGGGGGCCAGATGGGAGGTAATGGTGCTGGACTCGGCTTCGTCCCCTCTCCCTAACCCTCTCCCTGAAGGGAGAGGGGACTGTCCGGCGTGCGCTGATATTTCCGCGTTAGCCGGCTTGCACCGAGTAGCCGGCTGACACCAAATCCTTTCTCGGCACGGACTAGCCCCCTCTCCCTTCAGGGCGGGGCGCGCAGCCGAGGGCTGGGGAGAGGGCGCTCTTGAACCCTATGCCACCACAGCACGGCTTTTCGTAGGATGGTGTTGAGCGAAGCGATACCCATCACCGCAACCGCATGGGTTTCGCAAGCTCAACCCATCCTACGAAGAGCACCTCGGCGCAAGACAGTTGCTCCTACGAAGAGCATATCGGTGCAACCTGCACCATCCCCCTCAGCGGTTGGCCCCGCGGCTGGACAGCCAGTTCAGCGGCACGCCCGGGCGCGTCAGGGCCTCGATGAAGCCGTGGCCCCAGTAGCGGATGTGGTTGGCCTCCAGCACCGAATACATCTCCTGGTGGCGCGCCTGGCGTTCTTCCAGCGGCATCTCCAGGGCGCGCTCGATGGCATCGGCCAGGGCATCGCGGTCGTGGGGGTTGACGATGAGCGCGGCGCCCAGCTCGGCGGCGGCGCCGGCGAACTGCGAGAGGATCAGCACGCCGGGGTCGGCCGGGTCTTGCGCTGCGACGAATTCCTTGGCCACCAGGTTCATGCCGTCGCGCAGCGGCGTGACCAGGCCGATGCGCGCGCGGCGCATGACCAGGGCGATGTCCTCGCGGCCCAGGTTGCGGCTGACGAAGCGCAGCGGCACCCAGGACACCGCGGCGAAACGGCCGTTGATGTGCCCCACGCGGGCGCTCACCGCGGCGTCGATCTCGGCGTACTCGGGGATTTCCTGGCGGCTGCCGGGGGCGATCTGCAGGCAGGTCACCTTGCCTTGCCGCTCGGGGTATTTCTCCAGGAAGCGCTCGTAGGCGTCCAGGCGGTTGGTGATGCCTTTGGAGTAGTCCAGGCGGTCCACCCCGACCATCAGCGCCCGACCCACCAGGCTCTCCTCCAGCTTGGCAGCCAGCGGGCCGTGTTCGGCCTCCTCGGCCAGGCGGCGGAAGCCCTCGACGTCCACCCCCACCGGGAACACGCCGACGCGGAAGTGCTGGTGGCCCAGGCTGAAGCGCCGCGAATCGGGGGTGGCCGCGCCCACCACGCGGGTCAGGTAGCGGGCGAAGTTGTCGGCGTCGTTCTCGGTCTGGAAGCCGATCAGGTTGTATTCGGTGAGCGCACGCACCAGCTCCTCGTGGTGCGGCAGCGCGGTGAGCAGGTCCGGCGGCGGCATGGGGATGTGCAGGAAGAAGCCGATGCGGTTGCGGTGGCCGCGCTCGCGCAGCGCCACGGCCAGGGGGATCAGGTGGTAATCGTGGACCCACAGTACGTCGTCCGGCTGCAGCAGCGGGCTCAGGCGCTCGGCGAAGAACTCGTTGACGCGCAGGTAGCCGCCGAAGTCGGCCTCGGTGAACTCGGCCAGGTCCACCCGGTAGTGCAGGATCGGCCAGAGCACGCGGTTGGCGAAACCGTTGTAGTACTCCTGGAAGTCCTGCGGCGGCAGGTCGGTGACCATGTAGGTGATGTTGTCGTTCTGCAGGGTGGTCGGCTCGGCCGGCACCTCCGCCACCTGGCCGCTCCAGCCGAACCACAGCCCCTCGCGCTCGCGCAGGGTGGCCGCCACCGCCACGGCCAGGCCGCCCGGCGCGGGCCGGCCCTCGGCATCGGGCATGCCCACCCGGTTGGAAATCACTACAAGCCGCGACATAGGCCCTCCTCCCAGCTCATGGACAGACGCATGGCGGTGTTGATCAAGCCGGCCATGGAGTAGGTCTGCGGAATGTTGCCCCACATCTCGCCGGTGTGCGGATGCAGGTCCTCGGACAGCAGGCCGAAGCTGTTGCGCGCGGCCAGCAGCTCGGCGTACAGCTCGCGGGCCTGGTCGCGCCGGCCGATGGCGGCCAGGGCGTCCAGGTACCAGAACTTGACCACCAGGAAGGCGGTCTCCGGCACCCCGAAGTCGTCGGCGGCGGCGTAGCGCAGCAGGTGGCCGTTGACGTTCAGTTCGCGGCCGATGCAGTCGACGGTGGCGACGAAGCGCGGGTCGTCGGCCTCGATCAGCCCCAGCTCGTGCATCAGCAGCACGCTGGCGTCGAGGTCGTCGACGCCGAAGCTGCCGGTGAAGGACTGCCGCCGCTCGCTCCAGGCCTCGCGCAGGATGCCCTCGCGGATGCGCGTGGCCTCCTTGCGCCAGCGCGCCGCCGACTCGCCGTGGCCCAGGCGCGCGGCGATGCGCGCCACGCGGTCGCAGGCGGCCCAGCAGAGTATCGCCGAATGGGTGTGCACGCGCTGCCGGCCGCGGTATTCCCAGATGCCCGCGTCGGGCACGAAGGCGTTGCGCGCGGCGCGCTCGGCCAGGCTTTCCAGCAGGCGCAGCATGCCTTCGTCGCCGGGGTGCGGCAGGCGCTGGTCGACGAAGCTCTGCAGCACCGCCAGCACCACCGAGCCGAATACGTCGTGCTGCACCTGCTCCACCGCCTGGTTGCCGACGCGCACCGGGGCGTGGCCGAGGAAGCCGGCCAGGTCCGGCTCGATGCGCTCGGTCAGGTCCATGGCCGGGACCACGCCGTACAGCGGGCGCAGCTCGGCGCCCTCCACCGCCACCGTGGTGATGAAGTCGACGTAGCGCTCCATGGTCTTGGTGGCGCCCAGGCGGTTCAGCGCCAGCACCACGAAGTAGGCGTCGCGCAGCCAGCAGTAGCGGTAGTCCCAGTTGCGCTGGGTGCCCGGCGCCTCGGGCACCGAGGTGGTCACCGCGGCGATGATCGCCCCGGTCTCCTCGAAGCTGCACAGCTTCAGGGTGATGGCCGCGCGGATCACCACGTCCTGCCATTCGAAGGGGATGGCCAGCGAGCGCACCCACTCGTACCAGCCGGCGCGGGTGCGTTCGAGGAAGCTGCGCACCACCTGCTCGGGGGATTCGTCCAGCGGTTCGTCGACGCCCATCACCAGGCTCACCGGGTGCTTGAGGGCGAAGGGCGTTTCCTGCATGACGTAGGACAGCGGCGCATCGGTGGTCAGGCGCAGCGCCTGGTCGCCGCCCAGGTAGCGGATGTGGCTGGAGCCGGCCACCGCCTCGCACGGCTTGCCGTAGTGGTGCGTCGGGCGCATGCGCAGGGTCACCCGCGGCAGCCCCTGCACCGGCTCCACCAGGCGGCACAGCTGCGCCGGGCGGAAGTAGCGGCCGTACTGCAGGAAGCGCGGGGCGAAGTCGGTGATGCGCACGGCGTTGCCCGCGGCGTCGGTGAGGGTGGTACGGATGATCGCGGTGTTGGGCTGGTATTCCGAGTGGCTGCTGACCATGCCGTCGAGCAGCACGTCGCAGAAGCCCTTCTCCTCGTCGCCGGCCAGCAGCCGGGAGAAGGCCGGGTCGCCGTCGAAGTTCGGGTAGCACCACCACACCAGGCGCGCCTGCCGGTTCACCAGGGCGGCGACGCGGCAGTTGCCGATCAGCCCCAGGTCCAGCGCGCCGTTGTGCTTGCTCATGCCTGTGTTCTCCTCGTGGCCTGAATGAGTGTCTCGCGCACCGCGCGCGGGTGGTCGAAGGCGGCCCGCGCGCCGGGCGCCAGGCGCCCGACCGAAAGGCCCAGGCCGTGCAAAAGCGGCATCAGCGCCAGGGCCGGCTCGTCGGTGTGGTCGTCGCCGATGAACAGCGGCCGGCGCCCGGCGAAGGGCGGCTCGCCGAGGAAGCGGCGGATGGCCTGGGCCTTGTCGCTGGCATGGGCCAGCACCTCGAACACCATCTTCCCCGGCAGCAGCCGCAGCCCGGCGCCCTCGGGGCCGCGCAGCAGGCGCTCCAGGGCCGCCGCCAGGGCCGGGCCGGCCTCGGGCACGGCACGGTAATGCAGGGCCAGGCTGCTGCCCTTGTCCTCGGCCAGCACACCGGGGTGGCGCCGGGCCAGGGCCAGCAGCTGGTCGCGCTGCGGCGCGCCAAGATGGGCCGCCGGCAACTGTTGCAGGGGCTGCCCGCCAGCCAGGCGCCACTGCGCGCCGTGGCCACCGCTGGCCGGCAGGCGCAGGGGGGCGAACAGGTCATCTAGCTGCGCCAGCGGGCGTCCGCTGACCAGCGCCAGGGCACCGTCCAGTTGGCGGTGCAGGCTTTGCAGGGCGGCGCGCAGGTCGTCGGGAACGCGCACCGCATCGGGGGTCTCGACGATATCCAGGAGGGTACCGTCGACATCGAGAAAGAGCGCGCAGGGTGCGTCGCGCTCGCTCAACCAGTCATCGAGCAGGGCCCTGGCCGAGGCATCACCGTAAGCAGCAATGGCCGCGTCGGCCAGACCTGAATCGATCGGGTGGGACATGGGCCGATCTCCACGTTTCGGGCCGCCCGCGAAGAGCCGCTGCGGACGACGAAGCGAATGAGAATCCAAAAGACTAACACGGGAAAATCCACCGGGCGGCCACTGCGCCGGCTGCATCCTCCCGCCCTGGGACGGACCTTCCAGGGGCCCGGCAAGTTCAGCAAGGTCCATGCCTTGGCGCCCTGCCCGGCTGCCGCCCGCGCCGCCACGACGCCCGCTCTGCCGGGGCTGGCGCCGTTCGTCGTGTACCGCTCATGGGCAAGCCGCCACTCGCCGGCCGCAGTGTGAATGCCCACAAGCGGTGCGCTGGCTAGACTGCGGGAGCCGACCGATGGATGCCCTGATCAACGCCGCCGCCCGCGCCGAACTGGGCTGGCCGGTGGCGCGCCTGGAAGCGGCGCTGGCCACCCTGGAGGCCCACGGCGACCGGTTGAACGCCGCCCAAGTCCGGAGACTGAACGGCCCGCCGTGCCCCGCGCGGGCACGGCGGCCCTAGTGGTCCGCCACCGCCACCCGCGCCTTGCCGCTGAACGGCGGGCGCGTCAGCCAGATCACGCTCATCAGTATCAGGAAGATCCAGCCCAGGGCGTGGAACAGCTCGTTGAAGCTGATCTGGTAGGCCTGCTGGGTGATCATCTGGTTCAGCAGGCTGGCGCCCAGCTGCGGATCGCCCTGGCCCAGCAGTTCCAGGCTGTTGCGCGTGCCGCTGTCGAACGTGGTGATGCTCTCGCTGAGCTGGGCGTGGTGCAGCACCGCGCGGCGGTCCCAGAGGAAGGTGGTGAGCGAGGCCGAGAAGCTGCCGGCGAGGGTCCGCAGGAAGGTCGACAGCCCGGAGCCGGCGGCTATCTCGTGGGCCTCCAGGTCCGACAGCAGGATCACCGTGGTGGGCATGAAGAACAGCGCCACACCCACGCCCATCAGCGCCTGCATCAGGGCGACGTGGCGGAAGTCGATGTCCAGGGTGAAGTCCGAGCGCAGGAAGCAGGTGGCGCCCATGGCGACGAAGGCCACCGAGGCCACCAGGCGCAGATCGAAGTTGGCCGCGTAGCGCCCCACCAGCAGGCTCAGCAGCAAGGGAGCGATGCCCAGCGGCGCCGCCGCCAGGCCCGCCCAGGTGGCGGTGTAGCCGAGGTTGCGCTGCAGCCACTGGGGCAGCAGCAGGTTGATGGCGAAGTAGGCCGAGAACGACAGCACCAGCGCCAGGGTGCCGTAACGGAAGTTGTGGTGGCGGAACAGCCGCAGGTCCACCACCGGCTCGTCCTCGGTCAGCTCCCAGATGAGGAAGGCCGCCAGGGCGATGGCCGCCACCACCGCGCAGGCGATGATGAAGGGCGAGGAAAACCAGTCCTCGTCGTTGCCCTTGTCCAGCAGGATCTGCAACGCGCCGACGCCGACCACCAGGGTCGCCAGGCCGACGTAGTCGATGCGGGTGCGCTGCAGGCGTTCCGGGCGGCCGCGCATCTGCCGGCTGACCACGAACACGGCGAAGGCGCCGATGGGCAGGTTGATGAAGAAGATCCACGGCCAGGAATAGTTGTCGGTGATCCAGCCGCCGAGGATCGGCCCGGTGATGGGCGCCACCACCGCCACCATGGACAGCAGCGCCAGGGCGGTGCCGCGCTTGTGCGGCGGGTAGATGCTGATCATCAGGCTCTGGGTGATCGGGTACATGGGCCCGGCCACGGCGCCCTGCAGCGCGCGGAACAGGATGAGCATGCCCATGTCCTGGGACACGCCGCAGAGGAAGGAGGCGACCACGAACAGCAGCGAGCAGCCGATGAACAGCGGCACCTCGCCGAAGCGCCGGGAGAGGAAGCCGGTTAGCGGCAGGGAGATGGCCTGGCTGACGGCGAACGAGGTGATCACCCAGGTGCCCTGGTTGGCGCTCACCCCCAGGTTGCCGGCGATGGTCGGCAGCGCCACGTTGGCGATGGTGGTGTCCAGCACCTGCATGAAGATGGCCAGGGCCAGGCCGAAGGTAGTGAGGGCGAGGCTCGGCGGGCGGAATTCGGTGCTCATGGAAGGCGAACCTGGGGTGGGTCGTGAGGTGCCGGTGCTGCCGCCGGCCTGGGCGAATTCTGGAACCGGCGACAAATTGCTGTCAATGCAATTATTGACTTTGCACAGATAAGCCGAGGCGGGTTTGGTACTCGCCGCCCGGGCCCGTATCATCGGCGCGAAATCCACCCGCAACGGACCGCCCCATGCCCAGCCCGCCCCAGGATCACCTGTTCGCCCTCACCGGCTCGCTGCAACCGGCGCGCCGCGCCTGGCAGCAGGCCGCCAGCCTGGTGCTGGCCGAGAGCGGCCTGTCGCTGGCGGTGGCCACGCCGGTGCTGCTGGTCTCGCGCATGGGCGACGGGGTGCTGCAGAACGTGCTGGCCGACTGCATCGGCGTGCACCCGGCGGCGCTGGTGCGCACGCTCGACCAGGCAGAAGCCGCCGGCCTGCTGGAACGGCGCATGGTGCCGGGCAACCGGCGGTTGCGCGCCATCCATTTGCAGGATGCGGGACGGGAATTGGCCGAGCGCCTGGAGAAGGCCCTCAACGACTTGCGCGCCGAAGTGCTCGGCAGCATTCCCCGGGAAGACGTCGAGACCGCCACCCGGGTGCTGCGGCTGATGGAGGAAAAGGCCCGCGCCTACGCCCAGCAGAAGCCGGGGGATGCCTAGGCTGCGGGCCCTGGTAACTTCACCTCGCCATTCCTACGAACACAGGAACGTAGGGCGCATAACCGTTCGCGGTTATCCGCCGTTGGCCGTGCCACCGGATAGTTCGGCGGGGCCAGTGAGTCCAATCGCAGACGGAGTCCGCTCCTACATCCTCCGGTAAACACAACGTCCGTAGGATGGGTTGAGCGAAGCGATACCCATCCTACGAAAAGCACCCCGGCGCAGTGGGCAAGACAGTTGCTCCTACGCCCGTGCTTCCCAGGAACCGAGCGGACTCCGTCCGCCCTGCGTTCCTGCGTTCGCGGGCATGACGATTACGCCAGATTCGCCGCCCGCTCCGAACGGCCCCCTCATTCTCAGTCCCCCACATTGAAGCCCCCACCCCCGGCATGGCAGCATAGCGCCCCCAGACCCCGGCCCCACCGATCGGGACGTTCCATCTTGCGCCGTCACTCAGCACAGTACCGCCTCGCCACCTGGCTGGCCGTCATGGCCCTCGGGCTGCTGCTGTTCGCCCCGACCTTCTCGCGCACCCTCGAGGCCGTCGAGCATTCCCCGCCGCCGCAGGGCGCCTGGTGTTCCGCCCATGACATGGGGCAGATGCCCATGGACCACGGGGCCATGCAGCATGCCCCGGCCGGCGACCACGGCGGCATGGTCCACAACAGCCTCGACCCGGCCTGCGGCTACTGCACCCTGTTGCTCGACAGCCCGGCGCTGCTCTGGGCCATCGCCATGGCCCCGGCGCTGGGGCCGGTCAATGCCCAGGCGCCGCCGCCGACGCTGCCCCTCCCGCCCTTCCTGCACCTGCTGGACGTTCGTCCGCGCGGCCCGCCCCTGGCCTGATCCCGTTCCACGACACCCCGAACCCGCGCCCCCGGCGTGCGTGCCCCTGCGCGCATGCCTGGCCGCGCTCCCGTCGTCCTGAACAAGGATCATCCGGATGTCCACATCCCTGCGCCGGCGCGTTGCCTACGCACTGAAGCCCCCGGCCGCCCGCACCCTGCTCTGCGGCCTGGCCGGCAGCCTGTTGCTGCCGGTCCACGCCGAAACCGCCGCCGACGGCGACGCCCCTGCCCGCCTGGCCGACGTGGTGGTCAGCGCCGAAGGCCAGCAACCGCTGCCCGCGTCCCTGGCCAGCGCCCCCGCCGTGGTCGAGAGCCGCACGGCCGAACAGCTGCGCGAGAGCACCAACCTGGTCACTTCCGCCCAGGCCCTGAAGTACCTGCCCAGCATCGAGGTGCGCGAGCGCTTCATCGGCGACCGCAACGGCATCCTCGCCACCCGCACCACCGGCACCATTTCCAGCGCGCAGTCGCTGGTCTACGCCGACGACCTGCTGCTCTCCAACCTGCTCGGCAACAGCTACGCCTTCCCGCCGCGCTGGGGCCTGGTGACGCCCGCCGAAATCGCCCGCGTCGACGTGCTCTACGGCCCGTTCAGCGCGCTCTACCCGGGCAACTCCCTGGGCGGCGTGGTGACACTGGAAACACGCATGCCCACGCGCCCGGAGTTCCACGCCTCGGTCACCGGCTCGCGGCAGGACTTCGACCTCTACGGCAGCCACGACGACTATGGCACCGGCAATATCAGCCTGGCCGCCGGCGACCGCCGCGGGCCGCTGTCGGTGTGGGTGTCCTACGACCACCTGCACAGCCAGGGCCAGCCGATGAGCTACGCCACCGCCGGCCTGTCGAGCAAGGCGCCGGTGGCCGGCGCGCCCACGGCCGGCGGCGCCCACGCGGACAGCGACCAGAACGGCAAACAGCGCCTGGTGTTCGGCGGCTACTCCATCGACCACAGCCTGCAGGACCAGGGCAAGCTCAAGCTGGGCTGGGACCTGAACGACGACATCACCGCGGTCTACACCCTGGGCCTGTGGTCCAACGACTCCCACACCGGCGTCGACAGCTACCTGAAGGACGCCAGCGGGCGCACCCTGTACAACGGCACAGTCAATATCGACGGCCACTCCTATAAGGTCTCCGGCCTCAACCCCAGCCGCACCGACGAGCTGCACCTGCTCAACGGCCTGTCGTTCGCCAGCCACAGCGGCGGCCTCTTCGACTGGCAGGCCTCGGCCAGCGACTACCGCTACCTCGACTCCTCCACCCGCACCGCCTCCAACTACGGCCAGAGCCAGGCCGGCACCCGCCAGGTGCAGGACGGCACCGGCTGGCAGACCGGCGAGCTGCGCGGCATCTGGCGCCCCGACAGCCACGAGGTCAGCTTCGGCTACCACATCGACGACTACCTGCTGAAGCAGCGCACCTACCAGCTGGACGACTGGAAATCCGCCGGCAACGGCGCCAAGGTCGCGGCCTCCGGCGGCGAGACGCGTACCCAGGCGCTGTACCTGCAGGACGCCTGGAAGTTCGCCCCGCGCTGGACCTTGACCCTGGGCGCCCGCGCCGAACACTGGGAAGCCTTCGACGGCTTCAACCGCGACGTCACCACCACCCCGCAGCAGGTCCACTACGACGACCAGCAGCGCAACGACATCTCGCCCAAGGCGGCGCTGGCCTTCGACATCACCGACGCCCTGCAGACGCGCTTCTCCTACGGCCGCGCGGTGCGCTACCCGACCGTGGGCGAGCTGTTCCAGCAGATCAGCAGCGGCACCCAGCTGGTGCAGAACAACCCGGACCTCAAGCCCGAGGACGTGCGCTCCTTCGACTGGACCACCCAGTACGGCTGGGACCGCTACCTGCTGCGCGTCTCGCTGTTCCAGGAGGAACGCCACGACGCGCTGTTCTCGCAGACCGACACCAGCGTCAGCCCCAACGTCACCCGCATCGACAATATCGACCGCGCCCGCCTGCGCGGCATCGAGAGCGCGCTGGATGCGAAGGACGTCGGCCTGCCGGGCCTGGACCTGTCCGCCAGCCTGACCTGGACCCAGGCGCGAATCCTCGAAGACGCCCTGACCCCGGCCGCCGAAGGCAACGACTACCCGCGCATCCCGCGCTGGCGGGCGCGCCTGTCCGCGGTATATCACCAGGATGCGCGGCTGACCTACGCCCTGGGCTACCGCTACGCCAGCGCCTCCTACGGCATCCTGCTGAACACCGACGACAACCACGACACCTACGGCGGCATCAGCCGCTACAGCGTGTTCGACGTCAAGGCCAGCTACCGCATCGACGAGCACCTGACCGCCTCCGCCAGGATCGACAACCTGGGCAACGAGAAGTACTACGTCAGCCACCCCTACCCGCAGCGCACGGCCTTCCTCGGCCTTAGCTACGACTACTGAGGCCCGCCATGAAACCAGCCAACCGCGCCGCTCTGTACCGCCTGATCTGGCGCTGGCACTTCTACGCCGGGCTGTTCTGCATCCCGTTCGTCCTCGCCCTGTCGCTCACCGGTTCCATCTACCTGTTCCGCCCGCAGATCGACGCCCTTCTCGACAGCCCCTACAACCAGGTGGACGCGGCCGCCGCGCGGCTGCCGGTCAGCGAACAGGTGCGCGCAGCCCTGGCCGCGGTGCCCGGCGCGCGGCTGAATGCCTACCAGTTGCCGGATGGCCCGCGCGACGCCGCGCAGGTCCTGGTCGGCAACGGCGAGGACCTGCGCCGCGTCTATGTCGACCCAACCAGCGCCCAGGTACTGCACCAGGTCGTCGAGGACCAGCGCTTCAGTCGCCAGCTGTTCCACCTGCACGGCGAGCTGTTGATGGGTAGCACCGGCTCCTACCTGGTGGAACTGGCGGCCTGCTGGACGGTGCTGTTGCTGGTGACCGGCCTGTACCTCTGGTGGCCGCGCGGCACGCGCCTGGGCGGGGTGCTCTACCCGCGCCTGGGTCAGCGCGGCCGGCTGTTCTGGCGCGACCTGCATGGGGTGACCGGGTTCTGGGTGTCGCTGTTCGCCCTGCTGCTGATCCTGAGCGGCCTGCCCTGGGCGACCTTCTGGGGCGGCGCGCTCAAGGAGGTCCGCCAGTGGGCGGCGAAGCAGACGGTGCAGCAGGACTGGACCACCGGCCGCGCCGAGGAGATGGCCCAGCGCCGCGCGCAGAACGCCGCCCCGGCGGACGAGCACGCGAACATGCCGGGCATGCACCACGCCATGCCCGACATGCCGCCGCCGACGCCGGACTACACCGCGCTGGACCGAATGCTGCCGACCGTGCAGGCGCTGGACCTGCCCTACCCCGTGCTGCTGGCGCCGCCCTCGGCCATGGCCCCGCAGTGGACCGCGCGTTCGGACGCGGCCAACCGCCCGCAGCGCGTCAACCTGGTGCTGGACCGGCAGACCGGCGCAGTGCTCAAGCGCGTGGACTTCGCCCAGCGGCCGCTGCTCGACCGCGTGATCGGCTATGGCGTGGCGGCTCACGAGGGCCAGCTGTTCGGCGTGGCCAACCAGGCGCTCGGGCTGTTTACCACCCTGGGCTTGATCTGCCTGGCGCTCAGCGCCCTGGTGCTGTGGTGGCGGCGCCGCCCGCAAGGCGTGCTGGGCGCGCCGGCGGCCATGGCGGGTGCGCGCTACCCGGCGCTGGCCCTCGCCGTGCTGGTGCTGCTGGGGCTGTACCTGCCGCTGCTGGGCGCCTCGCTGCTGCTGGTCTGGCTGCTGGA
>NZ_JWMC01000038.1:0-51492 GCF_000812405.1 Pseudomonas sp. PI1
AGCGCGGTGGCCGAGGAGATCAACCGCAACGTGGCGGGCATCCGCGACGTGACCGAATCGCTGTCCGGCCAGGCCCAGGAGTCGGCGCAGATCAGCCAGTCGCTGAACGACTTGGCGAATCACCAGCAGGGGCTGATGGGGCAGTTCCGAGTGTGAAGGGCGGGCTCCCATACACCCGTAGGATGGCGTTGAGCGAAGCGATGCCCATCGCCACAGCCGCATGGGTTTCGCAAGCTCAACCCATCCTACGAAGAGCGCCTAGGCGTAGGGACGTAGGGCGCATAACCGTTCGCGACTATCCGCCGCTGGCCGGAAACACCGATGCCCCGGTCCACCCCCCCGTAGGATGGCGTTGAGCGAAGCGATACCCATCGCCACGGCCGCATGGGTTTCGCAGGCTCAACCCATCCTACGAAGAGCGCCTCGGCGCAGGGACGTACATCGCATAACCGTTCGCGGTTATGCGCCGTTGGCCGGAACATCGATGCCTCGGTCCCACACACAACCCCCGTAGGATGGCGTTGAGCGAAGCGATACCCATCACCCCGCCCGCATGGGTTTCGCAAGCTCAACCCATCCTACGAAGAGCGCCTCGGCGCAGGGACGTAGGGCGCATAACCGTTCGCGGTTATGCGCCGTTGGCCGGAAACACCAATGCCCCGGTCCACACCCGTAGGATGGCGTTGAGCGAAGCGATACCCATCACTACGGCCGCATGGGTTTCGCAGGCTCAACCCATCCTACGAAAGCACCTCTGCGTCAGCCCTTGCTCACACTGGCCGCGGTCTGCCCGAAGAGGATCTTCTTGCCTTCCTCGGTCACCGACGGCCGCGACGAATACGCCTGGCCCTTCTCATAGGCGCGCACGGTCGCCGGCCGGGCGGCTATCCCCTCGAACCAGCGCTTGAGGTGGGGGAAATCGTCCAGGTCCTGCTGCTGGCGCTGCCACGGCACCACCCAGGGATAGCTGGCCATGTCGGCGATGCTGTAGTGCTCGCCGGCCAGGTAGGGCACTTTCGCCAGGCGCTTGTCCATCACGCCGTACAGGCGGTTGGTCTCGTTGATGTAGCGCTGCATGGCGTAGGGCAGCTTTTCCGGCGCGTACTGCACGAAGTGGTGGTTCTGCCCGGCCATCGGGCCCAGGCCCCCGACCTGCCAGAACAGCCATTCCAGCACCGTCTTGCGCCCGCGCACGTCGGCCGGCATGAACTGGCCGGTCTTTTCCGCGAGGTAGACGAGGATGGCGCCGGATTCGAACACGCTGATCGGCTCGCCGCCGTCCGCCGGGGCGCTGTCGATGATGGCGGGCATGCGGTTGTTCGGCGAGAAGGCGAGGAACTCCGGCTTGAACTGGTCGCCGGCGCTGATATCGACAGGGTGGATGCGGTAGTCGAGCCCCGCCTCTTCGAGGAACAGGGTGATCTTGTGGCCGTTGGGGGTGGGCCAGTAGTACAGCTCGATCATGGGACCTCCTGAAATGGCGACGCCCCGGCACCATGCCGGGGCGTGCAACGCCCGCGCCCAGGAGAGCGGCGCGGGCTAAAAGCCAAGGCTATAGCTTTACTTGCGGTCGATCCAGACGGTCTGCGGGTTGAGGAACTCGCGCAGGCCGAAGTGCGACAGCTCGCGGCCGAAACCGCTCTTCTTCACGCCGCCGATCGGCACGCGCGGGTCGGAGGCGGAGAAGCCGTTGATGAACACGCCGCCGCTGACCAGGCGCCGCGCCATGTGCTGGGCTTTGGCCTTGTCGGCGCTCCAGATGGCACCGGACAGGCCGAACTCGCTGTCGTTGGCCAGTTCCAGGGCGTGCTCGGCGTCGCGCGCGACGATGACCGAAGCCACCGGGCCGAAGATTTCCTTGGCGAAGGCGGTGTTGCCCGGCTTCACGTCGGCCAGCACGGTCGGCGCGTAGTAGTTGCCTTCGCCTTCCAGCTTGTGGCCGCCCAGCAGCAGGCTGGCGCCGTCGGCGATGGCCTGTTGCACCTGGCCGTGCAGCTCGTCGCGCAGGTCGAAGCGGGCCATGGGGCCGACGAAGGTGTCGTCCGCCAGCGGGTCGCCGATCTTCAGTGCCTTGACCGCGGCCAGCAGCTTCTCGGTGAAGGCCGGGGCGATGGATTCCTCGACGATCATGCGCTTGGCGGCGATGCACACCTGGCCGCAGTTGCCGAAGCGGCTGGCCACGGCGGCCTTCACGGCGGCGTCCAGGTCGGCGTCGGCCAGCACGATGAAGGCGTCGGAACCGCCCAGCTCCAGCACGCACTTCTTCAGCGCGGCGCCGGCCTGGGAGGCGATGGCCGCGCCGGCGCCCACGCTGCCGGTCACGGCGATGGAGGCGATGCGGTCGTCGGCGATGGCCTTGGAGACCAGCGGCGGCTCCACGTTCAGCACCTCGAACACGCCCTCGGGCAGGCCGGCCTGCAGCCAGGCATCGCGCAACTGGTAGGCGCAGCCCATGACGTTCGGCGCGTGCTTGAGCACGTAGGTGTTGCCGCCGAGGATGATGCTCACCGCGCCGCGCATGACCTGCCAGGTGGGGAAGTTCCACGGCATCACGGCCAGCACCGGGCCCAGCGGCAGGTAGGAGATGTACGCGCCTTCGATGCTGGTCTTCTCGTCTTCCAGCATGGCCGGGCCGTGTTCGGCGTACCAGTCGCAGAGGTTGGCGCACTTGTTGATCTCGCCGCGCGCCTGGGTGACCGGCATGCCCATTTCCTGGGCTTCCATGCGGGCCATGGGCTCGACGCTGGCGCGCAGCACCTCGGCCATCCTGCGCAGCACGGCGACGCGCTCGGCCACCGGGGTTTCGCGCCACTGGCGGAAGGCGGCGTCGCTGCGGGCCAGGGTGCTTTCCAGCTGGGCGGCGTCCTCGAAGGGGTAGCGGGCCAGTTCCTGGCCGGTGGCGGGGCTGCGCGAGATGGCAGCGGGGATGGCGGCGATCTGGTTCATGGAAGGTCCTTGCACGGCAGGTGGGGCTGGCCGCCGTCGGTCGGCGGCGTCGGTTGTCCGGCCGGCGCCACTGGCGCCGGCATGGGGAAGAAAGTAAGGTGGCGCTTCATTCATGACAAATGAATAATTCAGAAAGTATCATTCTCTCGGAGAGAAACGTGGACCTGACCCAACTGGAGTTCTTCCGCGCCGTCGCCCAGGACGGCAGCATCACCGCCGCCGCGGGCCGCCTGCACCGCGTGCCGTCGAACCTGACCACGCGCATCAAGCAGCTGGAAAGCGAGCTGGGCGCCGAGCTGTTCATCCGCGAGAAGTCGCGCCTGCGCCTGTCGCCCACCGGGCGCAGCTTCCTCGACTACGCCGAGCGTATCCTCGACCTGGTGGAAGAGGCGCGCCAGGTGGCCAGCGGCGCCGAACCCCACGGCAGCTTCTCCCTGGGTTCGATGGAAAGCACCGCGGCGGTGCGCATCCCCGAGCTGCTGGCGCGCTACCACCAGCGCTTCCCCAAGGTGCAGCTGGACCTCTCCACCGGCCCCTCGGGCGAGATGATCGACGGCGTGCTCTCCGGGCGTTTCATCGCCGCCTTCGCCGACGGCCCGGCCAACCACCCGCAGCTGGACGGCCGCCCGGTGTTCCAGGAGGAACTGGTGCTGATGAGCGCCCAGGGCCACCCGCCGGTGCGCGACGCCCGCGACGTGGCGGGGGAGACGGTGTTCGCCTTCCGCGACACCTGCTCCTACCGCAAGCGCCTGGAAGGCTGGTTCGCCGAGCAGCGTGTGGTGCCGGGCAAGATCATGGAGATGGAGTCCTACCACGGCATGCTGGCCTGCATCGCCGCCGGCGGCGGGGTGGCGATCATCCCCAAGGCGATGTTCGACAGCCTGGCCGGCGGGCGTAACGTGACCATCCACCACCTGGCCCCCAGCCACGCCGAAGCCACCACCTGGCTGTTCTGGCGCCGCGGCACCGACACCCCGGCATTGCGCGCCTTCATCGGCCTGCTGGAACCGGAGCAGCGGGAGGCGGCGTAGGGCGTACAACCGTTCGCGGTTGTACGCCGATACACCAATGCCCGCCCCGGGCGACGTGGTTGGGTCCGGAGCGCTCTGCGGCGGGGGCTTCGTTGCGGGGGCCGGCGTGAGCTTGGGGTGAGGTCAAACGGCGTATAACCGCGAACGGTTATACGCCCTACGGTGTTGTTAGGGATGACTCTGAACTCCCCGGCCCCTCAGGACAGCCCCCTCTCCCGCTTGCGGGAGAGGGTTGGGGAGAGGGCGCTCTTCGTCATCAATGCGCCGCAGCCTTCACCGTCCTTGGCGGCGCATGCTCGGCCTGTTCGTGCTCCTCGTCGATCACCGGCACCTCGTTGCCGTCCTTGTCGTGCAGCCTGCCGTTGAGGAAGTAGTCGCCCTCGTTCAGCGCGGCGATGTCGCGGTAGCGCAGGGTGCGTTCCTCGGCGGCGACGAACACCGACTGCTGGTCCGAGTTGCCGGTCTTGAAGTGGTTGAACAGCAGGTTCAGGGCGATGGCCATGATGGCCGAGGAGCTGATGCCGGAGTGGAAGATGGTTTCCACCCAGCCGGGGAAGTTGTGGTAGAAGTTCGGCGCCGCGATCGGCAGCATGCCGAAGCCCAGGGCGGTGGCGACTATCACCAGGTTCATGTTGTTGTGGTAGTCCACCTTCGACAGGGTGCGGATGCCGCTGGCCGCCACGGTGCCGAACAGCACCAGGCCGGCGCCGCCGAGCACCGCCGGGGGCACCGCGGCCACCACCCGGCCGACCACCGGCAGCAGGCCGAGGGTCACCAGGATCAGCCCGCCGGTGGCCACCACGTAGCGGCTCTTCACGCCGGTCACCGCCACCAGGCCGACGTTCTGGGCGAAGGCGCTCTGGGTGAAGGAACCGAAGATCGGCGCCAGGATGCTCGACAGCATGTCGGCGCGCAGGCCGTTGCCCAGACGCTTGGAGTCCACCTTGGTGCCGATGATCTCGCCCACGGCGAGGATGTCCGCCGAGGTTTCCACCAGGGTCACCAGGATCACGATGCACATGGAGATGATCGCCGCCAGGTGGAAGGTCGGCATGCCGAAGTGGAAGATTTCCGGCATGGCCAGCATCGGGCCTTCGGCGACCTTGGAGAAGTCGGCCATGCCCAGGGCGTAGGCGATGCCGGTGCCGATCACCATGGCCAGCAGGATCGACAGGCGCGAGATGGCGGCGCTGCCCAGCTTGCTCAGCAACAGCACGATGACCAGGGTCACCGCGGCCAGGCCGATGTTCGCCGTGCTGCCGAATTCCGCCGCCTTGGGGTTGCCGCCCATGGCCCAGCGCGCGGCCACCGGCATCAGCGTCAGGCCGATGGTGGTGATGACCACGCCGGTGACCAGCGGCGGGAAGAACTTGGTGATGCGCGAGAACACCGGGGTGATCAGCAGGCCGATGGCCGAGGCCGCCATTACCGCCCCCAGCACCGCGGGGATGCCGCCGCCTTGGTAGCCGGTGGTGAGAATGGCGAGCATGGTCGCCACCCCGGCGAAGGATACGCCCTGCACCAGCGGCAGCTGGCTGCCGAAGAAGGGCAGGCCGAGGGTCTGCAGCAGGGTGGCCAGGCCGCCGGCGAACAGCGACGCGGCGATCAGGGTGCCGATCTCGGCGGGCGACAGGCCGGCGGCCTGGCCGAGGATCAGCGGCACGGCGACGATGCCGCCATACATGGTCAGAACGTGTTGCAGGCCGTACGCCAGGTTGGCGCCGACACCGAGGTTCTCGTCTTCCGGGCGGGTGCTGGAAGACGCTACAGCTGAACGGTCATTCATGGCTGGAGGACTCGCTTGTTTTTGTTGTGCCGAGCACTGTAAACACGGCTGTTCCTGTTTGGCTACTACCTTGTATACAAAATCTCGTTCGACAATCTGAACTATCTGATTCGAAAGAGAAAATAATCTTTCGAGAAATGCGCAAGCGACCGCCTGCACGCCGTCCGGAGCGAAGCAAGAACCTGGCCAGGTCGTCAGGAATTTTGGATGCAGGGGTGTCTCTGGTCGGCACGGCCCGCGTGGCGCGAGGGCCGACCATCGCGGCGGCCATGGAGCGAGGTGGCCAGAGGGAAGAAGTGCACGGAAGTCGGGCGCCGCGGCCTCAAGATGGTGCCGTCCAGCGGGAGCGCAAATGAAAAACGCCGCGACGGGGAACCGTTCGCGGCGTTTTCGCAAGCTGCCGGGAGGGGCTTCAGATCATGAAGCGCAGGATGTCCGCCCGGTTCATCTCGGTGCGGCCTTCCTCGTACCAGCGCGGGATGACGTCCTTCAGGCCTTCCTTGGTGTCGTCCAGGTTGAATGGCGCCGGGTAGCGCTTCTTGCGGTAGGAATAAATGTAGTAGGTGCCGTCGCGGTAGAGGATGCGGTCGAAGGTGTAGAAGCCGATGTGCGAGCCGTTGCAGCGCGCGGTCAGCACCACGTCGCCTTCCTCGTAGGGCAGGGCGCCCTCGGCGCATTCGTAGGTGAAGAACTCGCGCACGTCGTCCCAGTCCACGCCGCTGCTGGCGCGCAGGAAGCCCTCGGCGGTGGTCTCGGAGTCCTCGGAGTGGTCGCTGTACCAGATGAACAGCGGGATGCTCTGGTTGGACTCCTCGCCCAGCCAGCTCTCGCCGTCCAGGTACTGCGCGGTGCGCGCCAGGCCCGCCTGCATGCGGCGGTGGTTCCGGCGGTAGGTTTCCAGGGCCTCGTCGAAGGCCTCGGTCTGGGTGCTGGGCAGCACGCCTTCGGTGGCCTTCAGCTGTTCGACGCGGGCCAGGTGCTGCTGGTAGAGCGCGGCGTCCTGGATGACCACGGCGTTGTCGCGGGACAGGCCGACGCCCAGTTCGGTGAAGTTGGCGCTGCCGAGGATGACCACGTCCGGCTCGATCAGGTAGAGCTTCCAGTGGATGCTCTTCTGGTAGCGGAAGTCGACGGACAGCGCCAGGTCGTCGCCGCCTTCGCCGATGCAGTACTCGATGAAGTCCGGCGAGGTGAAGGAGTTGATGGTCCCGACCACTATGTCCAGACGGTTGCCGTTGGCGCGCAGGCTTTCCACCAGGGGTTCGGTGCCGGCGGCGAAGGCGGTGACGACCGTGATCTTCTTGTCGCGCTGTTGGCCGAGGTAGCCCGCGAGGTCGTTCTGATTATTGAGGATCTGCATAGGTTCTCCAGCAGCATGGGTTCCGCAAAATGTAGGCATTGTCGCACGCCGGTGGGGAGGTTTCACGCTTGGTGCGTAAAGGCTTGCGGTAGAGCAGGGGGCTGGTTTTTTGTAGGAGCGAGCTTGCTCGCGAATGGAGTTCACTGGGAGTTGCGGGGCTGAGGTTGAGAGCGCCCTCTCCCTGAAGGGAGAGGGGACCGTTGGGCAGGGTTGGATGTCATGGAGTCAGCCGGCAAGCACGGTGGTTTCCAGCTGAAACCATTCCTTCTCTCGGCACGGACTGGCCCCCTCTCCCTTCAGGGAGAGGGCTGGGGAGAGGGTTCGGAGTCAACCGGAAACACCATGGCCGCCGGCGAGCACGGTTCGCGAGCAAAAACTAGGCGTCCCCCTCGCTCCTACGAAAAGCCAACCCCAAAAAAAGCCCGCCATAAGGCGGGCCGAAGCGGAACCAAAGGAGTCTTTCAGTCGCCCATGCCATCCTCGATGGCGATGCCCTGCTTGCGCATCTCGGCGATCAGCTGGGCGCGGGTTCCCGGCAGGTTGAGCATGGTTTCGTGGCGAATCCCCGCCACTTCCTCCGCGCTGTACGGCTGGTAGCTGGCCGGCATGCTGTTGCCGGCCATGCCGTCCTTGCGCAGCAGCCAGTTGAGCATGTCCGCCAGCTGCGCATCGTTGAGCGCCGACATCGACATGCCCGGCACCCGCACCAGGAACTGGCGGCCGCCCTCGACCTTGAGGAAGTTGCCGACGAAGCCGAGCATCCTCGGCACGTCGTTGGCCTTGGAGCCGGCGCCGTCGGACAGGTGGCAGCCCGCGCACTGCAACTGGTAGTTGGTGGCGTTGCTGTAGCCGGCCTCGGCGATCGGCGTCTGCGGCGCCTCGTTGCCCGGCGCGTGTTTCTGGTGCGGGTCGGGGATGCTGCGGGCCTGGGCCGCCGAGGCGGCCAGCAGGCACAGCAGCGCGAGGGTCGGCAGCGAGCGCTTCATCTGCCTTATACCGCGACGCCGCGGATGACCGAGACGGTGCAGTGGTAGATGTGCGACTTGGCCGCCAGGCACCAGTTCACGTCGTTGTTGTTGAACGGACGGTAGGCCGGTTCCTCGCTGTCGTTGCGGGTGCAGGCGCACTGGTTGCAGCTGTGCTTACCGCAGCAGTCGTTATAGGAAATGATGTAGTTCTTGCCGTCGGCCGGGTTGTGGCAGGTGCCCACCCAGGCCACCTGCGACACCTCGGTGCCCGGCGGGCAGCTGGACACGCTGCCGCCGCAGCAGGAGCAGAGGAAGCCGTCGATGGAGCAGTAGCGCCAGTAGTCGCAGCTGTTGGGGTCGCCCGGGTCGCCGGCCATCGGCTTGTCGGCGGCCAGGGCCTTGCCGGTGCGGTCGATGGGCAGCAGCACCGGCAGGGCGGCGCCGGCCACCAGCAGCGAACCCATGCGCGAGAGCAGCTTGCGCCGCGAAGTGGTATCGGCGATGCGACGGGAGGAGCGCTCGAAGAGCTGGTCGAGGAATTTCATCGGTTATCCCTTTTTATTGTTCAGTGGGCGCTGTGCGAGTGCGCGTGGCCGGGCTCGTGGCTGTGAACCTGAGGCTGCTGGGCCTGCAGGTACTGCTGCAGGGTGGCGCTGCCCAGGTGCTCGGCCTCGAACAGGCTGTCCAGGTGCTCGCGGGAGTTGACCAGGCCCTTGGCGCGGAGGATGCCGTTCCGGTCGATCAGCGCCGCGTAGGGTAGCTTGCCGATCTGGTAGGTCATGCCCACTTCCGGGCCGACCACGTAGGTGGCGCCTTCGAGCTTGTGCTCGGCGATCAGCGCCTGCTGCGCGGCCGGCTCGCCGTCGCTGACGAAGACCACGTCCAGGCGCTGCGCCTGTTCCTTGGCGATGGACTTGATCGCCGGCAGCAGCGACTTGCAGATCGGGCAGGTGGGCGAGAGGAAGAACAGCAGCTGGGCCTTCTCGCCGGCGTAGCCGAAGTTCACCGGGCGGCCGTGGCGGTCGGCGGCGGTGACCTGCGGAGCCGGCTCATTCACGGCGACGCCCTTGTCGACCATCAGCGCGCCGGCCGGGGCGATGCGCCCGTGCAGCACGCCGATCTGGCGCACCAGGCCCATGACGACGAATGCCAGTGCCAGCAGCAGGCACCAGAGCAGGATGTTGGAAACGATCATGGCTTCCATGGTTCACCTTCCAATGAGTTTGAGCAGACGGGGGCCGTTGGCCAGCAGGCCGTCGGCGGAGACGTAGAGGAGCAGGGCGACGGCGCTGGCGGCCAGCGTCACGAAGCCGTCGAACAGGCCCAGCTCGCGGGCCTGCGGCTGCAGGCTGGCGAGCAGGGCCAGGGCGATGAGCACGGCGTTGCGCGCCAGCAGCACCGGGCGCAGCGGCTGGGCCTGGTCGGGCCCGGCGCAGCCGCAGTCGATGTCGCGGCGGCCGCGCCACAGGTTGACGCCGATGGCCGCGGCGTACAGCGCCAGCAGCGCCGCGGCGGCCAGGGCCGCCAGCGAACGGCTGGCCGGCACCAGCAGGGCGAAGGCGACGGCGCCTTCCACCAGCGGCAACACGCGGGCGGCGGGCTTGAGCAGGGCCTGCGGCAGCAGTTGGTAATCTTCCAGTTGCCGCGCGAAGCGCCCCGGCGCGCGCCACTTGTGGCTGGCGGCGCTGGCCAGGATCACCGCCACCGAGACGGCGCCGGCGATCACGTAGATGGGATCGGCTTGCATGGTCGTGCCTCTGTCAGTGGGTCAGGACCTGGGTGGCGGTCTTGGCGATCTTTTCCACGGTACCGGTGTGCTTGCCGGCCTTCAGGTCGAAGATCTCCAGGCCGCCTTCGACGTTGGCGCCGTACAGCAGCGGGGCGTCGTCGCTGGTGGCGGTCATGCTCCAGACCGGGGCCGGGGCGCTGAGGGTGCCGATCTTCTTCTGCGTCTTCAGATCGTAGACCCAGATGTCGGTGCTCGGGTCTTCCCACTTCATCGGCTCGTGCTGGTCGTGCATCAGCACGTACAGGCGGTTCAGCTTCGGCGCCAGGGCCAGTTCCTGCCAGCCGCCCGGGGCCCAGCCGGCCTTGCGCTCGGCGTCGGTGACCAGCGACCAGCTCGGCAGCACCTTGGGCTGCTTGCCGGAAAAGTCGATGGCGTGGATGACGCCTTCGGTGGTGGTGAAGTAGTAGGTCTCGCCATCATTGATGGCGCGCTCCACCAGCTTCTCCTTGTTCGGGTCGAAGAACGGCGTGCGGCTGCGGGCGGTTTCCTTGCCGTCTTCGCCGAGGGTCACCAACTGCACGCTGCCGTCGCCGCACAGCGAGGCGAAGGCGCGCTTGCCCACCGGGTAGTTGAGCACGCAGCCGGGGATGGCGATCTCGGCGGTCACCGCCTTGGCCTGGGTGTCGACCACGGTCACCGAGGTGGACGGGGTGAAGTTGTAGACGTAGGCGAAGCGGTCGTCGCCGCTGACCGCCAGGCCGTAGCGCTGGGTCAGGGATTCGGAGCGCTTGCTGGGGATCACCACTTCCCAGGACGGCGACAGGGTGGAGGTGTCCCAGGCGGTCAGCACGTCGGTGCGGGTGCCGCGGGTGCCGCGCGAGTAGTACAGGTCGGCGGTGTACAGGGTGTGCTGGTCGTGGCTCAGGGTCGAAGGCGCGGCGAAGCCGGTGCTGACCATGCCGAGCATCTTCTTCTGCGCCGGGTCCACCACGGTCACGCGGCCGGTCACGAAGCTGTCGAACTCCACGTCGACGACGTAGGCGCGGTGCGGGTCCGGCGGGAACGGCAGGGTCGTCTGGCCGACGGTCTCCGGCGGCAGGTCGGCGAATGCGCCGCCGACGGCGGCCAGCGAGACGCCTAGCGCCAGCGTGGTACGAGCAAGGATCCTGGTTATTCGCATGGGGGGTGGCTCCCTCGATTTTATTGGATGGTCGGACCGCGGACCGGTGTGGGCAGAAGACTGCAGCCCTAGTCTGCCCGGCGTTGCCCGCTGCTGCCTTGTTCTGCGTGCCAAGCCCTTGTCTGTCCCTGACAGGGCTTGTGCCGGCGCGCCAGGGCAAGCATCGGCGGGGTTCGCGCGGCGCGCCCTACCGTTGGTCGGCGGGCCTCACGCAGGGCAGGGCGATGCAGAACATGGCGCCGTGGGGCTCGACGTTCTGCGCCCAGATGTCGCCGCGGTGGCGCGACACGATGTTGCGGCACAGCGCAAGGCCAATGCCGTTGCCGCTGACCTTGGAACTGAAGAAGCCGTCGAACAGCCGCTCCCGCGCGCCGGCGTCGATGCCGCGGCCGCGGTCCTCGACGCAGAGCAGGGCGCTGTCGCCCTCGCGGCGGGTGTGGATGCGCAGCCGGCGGCGCTCGGCGGGCAGCTCGGCCATCTCCTCGATGGCGTTGAAGGCCAGGTTGAGGATCACCTGGCCGATCAGCACCTTCTCGCAGCTCATCGGCAGCGCCTCGGCGCAGGGCGCCAGCTCCAGGCGCACGCCGGCCGGCTGGCCCTTGAGGTCGATGAAATAGCGGGCGTCGGCCAGCAGCTCGTTGAGGTCGACGCACTGCTCGGCCTGCTCCAGGCGCACCACGTACTCGCGCACGCTCTTGATGATCTCCGAGGCGTGCTCGATCTGCCGCACCGCGCTGTCCAGGCCCCAGGCCACGTTCGGTTCGACCGCGCCCTGCTGGCCGAGGCGGATCACCGAGCCCTCGATGAAGTTGCGCGTGGCCGCCAGCGGCTGGCTCAGCTCGTGGGCGATGGCCACGGCCATCTCGCCCATGGCGTTGTAGCGCGCCAGGTATTCCAGCTTCTGCTCGCTCTGCCGGCGGGCCTCCTCGGCGCGCACCTGCTCGCTGACGTCGCGGAACAGCAGCAGGTGGCCCTTGAGGTCGTCCTCGATCTCGATGTAGCGGCAGGTGGCGTGGTGCCAGCGCCAGTCGCCGTCGCAACGCCGCAGGTGGTAGCCGACGCTGTAGGGCTCGCGGCTGGGCGGCGTGCGCGAGAGGTGCTGGAGCAGGCGCTGGCGGGATTTCTCGTCGCAGGCGTCGAGGAAGTTGCGCCCCAGGTGGCGGCGGTCCGCGGCGCCCAGCAGGGCTAGGGCGGAATCGCTGATGAAGCGGATGTCGCCGTCGGGGCCGAGCACCGCCACGCCCTCGGCCAGGTCCTGCATGAAGGCCTTGAGGCGGCTCTCGGTGCGCTTCAGCTCGCGCTTGACCTTGTCTTCCTTGGAGATGTCGCGGAACTGCACCATCAGCACGTCGCGCTCGGCCAGGTGGACCAGGGTGGCGGTTGCCTCGGAAAGGATGTCCACGCCCTGCTTGGAGCGGTAGCACCACTCGATGGCGCGCTGCCCGGTGCGCGCCGCGCCCTCCAGCCAGCGCAGGCCGATGGAGCGGCGGTACTTGGGCGCCGGGTTGGTCATGTCCGGGGCCTTCAGCGGCACCAGTTCCTCCAGGCTGAAGCCCAGGGCCTGCAGCGCGGCGCTGTTGGCCCAGAGGATCTCCTTGGTCTGCGCGTCGTGCAGCAGGATGCACAGCGGCATGGCCTCGATGAGCGCGTGGAAGTCGGTTTCGGCAGGCTGGAACATGGCGGGCAACTCTTGGCGATGCGCGTTCCCGGACGCGGGGCACGGCTTTTATAGCGCGCAGCCTAGCGCGTCGGCGCTAGGAAACAACCCGGCGGGCACTAGGGGATTCCTTTAGCGCGCGGGCGGCACGCCCCAATAGAGGCCCGCTCGGCACGCTCCCTACACTGGGCCCCATCGACGGCCGCCGGCTCCCACCGGACGGCCGGCCCACAAGAACACAGGGAGACGCCCATGCCGCGTTCAGCCGCCGCCGCCACAGATTCGCCCCTCGCCAGCCGTGCCAGCCTGTTCGAGCAGGTGCTCGACGAGGTCCGCCAGCGCCGCGACGAGTTCGATGCCCGCTCCCACGTGCCGCGCGACATGATCGAGCGCTTCATCGAGGCCGGCATCTACCGCTCCGCCACCCCGCGCTGCTTCGGCGGCGACGCGCTGCCGCCGGCCGAGTTCCTGCGCCTGGTCGAGCGCATCGCCGAGGCCGACGGCTCCGCCGGCTGGGTGGCCAGCTTCGGCAGCGCCAGCACCTACCTCACCGCGCTGCCGCGCGAGACCCTGGCCGAACTGTATGCCGACGGCCCGGACCTGGTGTTCGCCGGCGGCCTGTTCCCCATCCAGCCGGCCGAGCAGGTGGAAGGCGGCTGGCGCGTCAGCGGCACCTGGAAGTTCGCCAGCGGCTGCAAGGGCGCCGACGTGCTCGGCGTCGGCATCGGCCTCGGCGGCCCCGGCGGCAAGCCGCGCACCGCGCTGCTGCGGGCCCGCGACGTGGAGATCGTCGAGAACTGGGACGTGGTCGGCCTGAAGGGCACCGGCAGCCACGACCTGCGCCTGGACAAGGTCTTCGTGCCCGACGCCTGGACCTTCATCCGCGGCGGCCAGAGCAGCATCGACGAGCCGCTGTACCGCTACCCGACCATCGCCTACGCCGCCCAGGTGCTGGCGGTGGTCAACCTCGGCCTGGCCCGCGCCGCCCTCGACGAGATCGCCCGCATGGCCTCGGGCAGCGGCGTGACCGGCGCGCCCAGACTGGCCGACCGCGCCTACGTGCGCATCGAGCTGGGCAAGGCCGAGGCGCAGCTGCACGCCGCGCGCGGCTTCTTCTACGACGCCACCGGGCAGGTCTGGGAATCCATCCTCGCCGGCAATGCCGTGACGCCCGAGCAGGTCAGCCTGCTGCGCCTGTCCGCCGTGCACGTGTCCCGCGCCGGCGCCGAGGTGGTGCAGCGCGCCTACGCCCTGGCCGGCACCACCGCCATCTACCTGCGCCACCCGCTGCAGCGCTACCTGCGCGACGCCATGGTGGTGACCCAGCACGCCTTCCTCAGCGACGGCATGTACGACGGCGCAGGCTCCGTGCTGCTCGATGTGCCGCCGTTCCCCGGCTACCTCTGATCGACCACAAGGACAACAAACCATGACCCGACCCACCGCCGAACCCATGCGCGTGCTGTTCTGCATCGGCATCACGCAGAACTTCTTCGACCTGCCCACCGGCGAAGGCATCAGCGTCTGGAAGGGCTTCAGCCAGATGCTGGGCGAACTGGGCGCGCTGCCCGGCATGAACGTGCTCGGCGTGCTCGACGACGACCGCCTGATGGTCGGCGCCTCCAACACCGCGCCCTGGACCGTCTACATCATGGCCGACGTCGACTGCCACCAGACCGTGGTCGACGCCTGCAACCTGTTCCGCACCGTGCAGGTCGGCCCGTACAGCCTGTGGAAGTACGCCCGGATCGAGGCCCGCGTCGGCCGCCCGCTGAGCATCCCCGAAGCGGCGCGGAGCTGAGCCATGGGCCAGGCCCTGGAGCAGTTGCAAGCGCGCTTGGAGCGCCTGGAGGGCGAGGCCGCGGTGCGCCGCCTGATGGCCCGCTACATGGACCTCTGCGACGTCCCGCGCGACAGCCTCGCATTGCAAACCGAGCTGGCCGGGCTGTTCGCCGAGGACGCCGTCTGGGAAGGCCTGGGCGCCCGCGCCGAGCAGAGCTTCGGCCGCCATGAAGGGCGCGCGGCGGTGGCGGCGTTCGTCGCCGGCTACCTGCCGCCGGCCGAGCACTTCGCGCTCAACCTGCACTTCCTCGGCAGCGAGTCGATCGAGGTCGGGGAGGGCGGCGACACCGCGCGCGGCCAGTGGCTGATGCAGCAGCTGTCGACCTATGTCGACGGCCGCAGCGAACTGTTCGGCACCCGCCTGAACCTGGACTTCCGCCGTGTCGGCGAGGCCTGGCAGATCACCCATTTCCGTACCCGGCGGCTGCTGGCCATGCCGCTGGGCGCACTCGCGGAGGGCGAGGCATGAGCATCTTCGTCAGCGAATTCGTCATTGAATTAGAACCTGGCGGCGCCGGCAAGCGCGTCGCCGTCAAGGACACCATCGACATCGCCGGCCATCCGACGCGTTGCGGCAGCCGCGCCTTGGCCGACAACGCGCCCGCGCAACACCACGCCGAAGTGGTGCAGCGGGTGCTGGACGCCGGCTGGCGCATCGTCGGCAAGACCAGCCTGCACGAGCTGGCCTTCGGCGTCACCGGCATCAACGACTGGAGCGGCACGCCGCGCAATCCGCAGGCGCCGGAGCGCGTGCCCGGCGGCTCGTCCAGCGGCTCCGCCGCGGCGGTCGGCGCGGGCCTGGCGGATATCGCCCTGGGCACCGACACCGGCGGCTCGGTGCGGGTGCCGGCGGCCTGCTGCGGCGTGGCCGGGCTCAAGCCGAGCTTCGGCCGCGTCAGCCGCGTGGGCGTACACCCGGAACACAGCAGCCTGGATTGCGTCGGCCCGTTCGCCGCGAACATGGCCGACCTCGTCGCCGCCATGCAGGTGATCTGCCCCGGCTTCGGCGCCGTGAACCCGCCCGGCGCCAATGCCCGCGTGGCCTTCCTCGAAGTGCCCGCCGACCCGCACATCCAGGCCTGCCTGGGCGCCGCCGCCGACCGCGCCGGCTGGCGCCGGGCGAGCCTCTACCTGGGCGAGTTCGAGGCGGCCTTCGAGGCTGGCCTGGTGGTCATCAACCACGAGAACTGGGCGGCGCTGGGGCAATTCACCGGCAAGGGCCTGCTGGGTGCCGACGTCGAGCAGCGCCTGCTCGCCGCCGGGCGCACCAGTGCCGCGCAGCTGGCCGAGGCCGAAGGCGTGCGCGCGAGCTTCACCCGCGCCATCGATTCCGCCCTGGACGATTACGAAATCCTGCTGCTGCCGACCCTGGCCAGCCTGCCGCCGCTGCTCAGCGACGCGCGCAGCGGCAAGAGCGTGGCCGCGCTGACCTCCCTGGTCCGCCCCTTCAACCTCAGCGGCCACCCGGCGCTGAGCGTGCCGGTGGAGCTGGAGCACGGCGGCCTCAAGGTCGGCCTGCAGATCGTCGGTCGCAAGGGCGACGACGAACGCGTCTGCGCCTTCGGCGCGCAGCTGGAACAGGCACTGGCCGCCGAGCGGCCGACGAACAAGAAAATGGCATGAGGAGACACCCATGAGCGCCCCCGAGTACCGGCTGATCGCCAAGACGGGCAGCCCCGAGCAACTGGTCCAGAGCGACCGCGTCGACGTTTCGCTGTACCACGACCCGGCGTTGTTCGAGGCCGAGCTGGAGAAAATCTTCTACCGCACCTGGGTGTGGGTCGCCCACGACAGCGAAGTGCGCAACCCCGGTGACTTCAAGACCACGATGATCGGCCGCCGCCCGGTGATAGTGGTGCGCGACAAGAAGGGCCAGGTCAACGTCCTGGAAAACCGCTGCCGCCACCGCGGCGCCACCGTCTGCGAGAAGCACAAGGGCAACGCCACCGGCTTCACCTGCCCGTACCACAGCTGGTCCTACGGCCTGGACGGCAAGCTGCGCGCGCTGCCGTACCCGGACGGCTACGAGGACATCCTCGACAAGGCCGAGCTGCCGCTGACCAGCCTGCGGGTGGAAAGCTACGCCGGCATGATCTTCGCCAGCTACGACGCCGACATCGAGCCGCTGGAGGACTTCCTCGGCGGGGCGAAGCACTGGATGGACCTGTTCATGAAGCAGGGCGCCGGCTTCCCGATCAAGGTCCAGGGTGAACACAAGTTCACCTTCAAGGGCAACTGGAAGATCCAGCTGGAGAACACCACCGACGGCTACCACTTCCCCATCGTGCACAAGTCGTGGATGTCCTCGGTGGACGACGAGACCAGCGAGATGCTCTCGTTCATGACCGACCCGCAGGCGGTGACCCACGCCCTGGGCAACGGCCACAGCGTGATGGTGATGGTGCCCGAGCACGTCGACCTCGACCACGACGACGGCACCGAGCAGCTGCAGGAGCGCTTCGCCCACGTCACCGAGGAACTGTCCAGGACCATGGAGCCTGCACAGGTGCGCCGCATCGTCCGCTCGCTGCACGGCGCCGGCTTCAACCTCAACCTGTTCCCCAACGTGGCCATGTCCATGTCGTTCTTCCGCGTGCTGCGCCCGGTCTCGGTCACCGAGACGGAAATCCGCCACGTGGCGCTGGGCATGGACGGCGGCCCTGAGATCGCCAACCGCGAGCGCCTGCGCATCCACGAGCACTTCCAGGGCCCGTTCGGCTTCGGCAGCCCGGACGACGCCGAGGCCTGGGACCGCGTGCAGCGCGGCTCCTACGCCGGCCCCGAGGCGCCGATCCTGGTCAACCGCGGGCTGAACCGCGAAGTCGTGGCCGAGAACGGCGACAAGGTTTCCCACGCCACCGACGAAGGCGGCATGCGCGAGGCCTACCAAATGTGGAAGAGGATGATGAGCCAATGAGCAACGACACCCTGAACGGCTTCTCCGGCCCGCTGGCCAAGGCCATCGAATTCATCTGGCGCGAGGCCGAACTGCTCGACCGCAAGGACTACGCGCAGTGGAGCGGCCTGTGGAGCGAGGAGGGCATCTACGTGGTGCCCATCGACGCCGAGGGCGACGACTTCGCCGCCAGCCTCAACTACGCCTTCGACGACGCGCGCATGCGCGCCCTGCGCATCGAGCGCCTGAGCGCCGGCTTCTCGCCCTCGGCGGTGGATTCGGCGAAGACCGTGCGCACGGTGTCGCGCTTCCGCCTGGTGGAGGCCGCCGGCGATCTCGTCGAAGTGCATTCGGCGCAGATCCTCTACGCCTACAAGCGCGGCGTGCACACGCCCTTCGTCGCCGACCTGGAGCACCGCATCCGCTTCGCCGCCGAAGGCCCGCGCCTGGAGCGCAAGGTGGTGCGCCTGATCAACGCCCAGGACGCCCTGGGCGCCATCGGCTTCCTGCTCTGAGGATGCAGCCATGACCCGTACCGCACTCGTCACCGGGGCCTCGCGCGGCCTCGGCGAATGCATCGCCCGGCGCCTGCACGGCGCCGGCTACCGCGTGGCCCTGGCCGACGTGCGCCTGGGCGACGCCCAGCGCCTGGCCGATGAACTCGACCCCAGCGGCGCCAGCGTGCTAGCGGTGGAGCTGGACGTGCGCGAGAAGGCCGACTTCGAACGCGCCCGCGACCTGCTGCAGGCCAAGTGGGGCGGCTGCGACATCTTGGTGAACAACGCCGGGGTGTCCAAGGTCGCCGCGCTGATGGACATCACCCCGGAAGAGTTCGATGACTCGTTGGCGGTGAACCTGCGCGGCACCTTCGTCGCCTGCCAGGTGTTCGGCGCGCACTTCGCCAGCCGTGGCTTCGGCCGCATCGTCAACATCGCCTCCCTGGCCGGGCAGAACGGCGGCACCGCCACCGGCGGCCACTACGCCGCGGCCAAGGGCGGCGTGGCGACGCTGACCAAGGTTTTCGCCCGCGAACTGGCGCCGGCCGGCGTCACCGTCAACAGCATCTCCCCGGGCCCGCTGGACCTGCCGGTGGTGCGCGAGACGGTGGCCCCGGAGCGCCTGGAGCAGATCCTCAAGACCATCCCGGTGGGCCGCCTGGGCGACCCGGACTACGTGGCCGACAGCGTGCTGCTGCTGGTCGCGGACAACGCCAGTTCGGTGACCGGCGCCTGCTGGGACATCAACGGCGGCCTGTTCATGCGCTGAGGTTTACGCAGGACTCCCAGCACACACCGTACAACCCCCTCTCCCTTCAGGGCGGGCCGCGTAGGCGAGGGCCGGGGAGAGGGTGCCGAGCCCATCAATACACCACGCCTTGCAGGTAACAACAATGATGAAGGTAAGAATCCAAAGGATCGTCGACGAAGCCCTGGACATCCGCTCCTTCCGCCTCGTGCGCAGCGACGGCCAGCCGTTCGATGCCTACGAGCCGGGCGCCCACGTCGACGTCACCGGCCCCACCGGGGTGACCCGCCAGTACTCCCTGTGCAGCCCGCCGGAAGACCGCGCCGCCTACCTGGTGGCGGTGAAGAAGGAAGCCGCCTCCCGCGGCGGCTCCGCGGCCCTGCACGAGCAGGTGGAAGAGGGCATGGAGCTGGAAATGGGCGCCCCGCGCAACCTGTTCCGCCTGGCTCCGGAAGCCCGCGAGCACGTGATGTTCGCCGCCGGCATCGGCGTGACGCCGTTGCTGAGCATGGCCTACAAGCTCAACGCCCGGGGCGAGCCCTACGTGCTGCACTATTTCGCCCGCTCGCCGGAGCACGCGGCCTTCGTCGAACTGCTGTCCGGCCCGGTGTTCGCCGGCAAGGTGGAGTTCCACTACGGTGTGGAGCCGGTCGACCTCGAAGCCGAGCTGGCCGCCAGCCTGGCACGCGCCCCGGCAGCGGCCCACGTCTACACCTGCGGCCCGGCGCCGTTCATGAACAAGGTGGTGGACGTCGCCAAGCGCAGCCGCAGCGAAGACGCCATCCACCTGGAACACTTCCAGGCCGACCCGACCGCCAACGCCGTCCCGGCCGGCAGCTTCGAAGTGGAGCTGGCCAGCAGCGGCGTGGTGCTGCAAGTGCCGGCCGACGCCAGCCTGGTAGACGTGCTCCAGGCCCACGGCTGCGACATCGACACCGAATGCCGCGAAGGCATCTGCGGCACCTGCATAGTGGAAGTGCTGGAAGGCGAGCCGGAGCATCGGGACAACTGCCTGTCGAGCAAGGAGAAGGCTTCGAACAGGCAGATTTGCGCCTGCGTTTCGCGGGCCAGGTCGGCACGGTTGGTGCTGGACCTCTGACACCTGCTCTTCTCCTCGTAGGAGCGAGCTTGCTCGCGAACGGGAGTCTGCCGGCGGCATTGGTGCCTTGGGTTGACTCCGCCCCCTCTCCCCAGCCCTCTCCCTGAAGGGAGAGGGGGCTAGTCCGTGCCGAGAACAGGAAGGTTTCAAATGGAGACCTTCGGTGTTGCCGGCTGACTCCAGAATATCCAAGCACACCGAACGGTCCCCTCTCCCTTCAGGGAGAGGGTTAGGGAGAGGGAGCGAGGCAGGCCGAAAGCACCGTTGTTCCAGGGAGATACGGTTCGCGAGCAAGCTCGCTCCTACAGGAAAGCCCCGAAGCTCCCCTACGGCACCCCCAGGTCCAACACCTCCCGCACCAGCAGCGCAATGCTGGAAACCCCCATCTTCTCCTTGATCTTGGTGCGGTGCACATCCACCGTCTTCACGCTGATGTTCAGCTCGCGGGCGATCACCTTGCTGGCCTTGCCGTCGATCACCATGCCCAGCACCTCGCGCTCGCGTCCGGTGAGCAGGTCCAGGCGCTGCTGCAACTGGCGCTTCTGCTCGGCGCCGGCGTGCACCTGCACCGCGGCTTTCAGCGCGGCCTGGATGCGCTCCAGCATCTGCTGCGGGTTGTAGGGCTTCTCGACGAAATCCAGCGCGCCGTTCTTCATCGCCTGCACCGACATGGGGATGTCGCCGTGGGCCGAGACGAAGATGATCGGCAGCGCCGCGCCGCGCTCGTTGAGCATGGCCTGCAGCTGGAAGCCGCTGGTTTCCGGCATGCGCACGTCGAGCACGAGGCAGGCGGGGCTGCTGGCGTCGTAGTGGGCGAGGAATTCCTCGGCGCCGGCGAAGCACTGCGCCTGGATGCTGACCGACTCCAGGAGCCAGGCCAGCGAGGTGCGCAGGTCCTTGTCGTCGTCGACGATATAAACAACGGGTTTGCGGGTATCCATCAGGGCACTGCCACGGTTCTTCTTATTAGGTCTGGCTCGCAGTCTTCGCTGCGGCACGCACGGCGGGCGCGCATGCGCCCAGGGGCCAGCATACCCAGGCGGCGCCGGGCTGGCGATAAAGAAACCCCCTAGTCGACTAAAGGCCAGCCACCGCCGCCATGGGATTCGCCTGGATACCGCGCCTGGCCGCGGAGCCGTAGATTGGCAAGCATCGACAACCGGCCACAAGGGCGCGCCATGAACAACCTGAGCCAGACCCAGATCGACTTCCGCAACGCCATGGCGCGGCTGCCCGCCGCAGTGAACATCATCACCAGCGACGGCCCCGGCGGGCGCTGCGGCATCACCGCCAGCGCAGTCTGCTCGGTCACCGATTCGCCGCCCACGGTGCTGGTGTGCATCAACCGCGGCAGCGCCAGCCACGAACCCTTCCGCGCCAACGGCCACCTGTGCATCAACGTGCTGCGCGGCGAGCAGGAAGAGCTGGCCCGGCACTTCGCCGGCATGACACAGGTGCCGATGGCGGAACGCTTCGCCTCGGCCCTGTGGGAAGAGGGCTGCGCCGGCGTGCCGGTGCTGCGCGACGCCCTGGTGACCCTGGAAGGGCGCATCAGCGAGTGCAAGGAAGTCGGTTCGCACTCGGTGCTGTTCGTCGAGCTGGAACGCGCCGCGGTGCGCGAGCAGGGCGACAGCCTGGTGTACTTCAACCGCCTGTTCCACCGCCTGGATGGCGTGTCGGCGGCGGCCTGAAGGGCGGGGCAGGGGGCTTTCATCACTGCGCGGCATGATGACTATCGACGCCGACGCGTGGTCATGCGCCAGGCATGTGGTTAGGGTCCGGCTCAAAGCCACGCCCGCGCATCTGCCGCGCGGGCCCTGACCGGAGCCTCCATGAAGTCCCTGTCCGAAACCGCCTTTTCCATGCTCGACCTGGTGCCCATCCGCGACCAGGGCACCGTCAGCGAGGCGCTGAACAACGCCGTCGAGGTGGCCCGCCACGTCGAGCGCCTCGGCTTCACCCGCTACTGGCTGGCCGAGCACCACAACATGGACGGCATCGCCAGCTCGGCGACTTCCGTGCTGATCGGCCACATCGCCGGCAAGACCGCGCGCATCCGCGTCGGCTCCGGCGGGGTGATGCTGCCCAACCACCCGCCGCTGGTGATCGCCGAGCAGTTCGGCACCCTCGCCAGCCTTTATCCTGGGCGCATCGACCTGGGCCTGGGCCGCGCCCCCGGTGCCGACCAGGCGACCATGCGCGCCCTGCGCCGCGACCGGATGCTGGGCGACGGCGAAGACTTTCCCGAGCAGGTCGCCGAGCTGGAAATGCTGCTCGGCCCGCGCCGCCCGCAGCAGAGCCTGCTGGCCATCCCCGGCGAGGGCACGCGGGTGCCGATCTGGCTGCTCGGCTCCAGCCTGTTCAGCGCCCGCCTGGCGGCGGAGAAGGGCCTGCCCTATGCCTTCGCCTCGCACTTCGCGCCGCGCTACCTGCACGACGCGCTGCGCATCTACCGGCAGAACTTCAAGCCTTCGGCCATTCTCGAACAGCCCTACGCGATGATCGGCGTGCCGCTGATCGCCGCGCCCACCGACGAAGAGGCCGAGTACCTGGCGACCACCGCGTTCCAGCGCGTGCTGGCGCTGATCCGCGGCGAAAGCCTCAAGCAGAAGCCGCCGGTGGAGCGCATGGCCGGCCTGTGGCTGCCCCACGAGCAGGAAGCGGTGGGCAACTTCTTCGGCCTGGCGGTGATCGGCGGCCCGGAGAAGGTGCGCAGCCGCCTGGAAATCCTCGTCGAGCAGACCGGGGCGGATGAGATCATCTTTACCAGTGATATCTACGACCATGCCTTGCGCCTGCGTTCATTGGAGATCGTTGCCGGGTTGCGTTGATTCCAGCGGCGCTTTGGTGTTTGTCGGTAACTTTGGCGCTAGGGGGAATTCCTTTCCCTCACCCCAGCCCTCTCCCAGAGGGAGAGGGAGCCCGTTCGGCGCAAGCTGGGAGTTCCATGCTCGCCGGCCACTCCGGTGCTGCCGGCGAACACCATTCTCACCACAGGCACGGACGGCCCCCTCTCCCTCCGGGAGAGGGCTGGGGTGAGGGGGCGGAGCCAACCCCAGGCACCCCCACCCCCAGCCACTCCCCGCTGTCCAATCCGCTCATCCACATAAGTCCCTTTCGACATTGCCGCGGCAACCGCCCGGCGCGAACATCCCGCTACTCCCTACAAGAACAAGCCAGGAGTTCCGCGATGCGCCCCTATGCCGCCGCCGCTGCCGAATTCGATTACGCGGCCACCGCCCGAGACACCCTCGCCGGCAGCCTCGACGCCCTCAACGCCTGCGTCGAATGCTGCGACCGCCATGCCCCGTCCGGGCGCGTCGCCCTGTACTGGGAAGGCCGCAACGGCGAGCGCGCCGAATACAGCTTCGCCCAGCTGCAGGCCCTGTCCGCGCAGTTCGCCAACCTGCTCCATGACCTGGGCGTGCGCCCCGGCGACCGCGTCTCCGGCATGCTGCCTCGCACCCCCGAGCTGCTGGTCACCATCCTAGGCACCTGGCGCCTGGGCGCGGTCTACCAGCCGCTGTTCACCGCCTTCGGGCCCAAGGCCATCGAGCACCGCCTGGGCATCGCCGGCAGCCGCGTGCTGGTCACCGACGCCGGCAACCGCGCCAAGCTCGACGAAGTGCCCAACGCCCCGCCGATCATCACCGTCAGCGGCGGCCAGGCGATCCCGGCCGGCGACCTCGACTTCCGGCAGGCCCTGGAAAGCCGCTCCGAGCAATTCGAACCGGTCCTGCGCACGGGCGAAGACCCCTTCCTGCTGATGTTCACCTCCGGCACCACCGGCCTGGCCAAGCCGCTGGCGGTGCCGCTCAAGGCCATCCTGGCGTTCACCGGCTACCTGCGCGACGCCGTGGACCTGCGCCCCGAGGACCGCTTCTGGAACCTGGCCGACCCGGGCTGGGCCTACGGCCTCTACTACGCCGTCACCGGCCCGCTGGCCCTGGGCCACGCCAGCACCTTCTACGAAGGCGCCTTCACGGTGGAGAGCACCTGCCGGATCATCCGCCAGTACGGCATCACCAACCTGGCCGGCTCGCCCACCGCCTACCGCATGCTCAAGGCCTCGGCCGCCGAGGTGGAACGCGAGCTCAAGGGCCGCCTGCGCGCCGTGAGCAGCGCCGGCGAGGCGCTGACCCCGGAGGTGATCCGCTGGTTCGCCGAGGGCCTGGGGGCGGCCATCCACGACCACTACGGGCAGACCGAGCTGGGCATGGTCCTGGCCAACCACCATGGGCTGCAGCACCCGGTGCACCTGGGCGCGGCCGGCTACTCCATTCCCGGCCACCGCGTGGTGGTGCTGGGCGAGAACGGCGAGGAACTGCCCGCCGGCCAGCCCGGCATCCTGGCCATGGACCGCAAGCGCTCGCCGCTGATGTGGTTCGCCGGCTACCAGGGCATGGAAACCAAGGCCTTCGTCGGCGACTACTATCTCAGTGGCGATACCGTGGAGCTGAACGCCGACGGCAGCATCAGCTTCGTCGGCCGCTCCGACGACCTCATCACCACCTCCGGCTACCGCGTCGGCCCCTTCGACGTAGAGAGCGCGCTGATCGAGCACCCGGCGGTGATGGAAGCGGCGGTGATCGGCAAGCCCGACCCGGAGCGCACCGAACTGGTCAAGGCCTACGTGGTGCTCTGCCCGCAGCACCAGCCCAGCCCGGAGCTGGCCGAGGAGCTGCAGCAGTACGTGCGCAAGCGCCTGTCTGCCCACAGCTACCCGCGGGAAGTGGAGTTCATCGCCGAACTGCCGAAGACCCCCAGCGGCAAGATCCAGCGCTTCCTCCTGCGCAACCAGGAGATAGCCCGGCAACAAGAGGCGGCCGAACGCGCGGCCGCGCAGCACTGATTCGGAGAGATTCCATGCACATCCAGGACAAGGTATTCCTCATCACCGGCGGCGGCTCCGGGCTCGGCGCGGCCACCGCGAAGACCCTGGTGGAGGCCGGCGCCCGCGTGCTGCTGGCCGACGTCAACGCCGAGGCCGGCGCCGCCCGCGTGGCCGAGCTGGGCGAGGGCAGGGCGCGCTTCGTGCGCACCGACGTGACCAGCGAGGCCGACGGCCGCGCCGCCGTGGAGGCCGCGCTGGAAAGCTTCGGCGCGCTGCACGGGCTGGCCAACTGCGCCGGCGTGGCGCCGGCCGAAAAAGTCCTCGGGCGCAATGGCCCGCACGGCCTGGACAGCTTCGCCCGGGCCATCAACATCAACCTGGTGGGCAGCTTCAACATGCTGCGCCTGGCCGCCGAGGCCATGGCCCGCAACGAGCCGGACGCCGGCGGCGAGCGCGGCGTCATCGTCAACACCGCCTCGGTGGCGGCCTTCGACGGGCAGATCGGCCAGGCCGCGTATTCGGCATCCAAGGCCGGGGTGGTCGGCATGACCCTGCCCATCGCCCGCGAGCTGGCGCGCCACGGCATCCGCGTGATGACCATCGCCCCCGGCATCTTCGAAACGCCGATGATGGCCGGCATGCCCCAGGAAGTCCGCGATTCCCTCGGCGCCAGCGTGCCCTTCCCGCCGCGCCTGGGCCGCCCCGACGAATTCGCCGCGCTGGTCCGCCACATCGTCGAGAACAGCATGCTCAACGGCGAGGTGATCCGCCTCGACGGCGCCATCCGCATGGCCGCCAAGTGACAGGAGTAACGAAAATGAACGATCCCGTAGTCATCGTCAGCGCCGTCCGCACCCCCATGGGCGGCTTCCTCGGCGACTTCAAGGACACCAGCGCCGCCACCCTCGGCGCCGCCGCCGTGCGCGCGGCCATCGAGCGCGCCAAGCTGGGCGCCGACCAGATCGACGAAGCCATCCTCGGCTGCGTGCTCTCCGCCGGCCAGGGCCAGGCCCCGGCGCGCCAGGCGGTGCTCGGCGCCGGGCTGGACCGCGGCACGCCCTGCACCACCATCAACAAGATGTGCGGCTCGGGCATGAAGGCCGTGATGCAGGGCCACGACGCGCTGCTGGCCGGCAGCGCCGGCGTGGTGCTGGCCGGCGGCATGGAGAGCATGTCCAACGCCCCCTACCTGCTGGAACGCGCCCGCACGGGTTACCGCATGGGCCACGGCAAGGTGCTTGACCACATGTTCCTCGACGGCCTCGAAGACGCCTACGACAAGGGCCGGCTGATGGGCACCTTCGCCGAGGACTGCGCGCAGGGCTACGGCTTCACCCGCCAGCAGCAGGACGACTACGCCATCGCCTCGCTGACCCGCGCCCAGCAGGCCATGCGCGACGGCCGCTTCGCCGCCGAGATCGTCCCGGTGACGGTCAAGGCCGGCAAGGAAACCCGCGAGATCGCTCAGGACGAGCAGCCGCCGAAGGCCAAGCTGGACAAGATTCCGACACTGAAACCGGCATTCCGCGAGGGCGGCACCGTCACCGCGGCCAACTCCAGCTCCATCTCCGACGGCGCCGCCGCGCTGGTGCTGATGCGCCTGTCCGAGGCCGAGAAACGCGGCCTGGCGCCGCTGGCGGCGATCCGCGCGCATTCCTCCTATGCCGCTGCGCCGAACCTGTTCCCCACCGCGCCGGTGGGCGCCATCCAGCGCCTGCTGCAGCGCAGCGGCTGGGGCCTGGGCGAGGTGGACCTGTTCGAGGTCAACGAAGCCTTCGCCGTGGTGGCCATGGCCGCCATGCGCGAGCTGGACATCCCCCACGCCAAGCTCAACGTCCACGGCGGCGCCTGCGCCCTGGGCCACCCGATCGGCGCCTCGGCGGCGCGCATCCTGGTGACCCTGCTCTCGGCGCTGCAGCAGTACGACCTGAAACGCGGCATCGCCTCTGTGTGCATCGGCGGCGGCGAAGCCACGGCCATCGCCGTCGAGCGCCTGTAAGGAGCGAAGCATGATTCCCAGCGAAGAAGAACTGCAGATTCGCGACGTCGCCCGCCAGTTCGCCCAGGAGCGGCTGAAACCCTTCGCCGCCGAGTGGGACCGCGAGCACCGCTTCCCGGCCGAGGCGCTGAAGGAAATGGCCGATCTCGGCTTCCTCGGCATGCTGGTGGCCGAGGAGTGGGGCGGCGCGCAGACCGGGCACCTGGCCTACGCCATGGCCCTGGAAGAAATCGCCGCCGGCGACGGCGCCTGCTCCACCATCATGAGCGTGCACAACTCGGTGGGCTGCATGCCCATCGCCAAGTTCGGCAGCGAAGAACAGAAGCGCCAGTTCCTGGTGCCCCTGGCCCGCGGCGAGATGATCGGCGCCTTCGCCCTCACCGAGCCCCAGGCCGGCTCCGACGCCAGCTTCCTGAAGACCCGCGCGCGCCGCGACGGCGACCACTACGTGCTGAACGGCAGCAAGCAGTTCATCACCTCCGGCAGCCACGCCGGACTGGTGATCGTCTTCGCCGTCACCGACGCGGCGGCCGGCAAGAAGGGCATCAGCGCCTTCATCGTGCCCACCGACACCCCCGGCTACCGCGTGGTGCGGGTGGAGGACAAGCTCGGCCAGCACGCCTCGGACACCTGCCAGATCGCCTTCGACGACCTGCGCATCCCGGCCGGCTACCGCCTGGGCGAGGAGGGCCAGGGCTACGCCATCGCCCTGGCCAACCTGGAAGGCGGACGCATCGGCATCGCCTCCCAGGCGGTGGGCATGGCCCGCGCCGCCTTCGAATACGCCCGCGACTACGCCCACGAAAGGGAAACCTTCGGCAAGCCGATCATCCAGCACCAGGCGGTGGCCTTCCGCCTCAGCGACATGGCCACCGAGATAGCCGTGGCGCGGCAGATGGTCCACCACGCGGCGAGCTTGCGTGAGGCGGGCCTGCCGTGTCTGACGGAAGCCTCCATGGCCAAGCTGTTCGCCTCGGAAATGGCCGAGCGGGTGTGCTCGGCGGCGATCCAGACGCTGGGGGGGTATGGTTACCTGCAGGATTACCCGGTGGAGCGTATCTATCGGGATGTGCGGGTGTGCCAGATCTATGAGGGCACCAGTGATGTGCAGCGGTTGGTGATTGCTCGGAGTTTGTGAGGAGCTTTTGTAGGAGCGAGCTTGCTCGCGAATGGTGATAGCCCCGAAGAGCGCCCTCTCCCTAACCCTCTCCCTGAAGGGAGAGGGGACCGTTGGGCAGAGTTGGATGTCATGGCGTTAGCCGGCAACTGCTGTGATATCAGGCTGAAACCATCAGTTCTCTCGGCACGGACAAGCCCCCTCTCCCTTCAGGGAGAGGGCTGGGGAGAGGGGACGGAGCCAGGCCCAGACACCTGCGTTGCCGACGAACTCCATTCGCGAGCAAGCTCGCCCCCACGCCCCCTCGAACCCTACCCATCCCCCCGAAACCGCCCCCGATACTCCGTCGGCGTCACCCCCAGCCTTTGCACGAACACCAGCCGCATCCGCGCCGCGCTGCCGAAGCCGCAGCGCCAGGCCACCACCTTCAGCGGCAGCCCGCTACCCTCCAGCAACCCCCGCGCCGCGTCCAGCCGGGCGCGCTGGACGAATTCCGCCGGGGTGATGCCCGCCTCGCGGACGAACACCCGGGCGAAGGTGCGTTCGCTCATGGTCGCCACCGCCGCCAGTTCCGCCACCGACAGCGCGTCGGTGAGATGGGCCTGCACATGGCGTTGCACCCGGGCAATGGGCGAGTCGCCGTCCGCTGGCGCCTGCAGATAGGGGCTGAACTGTGATTGCCCACCCTGGCGCTGGGCTACCACCAGCAGGCGCTTGGCCACGCTCAACGCCACCGCCGGGCCGTGGTCCTCGGCGACCAGCGCCAGGGCCAGGTCGATGCCGGCGGTCACCCCTGCGGAGGTCACCAGCGCGCCGTCGCGCACGTGGATGCTGTCGGGCTCCACCCTTGCCCGCGGGAACAGCTGCGCCAGGCGCGCGGCGTCGCTCCAGTGGGTGGTGACGCGCTTGCCGTCCAGCAGCCCGGCATGGCCGAGGAGGAAGGCGCCGGTGCAGATCGAGCCGTAGCGCGGCGTCTCGGCGCAGGCCCGGCGCAGCCAGTCGAGGAGGGTGGTGGAAGGCTCCTCGGCGGGCAGTTGCGGGCCGCCGGGCACCAGCAGGATGTCGAAGCCGCCGACGGCGCCGTCCAGCTCGTGCTGCGCGCCCAGCAACTGGCCGTTGGAGGCGGGGATGGGGAAGCCGCGTTCGGCCAGCGTCAGCACCTGGTAGCCGCTGCCCGGCGCGACGAAGGCATTGGCTTCGGCGAAGACGTCCAGCGGACCGGCGACGTCCAGCGCCTGCACGCCGGGGAACAGCAGCATGGCCACGCGTTTCATGGCGGAGTCCTGGCGACGAATGGGCTTGCCATTGTGGCGCCGTGATTGGCTGGCAGCAAAGCGGAAAGTGAATCGAATCCTGCCAGTCCAGGGGCTTTTTACCGCAGGTGAAAGGGCGGTCAATCCATTCAACCAGGTTGGCAAGCCCTTATTGTTACGTGTTGCGCAGTAATCCCTTGTCGTATTGCCTCTGTGTCCGGAACGGCCGTTCAACTAAATTTGTATACACGGCAAGGCCAAATGGCCAGCACGCCGGAAATCGGAGAATCCCACCATGAAACGCACCCTGTTCAGCCTGTTCGCCATCCCCCTGATGGGCGCCGCCCTGGCCGCCAATGCCGCCGACGCCGCGCCCGTGGTCTACCACTACGGCATGCAGCTCGACGTGGCCAAGGTGATCAGCATCGAGCAAGCCAACGACCGTTGCGAAGTCGCCCCGGCGAAAATGACCTACGCCGACTCCAAGGGCCAGGTCCACGTGCTCGAGTACCTGCGCCAGACCGAGATGTGCAGCGACATCTGACCCTCCCGGCGCAACGGGCGGCGTTCTTCCGCCGCCCGCGCCGCGCGACTCTGCCTCACTCCGCTCGGCCTTCCTCGCAACCTTCCTTCTGCAACCGCGGCCAGTCGGCTATCTGCAAGAGCACGTCGCTCAGCGCCTGGGCGGCGCTGGAGAGCTTGTGCTCGGCCAGGCTGAACAGGCCCACGCGGCGTTCCACCGTGGGTTCGTAGAGGTCCACGCAGCGCGCGCCCAGTTCCTCCATCTGCTTCACGCACAGGCGCGGCACCGCGCTCACCCCCAGCCCCTGGGCGACCATGCGCCCCACCGTGACCAACTGGTGGCTCTCGAAGGCCACCGCCAGCTTGCCGTGGCTGGCCGCCACGCTGTCTTCCAGCAGCAGGCGCACCGCCGAGGGCCGCTGCAGGGTGATGAAGGGCTGCTCCAGCAACTGCGCCCAGGTCAGCCGGCGCTGCCCGGCCAGGGGCGAGCCGGCCGGCAGCACGGCGACGAAGCGGTCGCTGTAGAAGGCCTGGAAGCTCAGGCCGTCGAGGCTGTCCGGCTCGAAGGCGATGCCCAGCTCGACGCGGCGGTTGCGTACCATCTCCAGCACCTGTTCGTTGATCACGTCGTGCACCGCCACGTTCACCTTCGGGTAGCGCTGGCGGAAGGCCATGAGCGCGCCCGGCAGCAGGTTGCCGGCGAAGGAGGGCATGGCGGCGATGGAAACCTTGCCCAGTTGCAGGGTGAAGTGCTGGCGCAGCAGCTCCTCGGCGTTGTCCCAGTCGGCCAGCAGGCGCCGGGCGATGGGCAGCAGGGTCTCGCCTTCGGGGGTGAGGGCGACGCTGCGGGTGGTGCGCACCAGCAACTGCCCGCCGAGGGATTCCTCCAGGTTCTTGATCGCCAGGCTCAGGGCCGGCTGCGACAGGTGCAGGCGCTCGCCGGCCTGGGCGAAGCTCAGGCTCTGCGCCACGGCGAGGAAGGCGCGCAGTTGCTTGACGGTCATTGATAAGCAAAGCCGAATAATCGATTGGAAAAACAAACTTAACAAATCAGTCCCCAGCGGTGAAGCTGCAGACGCTCTCCGACCGGCCGGTCGGAAACCCAAACTACAAGAGAGGCAGCAGCAGATGGCAGGACTCGACAAGCGGGTTGGCAGTTACGCGGAGGCCCTGGCCGGGCTCACCGACGGCATGACGGTACTGGCGGGCGGCTTCGGCCTGTGCGGCATCCCCGAGAACCTCATCGCCGAGATCCGCCGCCTGGGCGTGAAGGGCCTGACGGTGGTGTCGAACAACTGCGGCGTCGACGGCTTCGGCCTGGGCGTGCTGCTGGAAGACCGGCAGATCCGCAAGATGATCGCCTCCTACGTCGGCGAGAACGAACTGTTCGAACGCCAGCTGCTGTCCGGCGAACTGGAAGTGGAACTCACCCCGCAAGGTACCCTGGCCGAGAAACTGCGCGCCGGCGGCGCCGGCATCCCGGCCTTCTTCACCGCCACCGGCTACGGCACCCCGGTCGCCGAAGGCAAGGAAGTGCGCGAGTTCAACGGCCGCCCGCACATCATGGAGCAGGCCATCACCGGCGACTTCGCCATCGTCAAGGGCTGGAAGGCCGACCACTACGGCAACGTCATCTACCGCCACACCGCGCAGAACTTCAACCCGGTGGTGGCCACCGCGGGGCGCATCACCGTGGTCGAGGTGGAAGAGATCGTCGAGCCTGGCGAGCTGGACCCCACCCAGATCCACACCCCCGGCATCTACGTCGACCGCATCATCCAGGGGACCTTCGAGAAGCGCATCGAAAAGCGCACCGTGCGTTCCTGAGCCCACCGGACAAGAGAGACAAGAAGATGGCACTGACCCGCGAACAGATGGCCCAGCGCGTGGCGCGCGAACTGCAGGACGGCTACTACGTGAACCTCGGCATCGGCATCCCGACCCTGGTGGCCAACTACGTGCCCGAGGGCATGGAAGTGATGCTGCAATCGGAGAACGGCCTGCTCGGCATGGGCGCCTTCCCCACCGAGCAAACCCTAGACGCCGACATGATCAACGCCGGCAAGCAGACCGTGACCGCCGTGAAGGGCGCGTCGATCTTCTCCTCCGCCGAATCCTTCGCGATGATCCGCGGCGGCCACGTCGACCTCACCGTGCTCGGCGCCTTCGAGGTGGACGTGCAGGGTAACATCGCCTCCTGGATGATCCCCGGCAAGCTGGTGAAAGGCATGGGCGGCGCCATGGACCTGGTGGCCGGCGCCGACAACATCATCGTCACCATGACCCACGCCTCCAAGGACGGCGAGTCCAAGCTGCTCGACCGCTGCAGCCTGCCGCTGACCGGGGCCGGCTGCATCCGCAAGGTGCTCACCGACCTGGCCTACCTGGAAATCGTCGACGGCGCCTTCGTCCTGCGCGAGACCGCGCCGGGGGTAAGCGTCGCCGAGATCGCCGAGAAGACCGCCGGGCGGCTGATCGTGCCGGATGACGTCAAAGAGATGACCTTCTGACACCCCCTGTAGGAGCGGGCCCTGCCCGCGATCGCGCGCAGGAGTAGCACCCGTAGGATGGCGTTGAGCGAAGCGATACCCATCACCACCACTGAGTTAGTCGCGCTGTAGGAGCACCCTCTCCCTAACCCTCTCCCGCAAGCGGGAGAGGGGACTGGTCCGGCGCCGGGATGAGCACATGAGTCATCCTGGCACGGACAGCTCCCTCTCCCTTCAGGGAGAGGGCGGGGGGAGAGGGCAGCCCAAGCCACCGGAGTGAGCCAATCATGCAAGACGTAGTGATAGTCGCCGCCACCCGCACCGCCATCGGCGCCTTCCAGGGCAGCCTGGCGAACATCCCCGCCCACGAGCTGGGCGCCATCGTCATCCGCGAGCTGCTGCAGCGCAGCGGCGTGAAGCCCGAGCAGGTGGACGAGGTGATCCTCGGCCAGGTGCTCACCGCCGGCTCCGGGCAGAACCCCGCGCGCCAGGCCGCCATCGCCGCCGGGCTGCCCCATGCGGTGCCGGCGCTGACGCTGAACAAGGTCTGCGGCTCGGGCCTCAAGGCCCTGCATCTGGCCGCCCAGGCCATCCGCTGCGGCGACGCCGAAGTGATCATCGCCGGCGGCCAGGAGAACATGAGCCTGTCGCCCTACGTGCTACCCAAGGCCCGCACCGGCCTGCGCATGGGCCATGCGCAACTGCTCGACAGCATGATCGTCGACGGCCTGTGGGACGCCTTCAACGACTACCACATGGGCATCACCGCCGAGAACCTGGTGGACAAGTACGGCATCAGCCGCGAGGAACAGGACGCCTTCGCCGCCGCCTCGCAGCAGAAGGCCGTGGCCGCCATCGAGGCCGGGCGCTTCCGTGACGAGATCGTCCCGGTGAGCATCCCGCAGCGCAAGGGCGAGGCGCTGAGCTTCGACACCGACGAGCAGCCGCGCGCCGGTACCACCGCCGAGTCCCTGGCCAAGCTCAAGCCGGCCTTCAAGAAGGACGGCAGCGTCACCGCCGGCAACGCCTCCAGCCTCAACGACGGCGCCGCCGCCGTGCTGCTGATGAGCGCCGCCAAGGCCAAGGAACTGGGCCTGCCGGTGCTGGCACGCATCGCCTCCTACGCCAGCGCCGGCGTCGACCCGGCGATCATGGGCATCGGCCCGGTCTCCGCCACCCGCCGCTGCCTGGACAAGGCCGGCTGGCAACTGGCCGAGCTGGACCTGATCGAGGCCAACGAAGCCTTCGCCGCGCAGTCCCTGGCGGTGGGCAAGGAACTGGGCTGGGATGCCGCCAAGGTCAACGTCAACGGCGGCGCCATCGCCCTCGGCCACCCCATCGGCGCCTCCGGCTGCCGCGTGCTGGTCAGCCTGCTGCACGAAATGCTCCGCCGCGATGCGAAGAAGGGCCTTGCCACCCTGTGCATCGGCGGTGGCCAGGGCGTGGCCCTGGCCCTGGTCCGCGACTGATCGAGCCCCGCGTGCCCGTGTGACGGACGCCCCGGACGAACTCCGGGGCGTTCGGCGTTACAAAGAAAAATAACTCCAAGAAAATCGAGGTAGGAAAAATGAACGCGAAACTGCAACTGCAGGAAAGCCGTTCCGCGCGCTTCGCCATGGCCTGCTCGGCCTGGGCCGAGCGCTGGTTCCCGGACTCCTGGGTGTTCGCCACCCTGGCGGTGCTGATCGTGGCCGTGGCCACCCTGGCCATGGGCGCGTCCCCCGGCGACACCGCCAAGGCCTTCGGCGACGGCTTCTGGAGCCTGATCCCCTTCACCATGCAGATGGCCTTCGTGGTCATCGGCGGCTACGTGGTCGCCAGTTCCGGCCCGGCCTCGCGGCTGATCGCGCTGCTGGCGCGGGTGCCGAAGAACGGCCGCTCGGCGGTGGCCTGGGTGGCCGTGGTGTCGATGCTCGCCTCGCTGCTCAACTGGGGCCTGAGCCTGGTCTTCGGCGGCCTGCTGGTGCGCGCCCTGGCCCGCCGCACGGACCTGAAGATGGACTACCGTGCCGCCGGCGCCGCGGCCTACCTGGGCCTGGGCGCCGTCTGGGCGCTGGGCCTGTCGTCCTCCGCCGCGCAGTTGCAGGCCAACCCCGGCAGCCTGCCGCCGTCGATCCTCGCCATCACCGGGGTGATCCCCTTCACCGAGACCATCTTCCTCTGGCAGTCCGGCCTGATGCTGCTGGCCCTGGTGGTAGTGTCGGTGGTGATCGCCTACATGACCGCGCCGGGCGAATCCAGCGCCCGCGATGCCGATGCCTGCGGCGTGGACGTCAGCTTCACCCCGCCGAAGATGAGCAAGCCCAGCCGTCCCGGCGAGTGGCTGGAGCACAGCCCGCTGCTGATCCTGCTGCTGGTGGCCCTGGCCGCCGGCTGGCTGTTCCACGAGTTCGCCACCAAGCCGGCGATCCTCGCCATCTCCGGGCTGAACACCTACAACCTGCTGTTCCTGATGGTCGGCGCGCTGCTGCACTGGCGCCCGCGCAACTTCCTCGACGCCGTGGCCCGCGCCGTGCCCACCACCACCGGGGTGCTGATCCAGTTCCCGCTGTACGGCTCCATCGCCGCCATCATGACCACCGTGAAAGGCACCGACGGCGCCACCGTGGCGCACCACATCTCCACCTTCTTCGTGCAGATCGCCTCCCACGACACCTACGCGCTGCTGATGGGCGTGTACTCCGCGGTGCTGGGCTTCTTCATCCCCTCCGGCGGCGGCAAGTGGATCATCGAGGCGCCCTACGTGATGCAGGTGGCCAACGAGCTGAACTACCACCTGGGCTGGGCGGTGCAGATCTACAACGCCGCCGAGGCGCTGCCGAACCTGATCAACCCCTTCTACATGCTGCCGCTGCTCGGCGTCCTGGGCCTGAAGGCCCGCGACCTGATCGGCTTCTCCTTCGTCCAGCTGCTGGTCCACGTGCCCCTGGTGCTGTTCCTGCTCTGGGCCCTGGGCACCACCCTGCAGTACCTGCCGCCGGTCATGCCGTAACCACGCAGACGGCCGCCAACGGCAGAAGCCCGGGCACCGCGAGGTGCCCGGGCTTTTTCATGGGCGGCCCGCCGGAGGTTCCGGCAATCGCGGAGATGGCTCGCTCCTACGAAGAGCGCTTCGGCGCGGCCTGCAAGACAGTAGCGTAGGGCGTATAACCGTTCGCGGTTATACGCCGTTGGCCCGAAACACCGTTGCGACGGCCAGCCTGTAGGAGCGGGCCCTGCCCGCGATTCGCGCGCAGGGCGCGCTCCTACAGGGAATGGTGCGGGTGGGGCGGCGTAGCGGATCTCATCCGCGAATTGCGCCGGAACCTCCGGCTATCGCGGACAAGGTCCGCTCCTACGCTGTTTTCCGGGTTCCCGTAGGATGGGTGGAGCGAAGCGATACCCATCGCCATGGCCGGAGGCAAAGCCCGGGTTCGACCATGGCGTTGGGGAATGACATAGATGTAGCGGCGAAGAACCGCGAACGGTTACGCCACCACCACCCGCTGCGGGTCGGCGGCTTCGCGGGCGGCCTTGCGGCTGGGCAGGGGCGGGTAGATCCACTGGGTGTTGATCTGCCGCTTGAGGGCCTTGGCCTCGGCGCCCTGCAGCTTGACCTGGCGTTCCCAGCCCTCGGTGTAGACCGCGCCCCAGGGGCCCAGGTCGAGGCAGGTGACGTAGACCGGCTGGGCGTAGGCCTGGGTGGGCAGGCCGAGCAGGTCGGCGGCGACGTTGTAGCCGGCGCTGCGGCCCATGTTCATCGCGTGCTGGCAGGACATCAGCGCGTGGTTGCCCGCATCGTCCACCTGCGCCAGGGCCACGTCGCCGGCGGCGAATACCGCGTCCACGCCTTTCACCCGCAGGTCGCGCGTCACGTGCAGGCGGCCGAGGGCGTCGCGTTCGCCGGGCACCTGGGCGGTCAGCGGGCTGGCCTGCATGCCGGCGGTCCAGATCACCGTTTTCGCCTCGATGCGCTCGCCGGTGGTGGTGCTCAGGCCGTCGGCGTCGATGGCGTTGACCGCGGCGCCGAGGAAGCGCACCACGCCCAGCTCGTCCAGGGCCTGCTCGATCTGCGGGCGCGGGCCGTGGCCCAGGTCGGGGCCGATGACGTGGCTGCGCTCGACTATCACCACCCGCACCTCGGCATCCTCGCCCAGCACGCGGCGTACCCGCGCGGGCAGTTCGCAGGCGATCTCGATGCCGGTGAAGCCGCCGCCGGCCACCACCACCGTGTTGCGCGCGTCGCTCGGCGGCAGGTCGGCCAGGCGCGCCAGGTGCACGTCCAGGGCGCTGGCTTCGTCGGTCTGGTCGATGCTGAAGGCGTGCTCGGCCAGGCCGGGGATGGCCGGGCGGAACAGGCGGCTGCCGGCGGTCAGCACCAGGCGGTCGTAGGCGAGGGCGAAGCGTTCGCCGCGCGCGTTCACGGCTTCGACGCTGCGCTCGCCTGTATAGATGCGCTCGACGTTGCCCTGCACGTAGCGCACCCCGGCGGCTTCGAACAGCGGCAGCAGCGGCGTGGTCATGGCGTGCGGGGCGGCCTCGTGCAGGCGTGGGCGCAGATGCAGCAGCGGCTCGGGGGCGACCAGCGCGACTTCGACGTCGCTGCGGCCGTGCTGGTCGAGGACGCGGGCGGCGCCCAGCGCGGCCCACATGCCGGCGAAACCGGAACCGATGACGAGGATGCGTTGTTGCATGGCGGGACTCCTGGGAAGGGAAATTTCGTGAAGGGGATACTAGGCGTTCGGCGGGTGGGGAATAACGGACAATCCGGGCGAAAAGTGGCAGTCCAATCCTCCGAGTGCTTGGACGTGGCTGCCGGTAGCGCCTAGGCTGCTTTGGGTTTGCTCAGCACATCGTCGCCCGGCCCTTGTCCGCGTAACCCCGCAGCGGAATCCGTTCGCGAGCAAGCTCGCTCCTACGAAAACCGAAAACCGAAAACCGAAAACCGAAAACAACCGAGAGCAGCGCCATGAACTTCAATCTGCAAGACAAGCTCGCCCTGGTCAGCGGTTCCACCAAGGGCATCGGTTTCGCCATCGTCCAGGGCCTGGCGCGCGAGGGCGCGCGGGTGGTCCTCAACGGCCGCAGCCAGGCTTCGGTGGACGCCGCCCTGGCCAAGCTGCGCGAGCAGCAGCCCGATGCCCGTGTCGAGGGCTTCGCCGGCGACCTGTCGCAGCCTTCGGTCATCGCCGAGCTGGTGGGGCGCTACCCGCAGGTGGACGTGCTGGTGAACAACCTGGGCATCTTCGATCCCAAGCCCTTCGCGGAGATTCCCGACGAGGACTGGGAGCGCTTCCTGCAGGTCAACCTGCTCTCCGGCGTGCGCCTGAGCCGCGCCTACCTGCCGGGCATGAAGCAGCGCAACTGGGGCCGGGTGGTGTTCATCAGCAGCGAGAGCGGCGTGCAGATTCCGGTGGAGATGATCCACTACGGCGTCACCAAGACCGCCCAGCTCGGCCTGTCCCGCGGACTGGCCGAGGATTGCGCGGGCACCGGGGTGACGGTCAACGCGGTGCTGCCGGGGCCGACGCATTCCGAGGGCGTCGGCGAGTTCGTCGACAAGCTCTCCGGCGGCAAGCCGTTCGCCGAGTTCGAGGACGAATTCTTCCGCAGCGCGCGGCCCAGCTCGCTGCTCAAGCGCTTCACCACGCCGGAGGAGGTGGCCAACCTGGTGGTGTACGTCTGCTCCGAGGCGTCCTCGGCCACCAATGGCGCGGCCCTGCGCGCCGACGGCGGGGTGGTGCGTTCGGCCTTCTGAGGCGCGTGGCTTCAGGCGATCTGCCGGAGCAGGTCGCGCAGCTTGTCCAGGGCCGGGTCGATATCCAGCTTCTCGATGGCGCCGAAGCCCATCAGCAGCCCCAGGCGCACCGGCTCGCGGTCGTAGAAGCCGTCCAGCGGGTAGATGCCGACTTCCAGCTTGCGCGCCAGTTCCACCAGCAGCGGCAGCTTCACCGGCACCTTGAACAGCAGCGCCAGGTGGAAGCCGGCGTTGGACGGCACCGCCTGCAGCCAGGGCGAGAGGTCGCCCTCGACGCGCGCCAGGATGCGTTCGCGGCGCGTGGCGTAGATGCCGTGGCAGCGGCGGATGTGCTTGAGCAGGCAGCCGTCGGCGATGAACTTGGCCAGCGTCCATTGCGCCAGGGTCGAGCTGTGCCAGTCGTTCAGCTGCCGCGCGCGCAGCAGGGCCGGGCGCAGGCCCGGCGGCACCACCAGGTAGCCCAGGCGCAGCTCCGGCAGCAGCGTCTTGGAGAAGGTCCCGACGTAGGCCACCAGGCCCAGGCGGTCGAGGCTGTGCAGCGTCTCGTGGGGGCGGCCTTCGTAGCGGAATTCGCTGTCGTAGTCGTCTTCGATTATCACCGCGCCCAGCTCCGCGGCCCGCGCCAGCAGGGCCTGGCGCCGCGCCTCGCTCATCGGCATGCCGAGGGGGAACTGGTGCGCCGGGGTGCAGTAGATCAGCTGGGTGCCGTCGGGGATGCGCTCCACGCACAGGCCCTCGGCGTCCACCGGCACGCTGGCGATTTCCGCGCCCTGCATGGCGAATTGCAGGCGCGCCGGCGGGTAGCCGGGGTCTTCCATGGCCACCCGGGTGCCGGGGCGCACCAGCACCCGGGCCAGCAGGTCGAGGGCCTGCTGCGCGCCGTTGCAGACGATGACGTCTTCGTCGCGGCACTGCACGCCGCGGCTGTAGGCGATGTGCCGGGCAATGGCGTCGCGCAGGCTGGGCAGGCCCTCGGGCTGCGCGTAGACCGCCCGTGGGCCCTGCATCTGGCGTAGGGCGAAGTGCACGCAGCGGCGCCAGTCCTCGTGGGGGAAGGTATTGAGGCTGCTGGCGCCGCCGAGGAAGTCGGCGCGCAGGGTGACGCCGGCGTGGGGGTGGACGATGCGCGTCTGCAGCGCCTCCCAGGTGTCGATGGCCTCCTGGGCGGCGTAGCGGATGGTCTGCGGGCGCTGCTCGTGGCGCGGCACCCGGGCGTTGACGAAGGTGCCGCTGCCGACGCGGCCGACCAGCACGCCCTCGTAGGTGAGCTGGGCGTAGATGTCCGACACTGTCTTGCGCGACAGGCCCAGCTGCTCGGCCAGCAGGCGGCTGGGCGGCAGCCGCGCGCCGGCGGCCAGGCGCCCGCTGTCGATGGCCTCGCGCAGCTGCGCGTAGAGTTGCCCGCCAAGGTCCTTCTGGCCCTGGATGACGATGTGCAACTCCATGAATGCCTCTCCGCGCTCGCTGTGTATTGGCGCAAGAGTAGCCAGCGGCCGGGCCGGGCGCGAAGTTGCGTAGTGATTTTTCGTCAGATTGGCCATCCCGGCGCAGCGGCGCGCCCGGCAGAATGGCCTTCATCTACCTTCGAGGAATTTCGCCATGGAACCACGCCTGGACTACTACACGGCCTCGCCGGAAGCGCTCAAGGCGATCCTGGCGCTGGAGGCGGCGACCTTCGACCTGTCCATCGAGAAGCCGCTGCTGGAGCTGGTCAAGGTGCGCGTCTCGCAGGTCAACAACTGCGCGTTCTGCGCCGACATGCATGCGCTGGAGGCGCGGCGCAGCGGCGAGTCGGAGCGGCGCCTGTACGCCGTGGCGGTGTGGCGCGACTCGCCCTTCTTCACTGAGCGCGAGCGGGCCGCGCTGGCCTGGTGCGAATCGGTCACGCTGCTGTCGCAGTCCAACGTGCCCGACGAGGTCTACCAGCAGTTGCGCAGCCAGTTCGACGAGCGCGAGGCGGTGGACCTGACCGTGGCCATTTCCGCCATCAACTGCTGGAACCGCCTGGCGGTGAGCTTCCGCCAGTTGCCGGCGCTCTAGCGCCGCCGGGGTTGCCGCGGCAGGCTGCCGGGCAGGGCGTAGTAGCGGGCCCGCGCGGCCGGGCTGGCGCGCCAGCGGCGTTCGGCGGCGAGGTCGTCGGCCCAGCGGTCCAGGTCTTTTTCGGCGGGGTGCGGGAAGAGTCGGCGCAGCAGTCGGGCGAACATGGTGGTCACCTCTGTAACTCTTTAAGTGTGTTTGTATGGTTACTCAAGGTTGTATTCTGCGCTCGCTTTGTAACCTGTCAATAGCTGTTTAAAGAGTTACTGCGCCATTCGTCCGGGCAGACGCCGTCCGGCATCCGGGATAGGCCTTGGCGGGGAAGGGGAAAAGTCGGCTGCGGCGGGCGCCGCAGCCGGAGAGGACTCAGTCGAGGATGGTCAGGGTGACGTCGATGTTGCCGCGGGTGGCGTTGGAGTACGGGCAGACGATGTGCGCGCGGTCCACCAGGGTCTGCGCCTGGTCGCGCGGCAGGCCGGGCAGGGAGATGCGCAGCTCCACCTCGATGGCGAAGCCGGTGGGCACCGGGCCGATGCCGACCACGCCTTCGATGGACGGGTCCTTGGGAATCGCCAGCTTGTCGCGGGCGGCGACGAACTTCATGGCGCCGAGGAAGCATGCCGAGTAGCCGGCGGCGAACAGTTGCTCCGGGTTGGTGCCGCGGGCGCCGTTGCCGCCCAGTTCCTTGGGCGTGGTCAGCTCCACGTCGAGCACGCCGTCGGAGGAAATGGCGCGGCCCTCGCGGCCACCGGTGGCTTCGGCGTAGGCGCGGTACAGCACGTTGTCGATGGACATGGCAGGGCTCCTGATCAGGGGAAGGGGACTGAACAGTCTTGGCCAGGCTGGCGCGGCTCGCCAGTCGCCCGGCGCTGTAACTTGAAAACGCCTGGACGAGGGTTACCATGGGCTCGACACCCCGATTCCGGAGCGAGCATGCGCGAACCCACCCCCCAGCCGCCCTACATCCTCGCCGACCACCCGGTGCTGGACTTGCTCAACAGCCTGAGCCGCGCCGATGCCGCGGCCCTGTCGGTCTCCGATGCCTGGCACAGCGATGCCGACGTGCAGCACTGGCTGCGCCTGCTGGGCCTGCCGGCGGAGGGCGCGGACTTCGCCGAGGGCGAGCTGCTGGCCGCCGCCATCGAGTTGCGCGAGACCCTGCGCGAGCTGGTGAGCAAGCGCAAGCGTGGCGAGACGGCCGACCCGGCGCGCTTCAACGCCTTCCTGAGCAAGGTTGCCAGCTATCCGCAGCTGGATTGGGACGGGCAGGGCGCGCATCTGCGCCACCAGGCCGTGAAGCCCGGCGCCGAATGGCTGCTGGCGCCGCTGGCGGAGCAGGGCGCGCAATTGCTTGCCGAGGGGGATTTCGATCTGGTCCGCGTGTGCGAGCACCCGGACTGCACCCTATGGTTCTACGACCGCACCAAGTCGCACCGCCGACGCTGGTGCAGCATGGCCCTGTGCGGCAACCGCCACAAGGTCGCCGAGCACCGCAAGCGCCAGCGCCAGGGCGACGCCTGAGGCTCAGCGCGGGCAGCTTGCGGCGGCCCGCGCCGGCTGCCAGGTGCAGGCCGCCCCCAGCAGCAGGGCGGCGCCGGCCGCCAGCAGCGCCGGACTGAAGCTGCCGTCCAGGTGGTAGAGCGCGCTGGAGGCCAGCGGCCCGACGATCTGCCCCACGCCGTACACCGCGGTCATGGCCGCCAGCATGTTGAAGCGCACCTTCGCCGCCGCCAGGCGCGCGGCGGGCAGGGCGATGGTCGGCGTGCCCATGAAGGTGCCGCCCACCAGCAGGGCGCTGGCCAGGTAGGCCGGGGCGCTGTGCTGCAGCACCGGCAGGATCACCCCCAGCGCCTGCACCAGCAGGTTCGCCGCCAGCGCCCGGCGCGTGCCCAGGCGCCCGTGCAGCCAGTGCCAGAAGAAGCACGACGGCGCCGCCGCCAGGCCGAACACCGCCCAGGCCTGCAGCGGCGACAGCGCGCCGCCGCGCATCAGCAGTGGCAGGTAGGTGGCGGTGATGATGTAGCCGAAGCCGGCCAGGCCGTAGATCAGCAGCAGGCTCGCCGGCGCCATGGGCACGACGGGCGCTGCGTGCGTCGCCGCCTTGGCGGGCGCGGGTGCGGGGCGACTCAGCGCCGGCCAGGCCAGCAGGGCGAGAACGCTCCCGGCGCCGGCCAGCAGCAGCCAGATCGCCGGGCTGCCCAGGCCCGCGCCATGGCCGCCGGCGATCAGCTCGGCGGAAATCAGGATGCCCAGGCCCACCCCGGAGAACATCAGCGGCGCGCCGCCGTGGCGTTGCATCACGTGCAGCAGCCACACCGAGGCGCCTACCAGCGCCACCGCGCTGAGCACCCCGGCCAGCAGGCGCACGCCGATGGCGAACCAGGCCGGCGCCGGCACCGCCATGGCCGCCAGCCCCAGCAGGGTGCCCGCCAGGGCCACGCGGCACAGGCTCGCCGCCAGGCGTTCCGGGCAGCGCGCCAGGGCCAGCGCCCCCAGCAGGTAGCCGGCGTAGTTGGCCGAGGCGGCCAGCGAGCCGCCATTCACGCTGAGCACGCCTTCGCCGACCATCAGCGGGTAGAGCCCGGTGAAGGCGAAGCGGCCGAAGCCCATGCCGATGGCCAGGATGAGCGCGGCGCTCAGCGCCAGCGCGAGTTCGCTGCGTTGCTTCACGAGGCGGCCCCCAGGGTTTCGCGGAAACGTTCGAAGGCGCCGGTGGCGTAGCCTTCGCGCCAGACCAGGAGGATGTCCACGCTCATGATCGGTAGCAGTTGCAGCGCCGGCGGCTCGCGCTGCAGGTCGAGCAGCGAGCGCGGCAGGATGCCCACACAGGCGCCGGCGGCGACGCAGGCCAGGATGCCGTGGTAGGAGCCCACTTCCTGCACCTGCACGCGCGGGCCCTCGGCGTTCAGCCAGTCCTCGGCGATCTGCCGGTAGGTGCAGCCGCGGGCGAAGCCGGCCAGGGTGCGCACCTGCACGTCGCCCGGCCCGCGCACCGGCGGGTGGTCGCCGGGCAGGGCCAGCAGCAGTTCCTCGCGGAACACCGCCTGGCCCAGCAGGCCGCGCTCCAGGGCCGCCTCGAAGCCGGGTTCGGCGCGCAGCGCATCCGGGTGGGCCACCAGCGCGCAATCCAGGCGCCGCGACAGCACGCCGTCCACCAGCGTCTGGCTGGTGCCGGTGCTGACTTCCAGTTGCACCTGCGGGCAGGCGCGGTGGTAGGCCGCCAGCGGGCCGGGCAGGCGGCTGGCGGCGGTGCTCTCCATGCTGCCCAGGCGCAGGCTGCCGCTGGCCTCGCGGGGGTGCAGCGACTGCCGCGCCTCGGCGGCCAGGGCCAGGAGCTTCTCGGCATAGGCGAGGAACTCGCGGCCCTGGTCGGTCAGCGCCATGCGCTTGCCGTCGCGCAGGAACAGCGCCACGCCCAGGTCTTCCTCCAATTGGCGGATGCGCGTGGTGACGTTCGACTGCACCCGCTGCAGGCGCGCGGCGGCGCGGGTCACGCTCTGCTCCTCAGCGACGCAGCGGAAGATTTCCAGGCTGGACAGGTCCATCGATGATCTCTGTTGGAGAATGTATTGCGCAGAATATTCTCCGTATGAGATTTTAAGTCAACCATCGATCAGCCCAGGAGATCACCGCCATGCCCCTTCGCCAACTGCTCGGCATCGAACACCCCATCATCCAGGCGCCCATGGTCGGGGTCTCCACCCCGGCGCTGGCCGCCGCCGTGTCCGAAGCCGGCGCCCTGGGCTCCATCGGCCTGGGCGCGAGCAACCCGGCGCAGGCCCGCGAGCTGATCGCCCAGGTGCGCGGGCTGACGGCGAGGCCGGTGAACTTCAACCTGTTCTGCCACCGCCCGGGGCAGGCCGACGCCGCCCGCGAGGCCGCCTGGGTGGAACACCTGCGGCCGCTGTTCGAGGAACTGGGCGGCGAGCCGCCGGCGGCGCTGCGGGAGATCTACCGCAGCTTCGTCGATGATCCGCATATGTTGGAGGTGCTGCTGGAAGAGCGCCCGGCGGTGGTCAGCTTCCACTTCGGCCTGCCCGCGCAGGGCTGGATCGACCGGCTGAAGGCCGCCGGCATCGTCCTGCTCGGCTGCGCCACCAATTTGGCGGAGGCCCGCGCCGTCGAGGCCGCCGGGCTGCACGCGGTGGTCGCCCAGGGCTACGAGGCGGGCGGGCACCGCGGCATCTTCGAGCGCGACCACGATGAGCGCATCGGCACCCTGGCCCTGGTCGGCAGCCTGGCGCCGGCGCTGAAGGTGCCGGTGATCGCCGCCGGCGGCATCATGGACGGCCGCGGCATCCGCGCCGCCTTCGCCCTGGGCGCGCAGGCGGTGCAGATGGGCACGGCCTTCGTCGCCTGCCCGGAATCCTCGGCCAACGCCGCCTACCGCTCGGCGCTGCAAAGCGAGCGGGCCTGGCACACCGAGGTGACCGCGGCCATCTCCGGGCGCCCGGCGCGCGGCCTGCCCAACCGCCTGTTCAGCGACCTGCAGCGCGCCGACGCCCCGGCGCTGCCGGACTACCCCATGGTCTACGACGCCACCAAGGCCCTGGTTGCCGCGGCCAAGGGCAATCCCGACTTCGCCGTGCAATGGGCCGGCCAGGGCGCGCCCCTGGCCCGCGAGCTGCCTGCGGCGGAGCTGGTGGCCACGTTGGTGACGGAGGCCGACCTGTAGGAGCGAGCTTGCTCGCGAACCAGCCCCGCTGCGGAATCTGTTCGCGAGCAAGCTCGCTCCTACGAAGAGCACCCCGCGCAAGATAGTTGCCCCTACTCCGAACCCTCGTGTAGGAGCGCGCCCTGCGCGCGAAATCGCGGGCAGGGCCCGCTCCTACAGGTTTCCGGGAGGCACCCGTAGGAGCGGATTCATCCGCGACAGGTCTCAGTCGGCAGCCAGACCCGCCGCCGGCCGCGGCCGCCAACGTTCTGCAAGAAGCACCCCGGCGAGAGTCAACGCGCCGCCGTACAGGTGGTGCACGCCCAGGCGCTCGTCCAGCAGCACGGCAGCGATGGCCGCGGTAACCAGCGGCAGCAGGTTGAAGAACAGCGCCATGCGGTTCGGGCCCATCTCCTGCACCCCGCGCATCCATGCCAGGGGCGCGGCGATGGAGGCCAGCAGGCCCGCGTAGGCCACCAGCGGCAGGTTGCCGGCGTCCAGGCCGTGGTGCGGCGATAGCAGGTACATCGGCAGCATCGCCAGCACCGCCACCAGCACCTGCAGGTACAGCAGCTGCAGCCCCGGCAGGCGGATCTGCCATTTCTTCAGCAGCACGCCGTAGAGGCCGTAGGCGAGGGTGGCCACCAGCATCATGCCGTCGCCCGGGCCGATGCCCTGGTGCAGCAGGCTGGCCAGGTCGCCGTGGGCGATCACCAGCAGCACGCCCAGCAGCGACAGCAGCGAGCCGAGCACGCCGCCGGCGTTGAGCCGCTGGCCGAGCAGGGCGCTGGCAAGGCCCAGGGACATCAGCGGCATCAGCGCGAGGATGATGCCCATGTTGGTGGCGCTGGTCAGGGACGCGGCGTAGTAGGCCAGGCTCTGGTACACGGCCATGCCCAGCAGGCCGAGCACCACGATCTTCGGCAGCAGCGGGGCGATCTGCGCGCGCCGCGCCAGCAGCGGGCGCAGCACGAAGGGGCTGAGCAGCACGGCCACCGCCAGCCAGCGGAAGAAACCGATCTCGGCCGGGGCGATGCGGCCCACGGCGAGCTTGTTGACCACGGTGTTGCCGCCCCAGACGAGCACGGCGAAGAGCGGGAAGAAATAGGTCATTGCAGCGGACATCTGTGAAGGACGGGCGCCATTGTCCCGCCGTCCGGAATGGCGCTTATACTTCATTCCGGACAACTCGCCACGTCATCCGGACATGCCCACGAAGAAATACATCCCCCTGCCGCTGCCGGACCATGCGGCCCTGCCGGCGCCGCTGTACTTCCGCTACGACGAGTTCGGCGCCGACACCCGCTCGGCGCCCCACAGCCACCCCTGGGGCCAGCTCAACTACGCCTCCCACGGGGTGATGCAGCTGGACGTCGGCGGCCAGCGCTTCCTCTCGCCGCCGCAGTACGCGGTGTGGGTGCCGCCGGGCGTGGAGCACGGCTGCTACAACCGCGAGGCCATCGTCTACCGCTCGCTGTACGTCAGCGCCGAGCTGTCCCGCCAGTTGCCGACAGGGCCCTGCACGCTGCAGATCGGCGACATCCTCAAGGCCATCCTTTCGGACTTCGCCGCGCGCGGGGTGAACATCCCCGAGCGCGCGGCCGACAAGCGCCTGGCCCAGGTGGTGCTGGACCAGTTGCAAGCCTCGCCGCGCCACGAGGACTACCTGCCGTTCGCCCAGAGCGCGCTGCTGGGCGAACTGCTCGCCGCGTTGCAGGCCGAGCCCGGCGACAACCGTTCGCTGGCCGACTGGGCCAGGCAGGTGCACAGCACCGAGCGCACCCTGGCGCGCATGTGCCAGCGCGAGCTGGGCATGAGCTTCGGCGAATGGCGCCAGCGCCTGCGCTTCCTCGCTGCCATCGAGGCGCTGGAAGCCGGGCGCGGGGTGCAGGAAATCGCCTTCGACCTGGGCTACAGCAGCGCCTCGGCCTTCATCGCCATGTTCCGCCGCCAGGCCGGCACCACGCCGGAGCAGTACCGCGTGGCGAGCCGGGGGCTGAAAGGTAAAACGGCGTAGGAGCCGCGCCGAGGTGCTTTTGTAGGATGGGTTGAGCTTGTGAAACCCATGCGGTCGTGGTGATGGGTATCGCTTCGCTCAACGCCATCCTACGGGGTGTTCCGTGACACCACAGGATTCCCCTTGTAGCGGGCCCTGCCCGCGAATCGCGCGCAGGGCGCGCTCCTACAGGTGGCGATGGGCGGTTCAGCGCGCCGCAGTCACCGGCTGCGCGCCCGGCACCGCGGCCTGCACGGCCTTTTCCTCGCGCGGGGTGCCTTCCGGTACCCAGCTGTAGTCCACCGGCAGGGCGCGGTATACCCAGTTGCTTACCGCGTCTCCCAGAGGCGCCTTGCCGAAGTAGGGGCTGACGTATTCCCAGACGATCTCGCCGCCCGGGGTGACCTGGAAGAAGCGGCCGTTCTGCCCCTCGTCGATCAGGGTGTTGCCGTTGGGCAGGCGCCGGGCGCTGCTGATGAACGCGCTGAAGAAGGCCCAGCCCGGCTGCTTCGAGCTTTCCGCGGTGTACTGCCAGACGATCTGCTTCTTCTGCGGATCGATCTCCAGCACCCGCGAGCCGGAGATCACCCCGCGCTGCACCGAGGGGTAGCCGGCGTCGCCCTGGTTGTCGAACACCAGCAGGTTGCCGGCGCCGGGCAGGCCCTCGGGGATGATGTGCGCGTCGTGCTGGCCGCTGATCTGGTCCACCGGGCGCGGCAGCTTCTGCGCGTTGCTCGGGTCGATCGGCGGCAGGTTCGGGCCCAGGCGCCAGACCACCTTGCCGCTGGCCTTGTCGATGATGGCGATGAAGTTGGCGTTGCGCGAATCGAACAGCAGGTTGTCCGGGGCGAAGCGCTTGTCGCCGGCGGCGTGCCAGCGGTTCGCGCCCAGCGGCGCCAGGTTGTTGATGTGCAGGTAGTCCGGGTTCTTGGTCGCGTGCACCAGCTTGAGCTGCTCAGCGCCGAAGCCGAACTCGTGCAGGTGCTCGGAGGCGGTCCAGCGCCAGGCCACCTGGCCTTGCGGGGTGACTTCGTAGATGACGTCGTCGATCACCTCCGGCACCTGGAAGCCCTTCACCGCATGCACGCGGTTGGCCAGCACCAGGGTGTTGCCGTTGGCCAGCCGGCGCAGGTCGTGGTGCTGGCGGGCGGCGCCGCCGGGGGCCTGGTCGCCCCATTGCCAGACGGTCTTGCCGGCCCAGTCCAGCTCGCCCACGGCCTGGTTGCGCAGGCCGTTGCCGGCGGAGGCGAGCTTGCCCGGCTCGGCCAGGTCGGCGGTCTGCAGCAGCACGTGGCCGCGCTCGCCATTGGCGAGTTTCGGGTCGAGGATGGCCGAGGGGAAGCCGGGGCGGTCCCAGCGTTTCACCTCGTTGCCGTTCATGTCGATCAGGTGCGTCCTGTTGTCGGCGCCGCTGAAGATCACGTACTGGTTGAAGGCCTTCTGCGGGTCGTAGCGCGTCACCCCGGTGGGGTAGACGCTGGGCGCGGCGCTGACGGCGGCGGCCAGCAGCGGGGCGGAGAGAGCGAGCAGGGCGGTGGCGCGGGCATGCTTCATGGCAGTGGTCCTCGGGTCAGAAGTCGTAGCGGGCGGTCACGCCCAGGGTGCGCGGGGTGCCCAGCACGCCGGCGTAGCCGCCGTTGGCCGAGTTCCACAGGCTGGTGTAGTAGGTCTTGTCGAAGGCGTTCTTCAGCCACAGCGACAGGTCCCAGCGGCCGTCGCCGTAGTCGCCGCGCAGGCCCAGGGCGGTGTTGACGATGGCGTAGCTGGGGATCTGCCCGTAGTCGGAGTCGTCGATGGTGCCCACGGCCTTGGAGCGGAAGGCGTAGCTGGCGGTGACGTAGGGCTCCAGGTTGTCTTCCAGGCGCCACTTGTATTCGCCGTTGGCGTTGAAGATGTACTTGGAGGCGCCCACCACCTGGTGTCCGCTGAGGTCGCAGGACGCCGGTGCGCCGCTCTGGAAGGAGACTTCCGGCGGGCAGGGCGCGTTCTTGTACGACAGGTAGCGCACGTCGTTGTACGAGCCGTTGAGGTTCAGCGTCAGCCCACGGACGGGCAGGGCGGTGGCCTCGAACTCCACCCCGCGCGAGCGCACGTCGCCGGCGTTGGTCAGGTAGGAGGTGCGGGTGGCCTCGTCGTAGGCGTTGGCCTGGTAGCCGTGGACCACGGTGGCGAACAGGTTGGCGTTGAGGATCAGGCGGTGGTCGAACAGCGTGCTCTTGATCCCCAGCTCGGCGTCGTTGGCCCGCTCGCTGCCCACCAGCAGGGAGTCGGCGCCGGCGGTGGGGGCGCTGGCCACGGTCAGGTTCACCCCGCCGGACTTCTCGCCGTGGGACAGCGAGGCGTAGCCCATCAGGTTGTCGTTGAAGTGGTAGTTCAGGCTGAGCAGGCCCGAGGGCGAGAAGCTGTACACCGAGAGGTCGCCGGAGTCGTAGGCGCCGGCTCGGCCGTTGCGCGCGGCCAGAGCCGCGCCGCTGACGGCGGCCCCGCCGAGGGGCGCATCGCGGCTGACCGAGGCGGATTTCTCCTCGTAGGTGCCGCGGATGCCGGCGGTGAAGTCGAGCCTGTCGGTCAGGTGCCAGGTGCCCTGGGCGAACAGCGCGTAGCTGTCGGTGTCGATGTGGCCGTCGCCCAGGCTGGTGACGTTGGCCAGCGCGCCGCTGGCGGTGCCGTTCCAGATGTCCGCCTGGGGGCCGTAGAGGTTGAAGGAGTGGTTGTCCAGGTCCTGGCCGAAGTAGTAGGCGCCCAGCACGTAGTCGAAGAAGCCGCCGGTGGGCGAGGCCAGGCGCAGTTCCTGCGACCACTGCTTGTCGCGCACCGAGACGCCGGCGTTGTAGGCCGCCGCCACGTTCAGGCCGTCGTCGTTGCGCGGGGTGAAGTCCCACCAGCGGTAGGAACTGATGGAGGTCAGCGAGAAGTCGTTGGCCAGCTTCCAGTTGGCCTCCAGCGAAGTGCCGCCCTGGAACACGGTGACGCGCTGGGCGGCGTCGAAGTTGACCTTGCGGTCGTCGCCGTACACCAGCGTGGCGCCGGCGGCGCGGGCGCGCTGCTCGTAGCGGTTGACGCCGTTGAGGGTCGGCCCGGTACTGAACAGGGTGAGGATGCCGTTGCTGGAGTTCTCCTCGTTGTAGTCGCCGATCCAGCGCAGGCTGAAGTCCTCGTCGGGCTTGTACAGCAGTTGGCCGCGGAAGCCCTGGCGGGCGCCGCCGTTGAGGGTGTTGCCGTCGAAGACGTTCTTCACGTAGCCGTCGTCGCGGGTGCGGTAGGCCGAGAAGCGCCCGGCCAGCTCGTCGGTGAGCGGCCCGGAGACCGTGGCCTTGCCCTGGAAGTAGCCGTCCTCGCCGCCGGACACCTCGACGCTGCGCTCGGGGGTGAAGCTGGGCAGGCGGGTGGAGATGTTGATCACCCCGGCGGTGGTGTTCTTGCCGAACAGCGTGCCCTGGGGCCCGCGCAGCACTTCCAGCTGCTCGATGTCCAGCAGGTCGAAGGAGGCCATGCCGGGGCGGCCCAGGTAGACGTTGTCCAGGTACAGCCCGACGCTGCCTTCCAGGCCGTCGCTGGCCGGGTTGTTGCCCAGGCCGCGGATGGACACGCTGGACTGCCGCGCGTGGACGTAGGCGACGTTGGTGCTGGGCACCAGCTGCTGCAGGTCCTGCACGCGGTAGATGCGCTGGCTTTCCAGCGTCTCGCCGCCGAGCACGCTCATGGCGGTGGGCACGTCCTGGGAGTTCTCCTCGCGGCGCCGCGAGGTCACGGTGACGGTGCCCAGGGTGCTGGCCTCGCCCTGGGCCTGGGCGGCGGCCTCCTGCGGGGTGGCTTCCTCGGCGTGCAGGGCGCCCATGGCCAGGCCGCCGGTGGCCAGCAGGATGGACAGCGGCAACAGCCGGCGGCGGAAACGGGGCGCGGAATCTCGGTGGTGCATGGAAAGGTCCTGGAGAAGAGGTCGTGTCGCGCAGGACAGGTTGGCCTGCAATCTTTTTATTCCGTATCGATCTTTATTTATGTATTTCGATTTATTTACGGAATAAGAGATTGCCTTTATAAGAAGGCCGTCCACCTTCGGACAATTGCATTTGCCCAATATTTTTTATGTAGAAAATGCATATAGACCTTCGCCAGCTCCGCCATTTCATCGCCCTTGCCGAGCACCGCAGCTTCGTCGCCGCGGCCGACGCCGTGTGCCTGTCGCAATCGGCCTTCAGCCGCAGCATCCAGGCCCTGGAACACAGCGCCGGCTGCCGCCTGGTGGACCGCGCAAGCAAGGAACTCAACCCCACCAAGCAGGGCCTGATCGTCCTGGAGCACGCGCGCCGGCTGGTCAGCGGCGCGCACAAGCTGGCCAACGAGATCGCCCTGTTCAATGGCCTGGAGGCGGGCGAACTGCGCTTCGGCGCCGGCCCCGCGCCGGCGGCCTGGCTGGTGCCGCGGGCCATCGCCGCGTTCAACGGGCGCTACCCCAAGGCGCGGGTGGCCTTCCAGGTGGAGCACTGGCAGGTGCTGGGCAAGCGCCTGCAGGCCGAGGACTTCGAATTCTTCGTCGCCGACACCCGCCATTTCGAGGCCAACCCCGAGTACCGCACCCTGCGCCTGAAGCCGCGCAAGTGGCACTTCTGCTGCCGCCCCGGCCACCCGCTGGCCGGCCAGGGGCAGGTGAGCGCGGCGCAGCTGCTGAGCTACCCCATCGCCACCAACCTCAGCCCGCCGAACATCCGCAAGGTGCTGGTGGACCTCAGCGGCCGCCCCGACTTCCGCCCGGACATCGAATGCGAGAACGGCCACGGCCTGAACGCCGTGGTGCTGGCCTCCAACGCCATCGGCATCGCCAGCGGCCCGGGGCAGGGCGCCGGCGAGGCGCTGGTGGCGCTGACGGTGGCGGAGCTGCCGGAGGACCTGGAGGAGCTGCATACCCGCTACGGCATCGTGCACCGCGCGGGGTACAGCCTGTCGCCGCTGGCGGAGGCGATGATCGGGGAGTTGCGGCGGATCGATGAGGAGACGGTTTAGGGCTTTTCGTCTTTTCGTAATTGGATGGACTCACCCTCACCGAGGCGTCGAGGCGCCACGGTGGCGGTCTAAGAAGCCACCGACAGTGAGGGTGAGTCCATGAAAAAGCATACG
>NZ_JWMC01000039.1:0-113445 GCF_000812405.1 Pseudomonas sp. PI1
CGTCCGGTCATCGCGGACAAGGTCCGCTCCTACGCCTCCGGCAAACACCACACCCCGTAGGATGGGTTGAGCGAAGCGATACCCATCACCAGGGTCCGATGGCTATCGCAAGCTCAACCCATCCTACGAATCGACGCCTGACCGAGAAGATGAAAAAGGGGCTCGAAGGCCCCTTTTCCACATCACCGGCGGGTTCAGGCAGCTTTCGCCTGGCCCAGGGTCACGGCGCGGTTCAGCGCGCTGAACAGGGCGCGGAAGCTGGCGGTGGTGATGTTCTCGTCGATGCCGATGCCGTGCAGCGAGCGGCCGCCTTCGACGCGCAGCTCGATGTAGGCTGCCGCGCGGGCGTTGGTGCCGGCGCCGATGGCGTGCTCGTTGTAGTCCATGATCTCGACTTCAACCGGCAGCGCGGCGACCAGGGCTTCCAGGGTGCCCTTGCCCTTGCCGTGCCAGCGGTGCTGCTCGCCCTTGTGGGTCACGTCGATGTCGATGGCGCAGATGCCGTTCTCTTCCTGCAGGCGGTAGTTCTTCAGGCCGAACGGCGAGACGGCTTGCAGGTACTCGCTCTGCAGCAGGTTGTAGATCTGCTCGGCGGTCATTTCCAGGCCGAGACGGTCGGTCTCGTTCTGCACCACCTGGCTGAACTCGATCTGCATGCGGCGCGGCAGGCTGATGCCGTATTCCTGTTCGAGCAGGAAGGTGATGCCGCCCTTGCCCGACTGGCTGTTGACGCGGATGACCGCCTCGTAGCTGCGGCCGATGTCGGCCGGGTCGATCGGCAGGTAGGGCACTTCCCACACGGCGTCGTCCTTCTGCTGGGCGAAGCCCTTGCGGATGGCGTCCTGGTGGGAGCCGGAGAAGGCGGTGTGGACCAGGTCGCCGACGTAGGGGTGACGCGGGTGCACCGGAATCTGGTTGCACTCTTCCACCACCTTGCGCACGGCGTCGATGTCGGAGAAGTCCAGCCCCGGGTTGATGCCTTGGGTGTACATGTTCAGCGCCATGGTCACCAGGCAGAGGTTGCCGGTGCGCTCGCCGTTGCCGAACAGGCAGCCTTCCACGCGGTCGGCGCCGGCCATCAGCGCCAGCTCCGAGGCGGCCACGCCGGTGCCGCGGTCGTTGTGGGTGTGCAGGCTGATGATCACGCTGTCGCGCTTGTCGATGTGGCGGCCGAACCACTCGATCTGGTCGGCGTAGTTGTTCGGCGTGGCGCACTCGACGGTGGCCGGCAGGTTGAGGATCAGGCGGTTGGCCGGGGTCGGCTGGAACACGTCGATCACCGCGTTGCACACCTCGACGGCGAAGTCGGTCTCGGTGGAGCTGAACACCTCGGGGGAGTACTCGAAGCCCCACTGGGTTTCCGGCGCGGCGGCGGCCAGGCGCTTGATGGTCTTGCCGGCGGCGATGGCGATCTGCTTGACGCCTTCCTTGTCCTGGTTGAAGACGATCTTGCGGAAGCTCGGCGCGCAGGCGTTGTAGTAGTGCACGATGGCGCGCTTGGCGCCCTTCAGCGACTCGAAGGTACGCTCGATGAGGTCGTCGCGGGCCTGGGTCAGCACCTGGATGGTGACGTCATCGGGAATGTGGCCGCCCTCGATCAGCTCGCGAACGAAGTCGAAGTCGGTCTGCGAGGCGGACGGGAAGCCCACTTCGATTTCCTTCAGGCCCACCTGCACCAGGCACTTGAAGAAGCGCATCTTCTTCTCGGCGTCCATCGGCTCGATCAGCGACTGGTTGCCGTCGCGCAGGTCGGTGCTCAGCCAGATCGGCGCCTTGTCGATGATCTTGTCCGGCCAGGTGCGGTCGGGCAGGGTGATCGGGGTGAAGGGACGGTATTTCTTCGACGGGTCTTTGAGCATGGTCATGGGCGGAATCCTTGTTCTTCCGGGCCAGCGGCGGCCCTGCGCGGTAGAAAGATGAAGAGGTGAAGCCGGGAAACGGATTCAGCCACGCAGTCGCGGGCTGACCAGGCGCAGGCAGGCGTGTTGGCGAAGCAGGATGAGGGTGTGTGCGGTTTTCATGACGACCACCCTAGTGCGCTTTGGGGGTGGATGGCAAGCATTGTGGAAAAATTGGTAGCCATAATCGGGTTATAAAAATAAACGAGATTTTCTGCTTCTGTATTCGCTTTATTGCGCAAGGAATTGCGAAGCGCTTTTTCTGCTTTACTCCCTGATGCGTCTCCATGCCGCACAGCATTGAGCCATCGGCGAATTGCGCCCATCGGCCCGGCAGGGTAAAACGCCGCCAATCGATTCGGGGACTTCCAGTGACAGGTCGCAGACGGCGAGGCACAGGACAAGGCACGGGCATCTGGCTGGCGCTCTTCGCCATGCTGATGATCCACCTCGGCCCGCTGCTGTCGCAGTCCATGCCCATGGACCACCCCATGCCGGCCATGGCCGGCATGGAAGACATGGCCTGCTCCGAACAGATGCGCGGCGGCCACCACGGCTCCGATGCCGCGCAGCAGGGCTTCTCCGCCGACCACTTCATGGAGAAGTGCGGCTACTGCGGCCTGCTGCTCCACAGCCCGGCGCTGCAAACCCCGCGCCTGGCGCTCTCCGCCGACCTGCCCGGGGCCGCCCCGGCGCCCCAGGTCGTCATCGAACAATCCATCCCGCCTTCGCCGATCTTCCCCGGCGCCCGTTCGCGCGCGCCGCCGTCCATGAGCGCCTGACCTTTCTTTCGCCGTAGCCAGCGCAAGCGCCATCGCGCACAGGAACCTTCCTCCGCGCGCGTCCGCCGCGCCTGGCCAGAAGAACATCGTCATGATCATGGAATTTCGCATGTCCAGACTCTTCCTGCGCGGGCGCGTTCGCCCGGCACGCCTACGCACCCTTTGCGCACTCACCGCCCTCGGCGGCATCGTCGGCCTGAGCCCTTCCGTTCGCGCCGACGAGGCCGACGACCCGCACGCCGGCCACCACGCCATCGAACTGCAACCCAGTGTCATCACCGCGGTGGCGCAGAGTTCGCCGCTGACCGTGGTCACCGATCCGAAGCAGGCGCGCCAGCCGATCCCGGCCAGCGACGGCGCCGACTACCTGAAGACCATCCCCGGCTTCTCCGCCATCCGCAACGGCGGCAGCAACGGCGACCCGGTGCTGCGCGGCATGTTCGGCTCGCGGCTGAACATCCTCACCAACGGCGGCGTGATGCTCGGCGCCTGCCCGGCGCGGATGGACGCGCCCACTTCCTATATCTCCCCGGAGACCTACGACAAGCTCACCGTGGTCAAGGGCCCGGAAACCGTGATCTGGGGCCCTGGCGCCTCGGCCGGGACCATCCGCTTCGACCGCGATCCGGAGCGCTTCGGCGAGCTGGGCACGCGGATAAACGGCAGCCTGGTGGCCGGCTCCAACGGCCGCTTCGACCGCGTGCTGGACGCAGCCGCCGGCGGCCCCGAGGGCTACCTGCGCTTCACCGGCAACCGCTCGCAGTCCGACGACTACGAGGACGGCGGCGGCAACACCGTGCCCTCGCGCTGGAACAAGTGGAACGGCGACGTCGCCCTGGGCTGGACGCCGGACGCCGACACCCTGGTCGAGCTGACCGCCGGCAAGGGCGACGGCGAGGCGCGCTACGCCGGGCGCGGCATGGATGGCTCGCAGTTCAAGCGCGAGAGCCTGGGCCTGCGCTTCGAGAAGTCCAACCTCGGCGGCGTGCTCGACAAGCTGGAGGCGCAGGTCTACTACAACTACGCCGACCACGTGATGGACAACTACAGCCTGCGCACGCCCTCGGGCACCGGCATGATGGCCGGGCCCATGGCCTCCAACGTCGACCGCCGCACCCTCGGCGGGCGCCTGGCGGCCACCTGGCGCTGGGATGATTTCAAGCTGATCTCCGGCGTCGACGCCCAGAGCAGCGAGCACCGCCAGCGCAGCGCCATGGGCATCGGCGCCTACGACGAGGTGCCGTGGAACAAGGACGCGGTCTTCCACGACTACGGCGCCTTCGCCGAGCTAACCTGGTACGCCGCCGAGCGCGACCGGGTGATCGCCGGCGCGCGCCTGGACCGCGCCTCGGCCAAGGACTACCGGCAGACCACCGGCTCGGGAATGATGACGCGGCCCAACCCCACGGCCGACGACACCCGCGCCGACACCCTGCCCAGCGGCTTCCTGCGCTACGAGCACGACCTGGCCGACTCGCCCACCACACTCTACGCCGGCCTCGGCCATGTGCAGCGCTTCCCCGACTACTGGGAGCTGTTTTCCCCGAACATGGGCCCGGCCGGCTCGGCCAACGCCTTCGACGCCATCAAGCCGGAGAAGACCACCCAGCTCGACTTCGGCGCCCAGTACGAGGGCGAGAAGCTCAAGGCCTGGGCTTCGGGCTACGTCGGTGAGATCCGCGACTACATCCTGTTCACCTACACCAGCGGCGGCATGATGGGTGCAACGTCCCAGGCGACCAACGTGGACGCACGCATCATGGGCGGTGAGCTGGGCGCGGCCTACCAGCTGACGCCGAACTGGAAGACCGACGCCACCCTGGCCTACGCCTGGGGCAAGAACACCAGCGACGACCGCGCGCTGCCGCAGATGCCGCCGCTGGAAACCCGCCTGGGCCTGACCTACGAGCAGGGCGACTGGAGCGCCGGCGCCCTCTGGCGCCTGGTGGCGAAGCAGGGGCGGGTGGCCGAGGGGCAGGGCAACGTGGTCGGCCAGGACTTCGACGAGAGCGCCGGCTTCGGCGTCTTCTCGCTCAACGCCGCGTACCGCGTGAACAAGCACTTCAAGGTCAGCACCGGCGTCGACAACCTGTTCGACAAGGACTACGCCGAGCACCTCAACCTCGCCGGCAACGCCGGCTTCGGCTACCCGGCGAACGACCCCCAGGCGATCCGCGAACCGGGCCGCACGCTCTGGACCAAGGTGGACTTCAGCTTCTGAGCCCCGGCGACCGCGGTCGCCGGCTTGAGTGGGGGCGCGAAGCGGCTATGCTGGCCGTGCCCCCGGCGAAGCCGCCCGCTCGACGGGCGGCCCATGAGATCGTTAGGAGTTTCCAACATGCGCAAGACCCTCCTGGCCCTGGCGGCCATGCTGTCCTTCTCCACCCCGCTGCTGGCCCACGAATACAAGGCCGGCGACCTCGACGTCGAACACCCCTGGTCGCTGCTGCTGCCGGCCAACTCGGAGAACGGCGCGGCCTATTTCGTCGTGCACAACCACGGCAAGGCGGCCGACCGCCTGCTCGGCGCCGACACCGAGCGCGCGGCCAGCGCCGAGGTCCACGAGCACCAGATGAAGGACGGCATGATGAAGATGCAGAAGATCGACGGCGTGGACATCCCCGCCGGCGGCACCGTCACCTTCGCCCCGGGCCATTACCACCTGATGCTGCTCGGCCTGAAGAAGCCGCTGGCCGACGGCGAGCGCTTCCCTGTGACCCTGCACTTCCAGCAGGCCGGCGACCTCAAGGTCGAGGTGCAGGTGCAGAAGCAGGCGCCCGAGGCAGGTGAGCACGGCATGTCCGGCCACGATATGTCGGGCCACGACATGCCCGGGATGAAGATGAACTGACCGTCCGGCCGGCCGTGCGCCGGCCTTTCTCCAGGGTGGGAAAATGGAACCGGGCCGGTTTCGGCTCGACAGGGGCCACCCGTCGTGGCCGGGAGGTGAGCATGCGCAATGTCCGCAGCGCCGCCATGCTGGCGGCTGCCGTTCTGCTGGCCGCCTGCAGCCAGTCCGGGCTGCGCAACGACCAGTTGCCCCTCGACCAGCACCTGGAACGCCTCGGCTACCGCCAGGGCGAGACGGTCAAGTCGATCCCGGTGTGGGAAACCCAGGGCTGGGAATACCTCGACAAGGGCCACATCGTCCTCGGCCACGCGCCCGGCCGGCGCTACCTGGTGGCCTTCTCCTCGCCGTGCGACAACCTGTCGTTCAGCAACCGCCTGAACATCGGCAGCACGGTGGGAGCGGTGACCAGGCTCGACCGCATCCTCTCGTATGACTCGAGCGGCATCCCCGAGCCCTGCCTGATCGGCGAGCTCTATCGCCTGGAGCGCTTGCCCAGCCGCGCGGAATGAAGCTTAGGGCTTGAAGGCGCCGATGAAGATCGCCGGGTCGACGCGGGCGTCGTTGAGGCTGACGTTCCAGTGCATGTGCGGCCCGGTGGCGCGGCCGGTGGCGCCGACGCGGCCGACCACGCCGCCGCGCGGTACCTGGTCGCCGAGCTTCACGTCGATCTTCGACATGTGGCAGAACATGCTGATGAAGCCCTGGCCATGGTCGACGAACACGGTGTTGCCGTTGAAGAAGTAGTTGCCGATGAGGATCACCTTGCCCGCCGCCGGGGCCTTGATCGGCGTGCCGGCGGGCACCGCGAAGTCCAGCCCGGAGTGCGGGTTGCGTTCCTCGCCATTGAAGAACCGGCGCAGGCCGAAGGGGCTGGAGAGCGGGCCGTTCACCGGCTTGTCCAGCACCAGGTTGCTCGGCGTGCCGGGGCTGAAGCTGCGGTAGGCGGCGGTCTGCTCGGCCAGCTCGCGGTTGATGCGCTTGAGGTCCTCGGGCAGCGGGTTGACCTGGCGGGTGTTCTTCAGGGTGATGCGCTGCTCGCGGTAGTGCTTGCTGCCGACCTGGAACGGCAGGCTGCGGTTGGCGCCGGCCTGCTTCACCTGCAGTTGTTGCTGGCCCGGCTTGACGCTGAGCGGGATGCCGACCACGGCGATCCAGTCGCGGCCTTCCTCGCGCACCACCAGCACCGGCTTGCCCTGGTAGCTGGCGCTCGGCGCCGGCCCCGCGCTGCCCAGCTGGACCACGGCGACGCCGCCGGGCACCGGCTTGTTCAGGGTACGGCTGATGAAACCCTCGGCATGGGAGGGCAGGGCGAGAAGGGTGGCGAACAGCAGGCAGAAGACGCGGAACATGGGCTTTCCGTAAATCCGGTAAAGCCGGCAGTCTACATGGCATGAACCCCGGCGGTGTAACCGTTGGCGGTTATTCGTCAGTCCCTGTAGGAGCAACTGTCTTGCCAGCTGCGCCGGGGTGATGGGTATCGCTCCGCTCAACGCCATCCTACGGGGCAGTCTTGCGCCGGAGGGTTCTTCGTAGGATGGGTTGAGCCTGCGAAACCCATGCGGTCGTGGTGATGGGTATCGCTTCGCTCAACGCCATCCTACGGGGCAATCTTGCGCCGGAGGGCTCTTCGTAGGATGGGTTGAGCCTGCGAAACCCATGCGGTCGTGGTGATGGGTATCGCTTCGCTCAACGCCATCCTACGGGGCAACCTTGTGCCGGAGGGCTCTTCGTAGGATGGGTTGAGCCTGCGAAACCCATGCGGTCGTGGTGATGGGTATCGCTTCGCTCAACACCATCCTACGGGCAATCTTGCGCCGGAGGGCTCTTCGTAGGATGGGTTGAGCCTGCGAAACCCATGCGGTCAATGCCCAGGTCAGTCCAGCAGCGAGAGGGTGACCGGGGCCTGGTGGTTGTCTTCCACCCGCACTTCCAGTTGGCCTTCGCCCAGTTTCGCGGTCAGGCGCTGGCCGGGCTGGGCCTGGGCGGCGCGGCGGATGGCCTGGCCGCGTTCGTCGAGGAGGATGCTGTAGCCGCGCCCGAGGGTCGCCAGCGGGCTGACGATGTGCAGGCTCTGGGCCAGGCCGTCGAGGCGCTGGCGGCGTTCGCGGAGGATCGCCCGGGTGGCGTGGGGCAGGCGCGCGGCCAGGCTGTCGAGCTTCTGCCGCAGCAGCGCCAGGGCACGGCCCGGGTGCTGTGCCTGCAGGCGCGTCTGCAGGCGGCCGATGCGTTCCTGGCGCACCTGCAGCTGGCGCTCGAAGGCGCGGCGCAGGCGCATGTCCAGGTCGTCCAGGCGCTGGGCCTGCTGGCGCAGGCGCTCGCCGGGGTGGCGCAGGCGCCGCGCGGTGCCTTCCAGGCGCAGGCGCTCGCGGGTCAGGCGGTCCTGGATGCGCAGGATCAGCCGGCGGCGCAGGCCGTCCAGGCGCTGCTGCAGGTCGCCGGCGTGCGGCGCCAGCAGCTCGGCGGCGGCCGAGGGCGTGGGCGCGCGGACGTCGGCGACGAAATCGCTGATGGAAACGTCGGTCTCGTGTCCCACGGCGCTGACCACCGGGGTGGCGCAGGCGGCGATGGCGCGGGCCACGACTTCCTCGTTGAAGCACCAGAGGTCCTCCAGCGAGCCGCCGCCGCGGGCCAGGATGATGGCGTCGAAGCCGCGCGCATCGGCCAGCTTCAGGGCGCGGACGATCTGCGCGGTGGCCTCGCGGCCCTGCACCGCGGTGGGCACCAGGGTCAGCTCGACCTGGGGTGCGCGGCGGCGGAACACGCTGATAATGTCGCGGATCACCGCGCCGGTGGGCGAGCTGACGATGCCGATGCGCCGCGGATGTGCCGGCAGCGGCCGCTTGCGCTCGGCGGCGAACAGGCCCTCGGCGGCGAGCTTCTGCTTCAGCGCCTCGAAGGCCAGGCGCAGGGCGCCGTCGCCGGCCGGTTCGACGGCGTCGGCGATCAGCTGGTAGTCGCCGCGGCCCTCGAACAGCGAGACCTTGCCGCGCACCTTGACCGCCAGGCCGTCGCGCAGGGCCTGGCGCACGCGCAGGGCGTGCTGGCGGAACAGCGCGCAGCGCACCTGGGCGTTGCCGTCCTTCAGAGTGAAATAGATGTGCCCGGAGGCGGGGCGGGCGAGGTTGGATATCTCGCCTTCCACCCACACCTGCGGGAACACGTCCTCCAGGAGCTGGCGGGCGCGCTGGTTGAGCTGGCTGACGGTCAGCACCTCGCGGTCGAGGCCCAGCCGTTGAAAAGGGTCATTGAGCATGGCGCTGGATGATAAGCCCGGGGCCTTGCCGAGGGCCAGCGCGAAACCCGCGAATCCAGCGGTCGGGCGCGTTGAGCCCGAGCGTGAAGCTGGGGTATAATGCCGCGCTTCCATTTTCCCGTGTGGGAGCCCTCGCCATGCTGCGCATCAGCCAAGAAGCCCTGACGTTCGACGACGTCCTCCTCATCCCCGGTTACTCCGAGGTCCTGCCCAAGGACGTGAGTCTGAAGACTCGCCTGACCCGGGGCATCGAACTGAACATCCCGCTGGTGTCCGCCGCCATGGATACCGTGACCGAATCCCGCCTGGCGATCGCCATGGCGCAGGAAGGCGGTATCGGCATCATCCACAAGAACATGGGCATCGAGCAGCAGGCTGCCGAGGTGCGCAAGGTCAAGAAGCACGAGACCGCCATCGTTCGCGACCCGGTCACCGTGACGCCCTCGACCAAGATCATCGAGCTGCTGCAGATCGCCCGCGAGTACGGCTTCTCCGGCTTCCCGGTGGTGGAAGAGGGTGAGCTGGTGGGCATCGTCACCGGCCGCGACCTGCGCGTGAAGCCGAACGTCGGCGACAGCGTGGCGGCGATCATGACGCCCAAGGACAAGCTGATCACCGCCCGCGAAGGCACCGCCCTGGAAGAGATCAAGGCCAAGCTGTACGAGAACCGCATCGAGAAGATGCTGGTGGTCGACGAACAGTTCCGCCTCACCGGCCTGGTCACCTTCCGTGACATCGAGAAGGCCAAGACCTACCCGCTGGCCTCCAAGGACGAGCAGGGCCGCCTGCGCGTCGGCGCCGCCGTCGGCACCGGCGCCGATACCGCCGAGCGCGTCGCCGCGCTGGTCGCCGCCGGCGTCGACGTAGTGGTGGTGGACACCGCCCACGGCCACTCCAAGGGCGTGATCGACCGCGTGCGCTGGGTGAAGGAAACCTTCCCGCAGGTCCAGGTGATCGGCGGCAACATCGCCACCGGCGAAGCCGCCAAGGCCCTGGCCGACGCCGGCGCCGACGCGGTCAAGGTCGGCATCGGCCCGGGCTCCATCTGCACCACCCGCATCGTCGCCGGTGTCGGCGTGCCGCAGATCTCGGCCATCGCCAACGTCGCCGCCGCCCTTGAGGGCACCGGCGTCCCGCTGATCGCCGATGGCGGCATCCGCTTCTCCGGCGACCTGGCCAAGGCCATGGTGGCTGGCGCCTACTGCGTGATGATGGGCTCCATGTTCGCCGGCACCGAAGAGGCCCCGGGCGAGATCGAGCTGTTCCAGGGCCGTTCCTACAAGTCCTACCGCGGCATGGGCTCCCTGGGTGCGATGGCTGGCGCCACCGGCTCCTCCGACCGCTACTTCCAGGACGCCTCCGCCGGCGCCGAGAAGCTGGTCCCCGAGGGCATCGAAGGCCGCGTCCCGTACAAGGGCCAGCTGACCGCCATCGTCCACCAGCTGATGGGTGGCCTGCGCGCCGCCATGGGCTACACCGGCAGCGCCGACATCCAGGACATGCGCACCCGGCCGCAATTCGTGCGCATCACCGGCGCCGGCATGGCCGAATCCCACGTGCATGACGTGCAGATCACCAAAGAGGCCCCGAACTACCGTGTAGGTTGATCGGGTCGCAATCGAATTGGCGCTGGAAGCTGGAAGCCAGAAGCTGGAAGTTGAATTCCGGTCTCTGCTTCCAGCTTCTGGCTTTCAGCTTCCAGCTATTCCGAAGGAAAGCCCATGTCCCAAGACATTCACGCTCACCGGATCCTGATCCTCGACTTCGGTTCCCAGTACACCCAGCTGATCGCCCGCCGCGTGCGCGAGATCGGTGTGTACTGCGAAATCCACCCGTTCGACATGAGCGACGACGACATCCGCGCCTTCGCCCCGCGCGGCATCATCCTGGCCGGCGGCCCGGAGTCGGTGCACGAGCTGGACAGCCCGCGCGCGCCCAAGGCGGTGTTCGACCTGAACGTGCCGCTGTTCGGCATCTGCTACGGCATGCAGACCATGGCCGAGCAACTGGGCGGCAAGGTGCAGGGTTCGGACCTGCGCGAGTTCGGCTACGCCCGCGTAGACGTGGTCGGCAAGGCGCGCCTGCTGGACGGCATCGAGGACCACGTCGATGAAGACGGCGTGCTCGGCCTCGACGTGTGGATGAGCCACGGCGACAAGGTCACCGACATCCCCGAGGGCTTCCACATCCTCGCCAGTACCCCGAGCTGCCCGATCGCCGCCATGGCCGACGACGCCCGCGGCTACTACGGCGTGCAGTTCCACCCGGAAGTGACCCACACCAAGCAGGGCGGCCGCATCCTCTCGCGCTTCGTGCTGGACATCTGCGGCTGCGAAGCCCTGTGGACGCCGTCGAACATCGTCAACGACGCCATCGCCACCGTGCGCGCCCAGGTGGGCAACGCCAAGGTGCTGCTGGGCCTGTCCGGCGGCGTCGACTCCTCGGTGGTCGCGGCCCTGCTGCACAAGGCCATCGGCGACCAGCTGACCTGCGTCTTCGTCGACAACGGCCTGCTGCGCCTGCACGAGGGCGACCAGGTGATGGCCATGTTCGCCGAGAACATGGGCGTCAAGGTGATCCGCGCCAACGCCGAAGACAAGTTCCTCGGCCGCTTGGCCGGCGTCGCCGACCCGGAAGAGAAGCGCAAGATCATCGGCCGCACCTTCATTGAGGTCTTCGATGAGGAAGCCACCAAGCTGCAGGACGTGAAGTTCCTCGCCCAGGGCACCATCTACCCCGACGTGATCGAGTCGGCCGGCGCCAAGACCGGCAAGGCCCACGTGATCAAGTCGCACCACAACGTCGGCGGCCTGCCCGAAGACATGCAGTTCGAACTGGTCGAGCCGCTGCGCGAGCTGTTCAAGGACGAAGTGCGCAAGATCGGCCTGGAGCTGGGCCTGCCCTACGACATGGTCTACCGCCACCCGTTCCCCGGCCCGGGCCTGGGCGTGCGCATCCTCGGCGAAGTGAAGAAGGAATACGCCGACCTGCTGCGCCGCGCCGACCACATCTTCATCGAAGAGCTGCGCAACTTCGACTGGTACCACAAGACCAGCCAGGCCTTCGTGGTGTTCCAGCCGGTGAAATCCGTCGGCGTGGTCGGCGACGGCCGCCGCTACGCCTGGGTCGTGGCCCTGCGCGCGGTGGAAACCATCGACTTCATGACCGCACGCTGGGCGCACCTGCCCTACGAGCTGCTGGAGAAGGTCAGCAACCGCATCATCAACGAGATCGAAGGCATCTCCCGCGTCACCTACGACGTGTCGAGCAAGCCGCCGGCGACCATCGAGTGGGAGTGAGTTAGCCTCCCTGCGGGGCTATCACTAATGCTTGAAAGCCTGCCGTAGCATATTGATCCATTGGAAGATATGTTACGGCGGCTGTCGGTGCTGCCGCCTGCCAGCGGAACGGGCTGGTGGTTGAAGCGGTAATTCAGGATCCTCTCGTTCACTCCCCCACTCTTGACGGTAAAAGTCTTCTTGGAAAGCTTGCTTCATGCGGCTTTCCTTGCATCGGCCGGCTCTTGGCCCCTGACGGTAGAAGCCGTTACGAACCGTCACCTTCCTTTACGATTATCGTCTCAATGAGCGCCAGAACCCTGGCTGTCGGCATCAGGGCCTGCCGATATTTCTCTCGCCCTGGCCACGAAAGGTCGATGGCATGGTGTTCTCCTGTGCATCTGTTGCAGCTGGGCGGTGTTGGGTTTACCGTTCAAAGAAAAAGATCAATATCAGTGGTCTTTTTTGTCTTTCGTTAAACCGCTTCGATCTTGAAAGGTTTATAAAAACTGTATTTTGAGCACTATAAGTGATCAAAAGTCAGGAAAGCTGAACCTGCTGCTGACTGAGCTAAGTGATACGCGGCTTATCTCGAGTCGCTGGTTGCGGGCCCACGGCTATTCCAACAGCCTCGTCGCGCGCTATGTGAGCAGCGGCTGGCTGGTGTCGCCAGTACGCGGCGTGTATATGCGCAAGGGCGGCCGCCTGCAATGGGAGGGTGTGGTTCGCAGCATACAGGTTGGGGAAGGCATGCCTTTGCATGTCGGTGGCCGTTTCGCGTTGAGCCTGCAGGGGCATGAGCACTACCTGCGCTTGGGCGATGCCGGAACCATCACGCTATATGGGCCGGAACGGCCACCGGGTTGGCTCGGCAAGCTGCCACTGGCGCAGCGTTTCGAGTTCCTGGGCAGGGGAGTCTTCGATCTACCGCCCTTGTCGTTCACCGTGGCGGTGTCCGAGAAGACTCTATCCGAGCAAGGGCTGGCCTGGTACCGGGCTGCGCCGGGCGCCGATTCCCTGGTCTGCTCTACGCCCGAGCGGGCCATGCTGGAGCTGTGCGATGGCGTTGCGGACGCAGCGTTGGTCTATGAAGCCGATGCGTTGATGCAAGGCATGACGACTCTGCGGCCGCAGCGGCTCAGCTCGTTGTTGCGTCACTGCTGCAGCATCAAGGCCAAGCGGGTGTTCCTGGCGTTGGCCGAGCGCCATCGGCATGCGTGGCTGTCGCACGTTTCACTGGATGGCGTAGATCTGGGGCGAGGAAAGCGTGCGCTGGTGCCCGGTGGGCGATTGCATCCGACTTACCAGATCACCTTGCCGGAAGACCTCGATGAACACTTGGCTTGAGCATTTGGACCAGCGCTATACCGACCGTGTGCGGCTCTTGGTCGAGATACTGCCAGTGCTGGAGCAGGAGCCGCGCTTTGCGCTCAAGGGCGGTACGGCCATCAATCTGTTCGAGCACGACCTGCCACGCTTGTCGGTGGACATCGATTTAGCCTGGTTGCCGGTGCATGACTATGCCGAAGATGCAAAGCTGATCGCGGAAGCGCTCGGGCGACTGGCCGATGTACTGCGTGCCCATCCCCTGCGGCTGCAGGTGCAGGAGGCGGCTGGGGAGGGCGCTGGTGTCACGCGACTGGTGGCCAGTCGCGGCCGTGCGCGCGTGCAGATCGAGACGACGCCGGTTATGCGTGGCACGGTGCACCCGCCGCGGAAAATGGTGGTGCGCCCGAGAGTCGAGGAGGCATTCGGCTTCGCCTCGGTGCAGGTGCTGAACTTTGCCGACCTCTATGCCGGTAAGCTGGCTGCCGCGTTGTCGAGGCAGCATCCACGCGATCTTTTCGATATCGGCCTGCTGCTTGAAGACGAACGAGCGGATCAGATGCTCTGGCGGACTTTTCTCGTCTACCTGAGCTGTAGTCCCAAACCTGCTTGGGAGATGCTGGCGCCTCGCGTGCCAGCGGATTTCTCGGCGACCTTCGAAGCGCATTTCAAAGGCATGACGGCTGAGCCTATCGAGGCCAGAGCCTTGCTGGACATCCATGAGCGCCTGCTGACGCGTGTAGCCGGTTGGCTGGATGAGTCGTCGTGTGCGTTCCTGCTATCCATCGAGGATCAGCAGCCGGATTTCGATCTGATCGGGCTTGCGCAGGCAGCCGATTTGCCGGCTGTGCGGCGCAAGCTGCACAACCTGGCCCAGCGCACCGATGCCAAGCGGCTGGCGGATCGGAAGCTGCTGGAGGAAACGCTGGATCGGATCCTTGGTGCCAGATGAGGTGAGGTGCTTTCCCTCATTACCGAGTCGGAGCCTGCGGCTTCAACCACGCTCGACGCGTGGGGCGAACCCTGCGGTCTCGAGGCGGGGAACCGTACGTGCGATAGTGTGAGAGGGGAGGCGGGTGTGGGCCCGTCTCCTTCTCGTTTCAGGCTGGTTGATAATGCCATTCCGCTTTGCGTTAGGTGCACAGGGGGTATCCCTTGTCGCAACCAACGCCAGTTGTATGGCCTGCGCCGCCCCGTCGTCGTTTCAGCGGCCGACGAAGTTCGCCTCGCGGCGTTCGAGGAAGGAGGCCACGCCTTCCTTGACGTCCTCGCTGCCCATCAGCGGTTGCAGGTCCGGCAGCAGGCGGCGGGCGGCTTCCGTCTCGCCTTCGGCCAGGGCCAGGCGCGCGCTGGCCAGGGTGGCGCGCACGCCCAGCGGGGCCTGGCGGGCGATGCGTTCGGCTATGGCCAGGGCTGCGGCGAATTCCTCGCCGGGGGCCGTCACTTCCTGCACCAGGCCCATGCGCTGGGCTTCCCGGGCGTCGAATTCGTCGCCGGTGAGCAGGTAGCGCATGGTGTTGCCCCAGCCGATGTTCTGCACGAAGCGGATGGTTGCCCCGCCCACGGCGTAGATGCCGCGCTTGACCTCGATCTGGCCGAAGCGCGCATCTTCCGCGGCGACGCGCACGTCGGCGGCCAGCATCAGTTCCAGGGCGGCGGTGAAGCAGACGCCGCGGGCGGCGACCACGATCGGCTTGGCCACCCGCCGCGCCGGGTCCAGGCCGAAGGGGTCGCAGGCGCCCGGGGGCAGTTCGGGGAAGCGGCCGCTGGCGAACTGCGGGCCCCACTTGTCCAGCTCCAGGCCGGCGCAGAAGTGCTGGCCCTCGCCGTAGAGCAGGCCGCAGCGCAGTTCGTCGTCGCCTTGCAGTTCACCGTAGGCGTCGGCCAGCGCCAGATACAGCTCCACGTCCATGGCGTTGTACTTTTCCGGGCGGTTCAGCCCGATGCAGAGCACATGGCCCTTTCGTTCCACCTTCAGTTTCTGGCTCATGCCTCGTCTCTCTCGTCGTCAATGGCGGGGTGCCGCCGTGGAAGCGAAGTTATCCAGATAGCCTTCCGCGGCGCCGCTGTCCATGTCTGTCAGGCATTTGCTGAGGCTGCCCGGGATGCGACATCGCGCGCCGTCTTCGCGCTCGCCTTGCCACCGGGAAAATGAGAAAATCTTGCATTTGCGAGATACCCGCAGGGGTTGGGGGAGACATGAGCTTTACCCGCAGACAGGTACTGGGTGGCATCGCCGGCCTCGCCGTGGTCGGCCTCGGCGCCGGCGGCGCGCGTCTATGGCTGGCGCGCCCGCAGGTGACCGCGGAGCACGACTACGAACTGATCGCCGCGCCCATGGACCTGGAGCTGGTGCCCGGGCACAAGACCCCGGCGCTGCTCTACGGCAACCGCTTCCCCGGCTTCGAGATCCGCGCCCGCCAGGGCGACTGGCTGCGCGTGCGCTTCACCAACAAACTGGACCAGCCGACCACCATCCACTGGCACGGCATCCGCCTGCCCATCGAGATGGACGGCGTGCCCTACATCTCGCAGCCGCCGGTGCAGCCGGGGCAGAGCTTCGTCTACCTGTTCAAGACCCCCGACGCCGGCAGCTACTGGTACCACCCGCACCTGATGAGCAGCGAGCAGCTGGGCCGCGGCCTGGTCGGCCCGCTGATCATCGACGAGCGCGAGCCCAGCGGCTTCAGCCACGAGAAAATCCTCTGCCTGAAGACCTGGCACGTGGACGAGCAGGGCGCCTTCACCGCCTTCAGCGTGCCGCGCGAGGCCGCCCGCGAGGGCACCCGCGGCAGCCTGTCGACCATCAACGGCGAGCACGTGCCGGTGATCGAGCTGCCCGCCGGCCAAGTGACCCGCGTGCGCATCCTCAACATCGACAACACCGTGACCTACCGGCTCAACCTGCCGGGCAGCGAGGCGAAGATCTACGCCATCGACGGCCACCCGGTGGAGCCGCGGGACCTCGACGAGCAGTACTGGATCGGCCCGGGCATGCGCCTGGAGCTGGCCATCCGCGGCCCGGCCGAGGGCCAGGAGCTGTCCCTGCGCGACGGCGTGGTGCGCCTGGGCACGGTGCGCGGCGTGGCGCCGCTGCAGGGTGGTTCCGCCGAATGGCCGCCGGCGCTGCCGCACAACCCGGTGAGCGAGCCGGACCTGGACAAGGCCGAGACCATCGACTTCAAGTTCGAGTGGGTGGGCGCCATGACCGACTACTCCAAGGGCCAGGCGACCCCGTCGCTGTGGCAGATCAACGGCGTGGCCTGGCAGGGCGGCGAGGAGCACAAGCACAACGCGCCGCCGCTGGCCAAGCTGGAGCTGGGCAAGAGCTACATCTTCACCCTGCGCAACCTGACGCAGTACCAGCACCCGATCCACCTGCACGGCATGACCTTCAAGGTGCTGGCGTCCAACCGCCGCAAGATCATCCCGTACTACAGTGATACCTACCTGCTGGGCAAGAACGAGAGCGCGAAGGTGGCGCTGGTGGCGGACAACCCCGGCCTGTGGATGTTCCACTGCCACGTCATCGACCATATGGAGACCGGCCTGATGGGCACCATCGCCGTGGGTGACGCCTGGTGCGGCTGACCAACAGCAAGGGCCACCCGACGGTGAAGGGGCTGGCCCCGGTGATCGACCGCAGCCGCGACCGCGAATTCATGCGCGAGGCCATGGCCCTGGCCGAGCAGGGCGCGGCCCTGGGCGAGGTGCCGGTGGGCGCGGTGCTGGTGCTGGAGGGCCAGGTCGTCGGCCGTGGCTTCAACCAGCCGATCACCGCCCACGACCCCAGCGCTCATGCCGAGATGGTCGCCATTCGCGAAGCCGCGGCGGCGGCCGGCAACTACCGCCTGCCCGGCAGCACCCTCTACGTCACCCTGGAGCCCTGCAGCATGTGCGCCGGCCTGCTGGTGCACGCGCGCATCCAGCGCCTGGTCTATGCCGCCACCGAGCCGAAGTCGGGGGTGGTGGTCAGCCGGGGGGAGTTCTTTGCCCAGGAGTTCCTCAACCACAAGGTGCTGGTGGAGGGTGGGGTGCTGGCGGAGGAGTGCAGTGCGATGTTGTCGGCCTTTTTTAAGGCTCGGCGCAAGGGATAGGGCGCGGCGTCCTACGCGAATCGCGGACGGAGTCTGCTCCTGCGATAGTGCATTCCTGAAAACTGTCTTGCCGGCGGAGCGCCGAGGCGCTTTTCGTAGGATGGGTTGAGCTTGCGATACCCATCGGATCATGGTGATGGGTATCGCTTCGCTCAACACCATCCTACGGGTGTTGTGTTTGCCGGAGGCTCCGGCGCGATTCGCGGATGAGAGCCGCTACGCTGCCCCGCTCGCGCCATTCCCATGTAGGAGCGCGCCCTGCGCGCGAAATCGCGGGCAGGGCCCGCTCCTACAGTTGTCCGCAGATGCTCTGCGCTTCAGAGCTTCTCGTCGGGCTCTTCGCTGGGCCGGGTCTTGTTCACCCCCGGCAGGTGCAGGCCGCTCTCGGCCAGTTGGCCACCCTCGAGTTGCGGCTGGGTCACCCAGGTGAGGATGTCGTAGTAGCGCCGCACGTTCTGCACGAAATGCACGGTCTCGCCGCCGCGGGCGTAGCCGTAGCGGGTCTTGCGGAACCACTGCTTCTGCGACAGGCGCGGCAGCATCTTCTTCACGTCCAGCCACTTGTCCGGGTTCAGGCCTTCCTGCTGGGCCAGCTTGCGGGCGTCGTCGAGGTGGGCGCTGCCGATGTTGTAGGAGGCCAGGGCGAACCAGCTGCGGTCCGGCTCCTTGATGCTGTCCGGCAGCTCGTCGCGGATCTGGTCGAAGTACTTGCCGCCGCCCTGGATGCTCTGCTTGGCGTCGAGGCGGTTGGACACGCCCATGGCCTGGGCGGTGCGGTTGGTCAGCATCATCAGGCCGCGCACGCCGGTCTTGGAGGTGGCGTCGGGCTGCCACATGGACTCCTGGTAGCCGATGGCGGCGAGCAGGCGCCAGTCCATCTTCAGCGTCTGGGCGATCTGCTTGAAGTGCGTTTCGTAGCGCGGCAGGCGCTGCTGCAGGTGCTGGGCGAAGGTGTAGGCGCCGACGTAGCCGAGCACGTCGACGTGGCCGTAGTAGCGGTCCTTCAGGTGCTGCAGGGTGCCGTCCTGCTTGACCTTGTCGAGGAACTTGTTGACCTCGGCGTACAGGCTGTCGTCCGTCCCGCCGGGCAAGGCCCAGGCCAGGCCGCGGGCGTCGCCGAAGTCGAAGGCCACGCGCACGTTGGGGAAGTAGACCTGGTTCATCGCCAGCTCGTTGGAGTCGATCAGCGTCAGGTCGATGTCGCCGACGTCCACCATGCGCAGCAGGTCGACCATCTCGTCGGCGTCGGATTCCTTGTACTCCAGCTTCGGGTACTTCTTCTTCAGCTCGGCCAGCTGCATGGCGTGGCTGCTGCCCTTGAGCACCACGATGCGCTTGCCGACCAGGTCGTCAGGGCGGGTGGGGCGCGGGTCGCCATTGCGGTAGACGACCTGGGGAGTGACGTCCAGGTAGGAGTGCGAGAAGCGTACGGAGGTCTCCCGCTCGCCGCCGGGGGTGAGGCCGGCGGCGGCCAGGTCGGGGCCGCCGGATTGGCCGAGCTTGCTGTAGAGGTCGTCGAGGTTGTCGGCGGTCTCCATCTGCAGCTTCACCCCCAGGTGATCGGCGAAGCGCTTGGCCAGCTCGTATTCGAAGCCGGTCTCGCCGTTGCGATCCTGGAAGTAGGTGGCCGGGCTGTTGCGGGTTATCACCCGCAGCACTCCGTCCTTCTGTACCCGCTCCAGGGCCGTGGGGGCTTTCGCCTCGCTACAGCCGGAGAGCAGCAGAAAGATACAGGTCGCCAGGATCCATACGGCGGAGCGCACGCGGGACGGGTTCAGGGCAAACATCGGCGCAGTATACGCCAAGGTCGCGGAGCCCAATATCTGGACAGCCGGGGGCATCTCTGCTAGCGGCTTCGTTTCAGGGGCCGTGCCAGACGCCGGCCGGGGGCCCGGGGCGCGCCTGGAGCGGGCGTGCGGCGAGCCCGCTCGAAAGCGTTCGAAGATGAATGGCGCCGCTCCCCCGCCCAATGGCAGAAAGCCCTCGCCGTCGGCCGAGCTGCAGGTGCCGCCGGGGCATGCTTTACGGTAGAATGCACGGCCTCTGCGGGCCGGCCCTCCCGGCCCTGCGAATTCCCCTGTCTCCAGAGGCTGTTCCGACAATGCTGATCCTGCGCGGCGCTCCCGCCCTTTCCGCCTTCCGCCACGGCAAACTGCTCGACCTGCTGACCCGGCAGGTACCCGCTGTCACCGGGCTGTACGCCGAGTTTGCGCATTTCGCCGAGGTCAGTGGCGTGCTGACCGCCGATGAGGAACAGGTGCTCGGACGGCTGCTCAAGTACGGCCCGAGCGTGCCGGTGCAGGAGCCCAAGGGCCGGCTGTTCCTGGTGGTGCCGCGCTTCGGCACCATATCGCCGTGGTCCAGCAAGGCCACCGACATCGCTCACAACTGCGGCCTGGCGAAGCTCGAGCGCATCGAGCGCGGCATCGCCTACTACGTCGCCGGCGAGCTGTCCGAGGCCGACGCCGCGCAAGTCGCCGCGCGCCTGCACGACCGCATGACGCAACTGGTGCTGAACCAGATGGAAGAGGCCGCCGGCCTGTTCAGCCACGCCCAGCCCAAGCCGCTGACCGTGGTCGACATCCTCGGCGGCGGCCGCGCCGCGCTGGAGAAGGCCAACCTGGAGCTGGGCCTGGCCCTGGCCGAGGACGAGATCGACTACCTGGTGAAGAGCTTCGTCGAGCTGGGCCGCAACCCGCACGACGTCGAGCTGATGATGTTCGCCCAGGCCAACTCCGAGCACTGCCGCCACAAGATCTTCAACGCCAGTTGGGACATCGACGGCCAGGCCCAGGACAAGAGCCTGTTCGGCATGATCAAGAACACCTATGAAATGCACCGCGAAGGCGTGCTGTCCGCGTACAAGGACAACGCCGCGGTGATGGTGGGCTCGGTCGCCGGGCGCTTCTACCCCAACCCCGAGACCCGCCAGTACGGCGCCAGCGAAGAGCCGGTGCACATCCTGATGAAGGTCGAGACGCACAACCACCCGACCGCCATCGCCCCGTTCCCCGGCGCCTCCACCGGCTCCGGCGGCGAAATCCGCGACGAAGGCGCCACCGGCCGCGGCGCCAAGCCCAAGGCCGGCCTGGTCGGCTTCACCGTCTCCAACCTGAACATCCCCGGTTACGAGCAGCCCTGGGAAGTGCCCTACGGCAAGCCCGAGCGCATCGTCACCGCGCTGGACATCATGATCGAAGGCCCGCTGGGCGGCGCCGCGTTCAACAACGAATTCGGCCGTCCCAACCTGACCGGCTACTTCCGCACCTTCGAGCAGGCCGTGGCCACCCCGCGCGGCGAGGAAGTGCGCGGCTACCACAAGCCGATCATGATCGCCGGCGGCCTGGGCAACATCCGCGAAGACCACGTGCAGAAGGGCGAGATCAGCGTCGGCGCCAAGCTCATCGTGCTCGGCGGCCCGGCCATGCTCATCGGCCTGGGCGGCGGCGCGGCCTCGTCCATGGCCACCGGCGCTTCCGCCGCCGACCTGGACTTCGCCTCGGTGCAGCGCGAGAACCCGGAAATGGAACGCCGCTGCCAGGAGGTCATCGACCGCTGCTGGCAGCTGGGCGCCGACAACCCGATCAAGTTCATCCACGACGTTGGCGCCGGCGGCATCTCCAACGCCCTGCCGGAACTGATCAACGACGGCGGCCGCGGCGGCCGCTTCGAACTGCGCGCGGTGCCCAACGACGAGCCGGGCATGAGCCCGCTGGAAATCTGGTGCAACGAGTCCCAGGAGCGCTACGTCCTGTCCGTCGACGCCGCCGACTTCGAGACCTTCAAGGCCATCTGCGAGCGCGAGCGCTGCCCGTTCGCCGTGGTCGGCGAAGCCACCGAGGAGAAGCACCTGACCGTCGCCGACAGCCACTTCGGCAACAAGCCGGTGGACATGCCGCTCGACGTGCTGCTCGGCAAGCCGCCGCGGATGCACCGCTCGGTCGCCCGCGAAGCTGAGATCGGCGATGACTTCAGCGCCGCCGCCCTGGACCTGGGCGAAGCCACCGAGCGCGTGCTGCGCCACCCGGCCGTGGCCAGCAAGAGCTTCCTGATCACCATCGGCGACCGCACCATCACCGGCCTGGTGGCCCGCGACCAGTTCGTCGGCCCCTGGCAGGTGCCGGTGGCCGACTGCGCCGTCACCGCCACCAGCTTCGACGTCTACACCGGCGAAGCCATGGCCATGGGCGAGCGCACCCCGCTGGCCCTGCTCGATGCTCCGGCTTCGGGCCGCATGGCCATCGGCGAGACCATCACCAACCTGGCTGCCGCCCGCATCGGTGCGATCTCCGACATCAAGCTGTCGGCCAACTGGATGGCCGCCGCCGGCCACCCGGGCGAGGACGCGCGCCTGTACGACACCGTCAAGGCGGTGGGCATGGAACTGTGCCCGGCGCTGGGCATCACCATCCCGGTGGGCAAGGACTCCATGTCCATGAAGACCCGCTGGCAGGACGCGGGCGTGGAGAAGAGCGTCACCGCGCCCATGTCGCTGATCATCTCCGGCTTCGCCCCGGTCGGCGACGTGCGCAAGACCCTCACCCCGCAACTGCGCCTGGACAAGGGCGAGACCGACCTGATCCTGATCGACCTGGGCCGCGGCAAGAACCGCCTGGGCGGCTCGATCCTGGCGCAGACCTACGGCAAGATCGGCCAGCAAGCCCCGGATGTCGACGACGCCGAGGACCTCAAGGCCTTCTTCGCGGTGATCCAGGGCCTCAACGCCGACGGCCACCTGCTGGCCTACCACGACCGTTCCGACGGCGGCCTGCTGGCCAGCGTGCTGGAAATGGCCTTCGCCGGCCACTGCGGCCTGTCCCTGCGCCTCGACGACCTGGCTTCCAGCCGCGAGGAACTCAATGCCGCGCTGTTCAGCGAGGAGCTGGGCGCGATCATCCAGGTCCGCGAAGCGGCCACCCCGGAAGTGCTGGCGCAGTTCAGCGCCGCCGGCCTGGACGACTGCGTGGCGGTGATCGGCCAGCCGGTCAACGGCGACGCCATTGAGCTGGGCTTTAACGGCGAGCCGGTGTACAGCGCCGAGCGCCGCCTGCTGCAGCGTATCTGGAGCGAAACCAGCTACCAGATCCAGCGCCTGCGCGACAACGCCGAGTGCGCCGACCAGGAGTTCGACGGCCTGCTGGCCGAGGACAATCCCGGCCTGTCCGCCAGGCTCAGCTTCGACGTCAACGACGACATCGCCGCGCCCTACATCAAGAAGGGCGTGCGCCCGCAGGTGGCTATCCTCCGCGAGCAGGGCGTCAACGGCCAGGTGGAAATGGCCGCGGCCTTCGACCGCGCCGGCTTCGCCGCGGTGGACGTGCACATGAGCGACATCCTCGCCGGCCGCGTCAGCCTGGAAGACTTCAAGGGCCTGGTGGCCTGCGGCGGCTTCTCCTACGGCGACGTGCTCGGCGCCGGCGAGGGCTGGGCCAAGTCGATCCTGTTCAACGCCCGCGCCCGCGATGGCTTCCAGGCCTTCTTCGAGCGCAAGGACAGCTTCGCCCTGGGCGTGTGCAACGGTTGCCAGATGATGTCCAACCTGCACGAGCTGATCCCCGGCACCGAGTTCTGGCCGCACTTCGTGCGCAACCGCTCCGAGCAGTTCGAGGCGCGTGTGGCCATGGTCCAGGTGCAGGAGTCGCAGTCGATCTTCCTGCAGGGCATGGCCGGTTCGCGCCTGCCCATCGCCATCGCCCACGGCGAGGGCCATGCGGAGTTCGAGAGCGAGGAAGCCCTGCTCGAGTCGGACCTGTCCGGCTGCGTGGCGCTGCGCTTCGTCGACAACCACGGCAAGGTCACCGAGACCTACCCGGCCAACCCCAACGGCTCGCCGCGCGGGATCACCGGCCTGACCAGCCGCGACGGCCGCGTGACCATCATGATGCCGCACCCGGAGCGGGTGTTCCGCGCGGTGCAGAACTCCTGGCGCCCGGACGAGTGGCAGGAAGACGGCGGCTGGATGCGCATGTTCCGCAACGCCCGCGTCTGGGTGGGCTGAGGCCGCATCTGACGCAGCAGGAAAAGGGGAAGGCTTCGGCCTTCCCCTTTTTCGTTGCGGGCTCGCGAACCCGACCTCCTGTAGGAGCGCGCCCTGCGCGCGAATCGCAGGCAGGGCCTGCTCCTACAGGTGGCTCCGTATGAGCGAGCATGGCTTTTCGTAGGATGGTGTTGAGCGAAGCGATACCCATCAGCGCAACCGCATGGGTATCGCAAGCTCAACCCATCCTACGAAGAGCGCCTCGGCGCAGCCGGCAAGACAGTTGCTCCTACGAGCATCGCGGTGCAGCGAATCGGACCCCACCAAAGGTTGGGCTGGGCGCTGGCGGCGCTTTATCGGAAAGTGATTCCGACTGAATCTGCGCTCCATCACGTTTTACGAATTCGAAGAATTTTCCTCCAGAACGTGAAGGCAATCGCGCTGTCGATATTTGCCGAGCATGACCGCTGAGTCATTGGAGGCAAAATGCCATCACCTGTGGCAGCATTCGCTCCTCGACTCCCCACCCGGTCCCGTTTTCCGCCACGGAGCGTCCGATGTACAAACTCTGCTTCTATGTTCCCGAGACTCACCTGGAAACGGTGAAGAAAGCGGTGTTCGCCGCAGGTGCAGGACGCATCGGTGCTTATGACAGTTGCTGCTGGCAGGCCCTCGGCCAGGGCCAGTTCCGCCCGCTGCAGGGCAGCAACCCCTTCCTCGGCTCGGCCGGCCTCGTCGAGCAGGTGGCCGAATGGAAGGTGGAGATGGTGGTGGCCGACGAGCTGATCCACGACTCGGTCAAGGCGCTGAAGGCCGCGCACCCCTACGAGACGCCGGCCTTCGAGGTATGGCGGCTGTCGGACATGGTCTTCTAGCCGCCGCGAAATGAAAAAGGCGCCCTCGGGCGCCTTTTTTCGTTCCACCGTCAGGGGCGGATCTCGATCAGCGTGCCGTCCTTGACTAGGCTCCAGACCTCCTGCATGTCCGGGTTGGTCATGGCGATGCAGCCGTTGGTCCAGTCCAGGGTGGAGAAGTACCACTCCGGGTACTCGTCGCTCAGCGGGGTGCCGTGGATCATGATCATGCCGCCGGGCGACAGGCCCTTCTCGCGGGCGCGCACCACGTCGCGGGCGTTGGGGTAGGAGATGTGCATGGAGAGGTTGAACTTGTCGCTGGTCTTGCGCCAGTCGATCCAGTAGAAGCCCTCCGGCGTGCGGTTGTCGCCCTCGGCCAGCTTGGTGCCGCGCGGGCTCTTGCCCAGGGAGATGCGGTAGCTCTTGAGGATCTTGCCGTTGCTCAAGAGGTGCAGCTTGTGCTCGGACTTGAGCACCAGCACCTTGTCGATGCGGCCTTCCAGGGTCGGCGTCGCATTGGCCTGCGATAGAGCGGCAAAGGTCAGGCACAGAAAGGCAAGCAGCCAGCGCATGGAAAGACTATCCCCCGGATGTTCGATAAAGCGCCGCGATGCACGGCCCTGCAAAGTGTTCAGGTCTTCTTGTAGTGGCCCGGCATGGGTGCTATGGCCTCGTTGCGCACCGGGAAGTCCTGCCTCTGCCGGTCGCTGAAGTAGCATTCTAAGGTACGGCCCACGGTGGGGAAAGCCAGCTCCGACCAGGGAATCGCCGATTCCTCGAACAGGCCCACCTCCAGGCTTTCCTCGCCGGCGGCGAAATCCAGGTCGGCCAGCTCGGCGCGGAAGAACATGTACACCTGGCTGATGTGCGGCAGGTCGAACAGGGTATAGAGCTGCAACTGTCGCACGCGGGCGCAGGCCTCCTCCAGCGTCTCGCGGGCGGCGGCCTGCTCGAGGGTCTCGCCGTTCTCCATGAAGCCCGCCGGCAGCGTCCAGAAGCCCTGGCGCGGGGCGATGGCGCGGCGGCACAGGAGGATGCGCCCCTCCCACACCGGCAGGCAGCCGGCGACGATGCGCGGGTTCTGGTAATGCACCGTATGGCACTGGTCGCAGATGTAGCGCGGCCGGTTGTCGCCGCTGGGGATGCGCAGGCTCACGCTGGCGCCGCACTGACTGCAGAATTTCATGCACTTTCCCTGGGAATCGATACAGCCATCTTGCTCGCCGGAAGGCCCGCGCAGCAAGGGGGTGGGGCTTGGGCGAGGCAGCCTTTCATGCCATGATTCCACAATTGAGAGAATGGCTTACACGCAGGATGTCCGCATGCTGGACGAGCTGCGCCGGCGCATCACGGCGCACACCCCCCAGGACCTGAACAGCGAGCAGCGCTTCCCCGAAGCGGCGGTGCTGCTGCCCATCACCCCCAGCGAGGAGCTGGTGCTGACCCTGCGCGCCACCGGGTTGTCCACCCACAGCGGCGAGGTGGCCTTCCCCGGCGGGCGCCGCGACCCCGAGGACGTCGACCTGATCCACACCGCGCTGCGCGAGGCCGAGGAGGAGATCGCCCTGCCGCCGAGCCTGGTGGAGGTGGTCGGGCCGCTGAGCACCCTGGTCTCGCGCCATGGCATCAAGGTGACGCCGTTCGTCGGTTTCGTTCCCGACTTCGTCGAGTACACCCCCAACGACGGCGAGATCGCCGCGGTGTTCAAGGTGCCGCTGGAGTTCTTCCGCGGCGACCCGCGGGAAATGACCCACCGCATCGACTACTTCGGGCGCAGCTGGTACGTGCCCAGCTACCGCTTCGGCGAATACAAGATCTGGGGCCTGTCGGCGATCATGGTCGTCGAACTGGTCAACCTGCTGTTCGATGACCGCATCGACCTGCACCAAGCGCCGCCACAATTCATCAAGCTCAGCTGAGCGGCGCGTACAACAACGAGATGCCTGAGGAGCCACCGATGAAATACCGCCTGGGCGACGCCCGAGTCGAAACCCACCCCGACAGCTGGATCGCCCCGAACGCCGCGGTGATCGGCAAGGTGCGCCTGGATGCCGGCGCCAGCGTCTGGTTCAACGCCGTGCTGCGTGGCGACAACGAGCTGATCCACATCGGCGAGAACAGCAACGTCCAGGACGGCACCGTGATGCACACCGACATGGGCTTCCCGCTGAACATCGGCAAGGGCGTGACCATCGGCCACAACGTCATGCTGCACGGCTGCACGGTGGACGACTACAGCCTGATCGGCATCAACGCCGTGGTGCTCAACGGCGCGAAGATCGGCAAGTACTGCATCATCGGCGCCAATTCGCTGATCCCCGAGGGCAAGGTGATTCCCGACGGCTCGCTGGTCATGGGCTCGCCCGGCAAGGTGGTGCGCGAGCTGAGCGAGCAGCAGAAGAAGATGCTCGAGGCCAGCGCCGCCCACTACGTGCACAACGCCCGGCGCTACGCCCGCGACCTGGCCGGGCAGGAAGAATGAGCCAGGAACGCCCGGTGGCCTCGCCCTGCGTCTACGTCTGCACCCTGGACGATCAGGACCTGTGCATAGGCTGCCAGCGCACGGCCGACGAAATCACCCGCTGGGGCCGCATGGACAACGACGAGCGCCGCGAGGTGCTGCGCCTGTGCCACGAGCGCGCTCGCGAACAGGGCGTGCTGCTCTAGCGCGCCGACAGAACATCCCCTTCCCGAGGTTGCACGCAATGCCCCGTATTGGAACCCCCCTGTCGCCCACGGCGACCCGCGTACTGCTCTGTGGCTCCGGCGAGCTGGGCAAGGAAGTGGTGATCGAACTGCAACGCCTGGGCTGCGAAGTGATCGCCTGCGACCGCTACGCCAACGCCCCGGCCATGCAGGTGGCGCACCGCAGCCACGTGCTGAGCATGCTCGATGGCGCCGCCCTGCGCGCGGTGATCGAGCAGGAGAAGCCGCACTACATAGTCCCGGAAATCGAGGCCATCGCCACCGCCACCCTGGTGGAGCTGGAGGCCGAAGGCTACACCGTGGTGCCCAGCGCCCGCGCCGCGCAGCTGACCATGAACCGCGAGGGCATCCGCCGCCTGGCCGCCGAGGAGCTGGGCCTGCCCACCTCGCCATACCATTTCGCCGATACCTACGAGGACTACCTCGCCGGCGTCGCCTCGGTGGGCTACCCCTGCGTGGTCAAGCCGATCATGAGCTCCTCGGGCAAGGGCCAGAGCGTGCTCAAGTCCGACGCCGAGCTCAAGGCCGCCTGGGACTACGCCCAGGAAGGCGGCCGCGCCGGCAAGGGCCGGGTGATCGTCGAAGGCTTCATCGACTTCGACTACGAGATCACCCTGCTCACCGTGCGCCACGTCGGCGGCACCACCTTCTGTGCGCCCATCGGCCACCGCCAGGTCAAGGGCGACTACCACGAATCCTGGCAGCCCCAGGCCATGAGCCCGAAGGCCCTGGCCGAGTCCGAGCGCGTCGCCAGGGCGGTCACCGAGGCATTGGGCGGGCGCGGCCTGTTCGGCGTGGAGCTGTTCGTCAAGGGCGACCAGGTGTGGTTCAGCGAAGTCTCGCCGCGCCCCCACGACACCGGCCTGGTGACGCTGATCTCCCAGGACCTCTCCGAATTCGCCCTGCACGCGCGGGCCATCCTCGGCCTGCCGATCCCGGCGATCCGCCAGTTCGGGCCCTCGGCCTCGGCGGTGATCCTGGTGGACGGCGAGTCGCAGCAGGTCAGCTTCGGCAACCTGGGCGCCGCGCTGACCGAGCCGGACAGCGCCCTGCGTCTGTTCGGTAAGCCGGAAGTCTCCGGCCAGCGGCGCATGGGCGTGGCCCTGGCGCGTGCCGAAACCATCGAGGAAGCGCGGGCCAAGGCCACCCGTTCGGCCGAGGCGGTGGTCATCGAGCTGTGAACCGCCTGGCGGGGCTGGCCTGGTGGGCGGCGGCGCTGCCGTTGCTGCCGCTGGCCCTGCCGATGGCCGTGCGCACCCGGCGCACGGCGCTGCGCCTGGCCCCGGCCGCGGGGGCCCGTGAGCGTCTGGCCGGCGCGGAATTTCCCGGCGAGCCCCTGCGCCTGCTGTTGCTGGGCGAGTCGACCGTCGCCGGCGTCGGCGCCTCCTGCCTGGACTTCGCCCTGGCCGGGCGCCTGGCCACGGCCCTGGCGGCGCGCCTGCAACGGCCGGTGGCCTGGCGGGCGCTGGGGGAGAACGGCATTACCGCCGGTGAGGCCTGCGAGCGCCTGTTGCCGCTGGCCGACGGGGGGTATGACCTGGTGGCGCTGGTCTTCGGCGTCAACGACACCACCCATTTCAGTTCCGGCGAGCGCTGGCGGGCGGCCATCGCCCGGCTGATCGGGCATTTCCAGGCCGATGGCGCGCGAGTGGTGTGCACGGCGGTGCCGCCGCTGCGGCATTTCCGCGCCTTGCCCTGGCTGCTGCGGCAGTTGCTGGGCTGGCGCGCTGCGTTGCTGGATGGCCAGTTGCGGGAATTGGCTACGGCGCTAGGCGCTGGATACTGCGCGGTGGGGCTGGAGATGCAGCCGCAGTATCTCGCCATCGACGGCTATCACCCGTCGGCACTGGGCTACCAGGTGTGGGGCGAGCATCTGGCCCAGTGGCTGGTGGCCGTGGAGCGCTGCTGAGGCCGGATCGCGGACGGAGTCCGCTCCTGCGGCTCCAGGAAGCACGGCTTTTCGTAGGATGGCGTTGAGCGAAGCGATACCCATGGCCGCAACCACATGGGTTTCGCAAGCTCAACCCATCCTACGAAGAACACCTCGGCGCAAGACAGTTGCCCCTGCGCCCCGCCACACCATGCCCCGTAGGAGCGGACCTTGTCCGCGATGGCCGGACGTATCGGCGCGATTCGCGGATGAGATCCGCTACGGGTCGTCCCTCCTGCAAGAGGTTGCCACGGCGATGGGTATCGCTTCGCTCAACCCATCCTACGGGGCTCTTGTAGGAGCGGGCCCTGCCCGCGATTCGCGCGCAGGGCGCGCTCCTACAGGAGATCGGCGCCGCTCAGAGCTCCCGCTCCCGCGTCTCGTGCAGGCACAGCACCGCGATCAGGCTCAGCGCCGCCGCCACCGACACGTAGCCGCCGACCCAGCTCAGCCCGCCCATGCCCACCAGCTTCTGGGCGATGTAGGGCGCCACCGAGGCGCCGAGGATGCCGCCCAGGTTGTAGGCCGCCGAGGCGCCGGTGTAGCGCACGCGGGTGGGGAAGAGTTCCGGCAGCAGGGCGCCCATGGGGGCGAAGGTCACGCCCATGAGGAACAGCTCCAGGGCCAGGAAGATCGCCACTTCCACCGACGAGCCCTGGCTCAGCAGCGGCTGCATGGTGAAGCCGGAGAGGATGGCGGCGATGCAGCCGACGATCAGCACCGGACGGCGCCCGTAGCGGTCGCTCAGCCAGGCGGAGATGGGCGTGGCCGCGGCCATGAACAGCACCGCGAAGCACAGCAGGCCGAGGAACTGCTCGCGGCTGTAGCCCAGGCTGGTCACCCCGTAGCTCAGCGAGAACACGGTGGAGATATAGAAGAGCGCGTAGCACACCACCATGGCCAGCGCGCCCAGCAGAACCGGGCGCCAGTGCTGGGCGAACAGCTCGGCGATCGGCAGGCTGGAGCGCTCCTGGCGTTCCATGGCCTTGGCGAACACCGGGGTTTCCGACAGCTTCAGGCGCACGTAGAGGCCGACGATCACCAGCAGTGCGCTGAGGATGAAGGGAATGCGCCAGCCCCAGGCGCGGAACTGTTCCTCGCTGAGGGTCATGGCCAGGCCGAGGAACAGGCCGTTGGCGGCGAGGAAGCCGATCGACGGGCCCATCTGCGGGAACATGCCGAACCAGGCGCGGCGGTGCCTGGGGGCATTCTCCGTGGCCAGCAGCGCGGCGCCGCCCCATTCCCCGCCCAGCCCCAGGCCCTGGCCGAAGCGCAGCAGGCAGAGCAGCGCCGGGGCCCAGGCGCCGATGCTGTCGTAGCCCGGCAGCAGACCGATCAGGGTGGTGGACAGGCCCATCAGCAGCAGCGAGGCGACCAGCGTCGACTTGCGCCCGACGCGGTCGCCGAAGTGGCCGAACAGCGCCGAGCCCAGCGGCCGGGCGAGGAAGGCGATGCCGAAGGTGATGAAGGCGCTGAGCATCTGCGCCGTGCCCGAGGTCTGCGGGAAGAACACCGGGCCGATCACCAGGGCGGCGGCGGTGGCGTAGACGTAGAAGTCGTAGAACTCGATGGCGGTGCCGATGAAGCTGGCGACCGCGACTCGCGCGGTGGAGTTGGCGGGTTGCTGTTCGGCGGCAGCGGCAAGGCTGGCGGTGGTCATGGGATGTCCCTGTCAGTCATGGCCGGCACGGCTCTGCGGGCGTGTCCGGCGGCGATGGAGGCTATGCCCGTGCGCGAGGCGGGAAGCGCCACCCGGGTAGGGGCAGGGACGGGAACCTCGCGGCGGGTCGGGGCGAGGCCGGGTGCTTCGCCGGGCGCAGGCACGGGGCCGGGCTCGGGCTGGCGGGCGGTCGACTGGCGCCGGGCGTTGCGCGGGTAGCGCAGGCCCAGGCGCGGGATGCTGGGTAAGCAGGGGGCGATTATAGGGCGCGGGCCGGCCGCTCAGGCAAGCCCGTCGGCGCTGCCCGGCGCTGGCGCGGCGGCGCGCCCGGTGAGCCAGACGCGCACGCTCTTCACGCGGTTCTCGCCGGACTGCAGGATTTCCAGGCGGTAGGGACCGATGCGCAGGCACACCGGGCAGTCGGGGATCTGCTCCAGGGCCTCGGTGACCAGGCCGTTGAGGGTCTTCGGCCCCTCGCTGGGCAACTGCCAGCCGAGGGCGCGGTTGAGCTCGCGGATGTTCGCCGAGCCGTCGATCACGTAGGTGCCGTCGGCCTGGGGGTGGATGTCCGGGTTGCGCAGGGCGTCGGCGTTGCTGAACTCGCCGACGATCTCCTCGAGGATGTCTTCCAGGGTGATGATGCCGATCACCTCGCCATACTCGTCGACGACGATGCCGATGCGCCGCTTCTGCTTCTGGAAGTTGATCAGCTGGGTCGACAGCGGCGTGCTCTCGGGAATGAAGTAGGGCTCCAGGCAGGCCGCGCGCAGGCTGTCCTTGGTCAATTGGTTGTGCGTCAGCAGGCGGGCGATCTGACGCATGTGGACGATGCCCTCGACCTGGTTGATGTCGTTGCGGAACACCGGCAGGCGCGTGTGGGTGGTGTTGCGCAGCTGGCCGATGATGCTTTCCACGTCGTCGTCCAGGTCGATGCCCTGCACCTCGTTGCGTGGCACCATGAGGTCGTTCACGGTGATCTTTTCCAGGTCGAGGATGCTCAGCAGCATGTCCTGGCGGTTGGCGCTGAGCTTCTCGCTGGATTCGCTGACCACGCTGCGCAGCTCGTCGTTGTTCAGCGGCCGGCTGCGGCGCTGCACCGGGTCCAGGCCGCACAGCCGGAGGATGCCGTTGCTCACCCCGTTCATCAGCCACAGCAGCGGGCTGAACAGGCGCTGCAGCCACAGCAGCGGCAGGCTGGCGGGGAAGGCCACGCGTTCCGGGCGCAGGGTGGCGTAGGTCTTGGGGGTGATCTCGCCGAAGATCAGCAGCACCAGGGTCAGCGCCAGGGCCGTGGGCGCCACCGCGAAGTCGCCCCACAGGCGCAGGGCCAGCAGGGTGGCCAGGGACGAGGCGATGACGTTGACCAGGTTGTTGCCGATGAGGATGGTGCCCAGCAGGCGGTCGGTGCGCAGCAGCAGCCAGCTGGTGCGCCGCGCCGCGCGGTTGCCCTGCTTGGCCTGGTGGCGCAGGCGGTAGCGGTCCAGGCTGAGCACGCCGGTCTCGACGCTGGAGAAGAACGCCGAGCACAGCAGCAGGAAGACCAGCAGGCCGACCAGGTAGCCGGGATGGATGTCGCCCATGCGTCGGGTGCCCTCAGCGTTCCGTGGCGCCCAGGCGCCGCCGGCCTCAGATGTGCAGGATGAATTCCTTGACCAGCTTGCTGCCGAAGTAGGCCAGCATCAACAGGCAGAAGCCGGCCAGGGTCCAGCGGATCGCCTTGTGCCCGCGCCAGCCGAGCTGGTGGCGGCCCCACAGCAGCACGGCGAAGACCACCCAGGCGAAGCAGGAGAGGATGGTCTTGTGCGCCAGGTGCTGGGTGAACAGGTTGTCGAGGAACAGCCAGCCGGACACCAGCGACAGCGAGAGCAGCACCCAGCCGCCCCAGAGGAAGCCGAACAGCAGGCTTTCCATGGTCTGCAGCGGCGGGAAGTTGCGGATCAGCCCGGCCGGGTGCTTGTGCTTCAGGCGATGGTCCTGCACCAGCAGCAGCAGGGCCTGGAACACCGCGATGGTGAGCAGGCCGTAGGCCAGCACCGAGAGCAGGATGTGCGCGAGGATGCCCGGCTGCTCGTTGATCGGCTCCAGGGTGCCGTGGGGCACCAGCACCGACAGCGCGGCGGTCAGCATGCCCAGCGGGAAGAGGAACAGCAGCAGGTTCTCCACCGGGATGCGCAGGCAGGCCAGCAGGGTCAGGGCGATCACCGCCGCGGCGATCAGGTTGGCGGCGTTGAAGAAGTCCAGCACCAGCCCGGCGTCGGTCAGCAGTTGCGGGGTCAGGCCCAGGCACTGGGCGACCAGCGCGGCCAGGCCGAGCACCAGCAGCAGGGGTTTGTTCGGCGCGGCGCGGCGCGCCAGGCAGACACCGTGGTAGGCCGTGGCGCCCAGGTAGAGGAGGGCGGCGAGCAGGCTGGGCAGCAGAGGGTGCATAGCGTCTTGGGCGAATCCTTCGAAAGGTGCCGAGTTTGGCACAGAACGCCCATGCCTAGAAAGCAGCCGGGAACGCTTCGCTTTCTCGCTGCGGCGGGATCATCGGCGGTGTCTGTGGCCTTCGCAGTTGGTTATAATCCCGCGCTTGCTGCCACGCCCACCCCGGCCGCTGCCGGCCCGATAGGAACGCGCATGTTCGAAAATCTTACAGACCGCCTCTCGCAAACGCTGCGCCAGGTCACCGGCAAAGCCAAGCTGACCGAGGACAACATCAAGGATACGCTCCGCGAAGTGCGGATGGCCCTGCTCGAGGCCGACGTGGCCCTGCCGGTGGTCAAGGACTTCGTCAACCGCATCAAGGAGCGCGCGGTCGGCACCGAGGTGTCCAAGAGCCTGACCCCGGGCCAGGCCTTCGTGAAGATCGTGCAGGCCGAGCTGGTCGAGCTGATGGGCGCGGCCAACGAGGACCTGGCGCTCAACGCCGCGCCGCCAGCGGTCATCCTCATGGCCGGCCTGCAGGGCGCGGGCAAGACCACCACCGCCGGCAAGCTGGCGCGCTTCCTCAAGGAGCGCAAGAAGAAGTCGGTGCTGGTGGTCTCGGCGGACGTCTACCGCCCAGCGGCGATCAAGCAGCTGGAAACCCTGGCCAACGACATCGGCGTGACCTTCTTCCCCTCGGACACCAGCCAGAAGCCGGTGGCCATCGCCGAGGCGGCGATCCGCGAGGCGAAGCTGAAGTTCATCGACGTGGTGATCGTGGATACCGCCGGTCGCCTGCACGTCGACAGCCAGATGATGGACGAGATCAAGCAGGTCCACGCGGCGATCCAGCCGGTGGAAACCCTGTTCGTGGTCGACGCCATGACCGGCCAGGACGCCGCCAACACCGCCAAGGCCTTCAACGACGCCCTGCCGCTGACCGGCGTGGTGCTGACCAAGGTCGACGGCGACGCCCGCGGCGGCGCCGCGCTGTCGGTGCGCGCCATCACCGGCAAGCCGATCAAGTTCCTCGGCATGGGCGAGAAGAGCGAAGCGCTCGACCCCTTCCACCCGGACCGCGTGGCCTCGCGCATCCTCGGCATGGGCGACGTGCTCAGCCTGATCGAGCAGGCCGAGCAGAACATGGACCGCGAGAAGGCCGAGAAGCTCGCGAAGAAGATCAAGAAGGGCAAGGGCTTCGACCTCGAGGACTTCCGCGACCAGCTGCAGCAGATGAAGAACATGGGCGGCCTGGGCAGCCTGATGGACAAGCTGCCGATGCTCGGCGGCGTCAACCTGGCGCAGATGGGCAACGCCCAGGGCGCGGCGGAGAAGCAGTTCAAGCAGATGGAGGCGATCATCAACTCCATGACCCCCGCCGAGCGCCGCGACCCGGAAGTGATCAGCGGCTCGCGCAAGCGCCGCATCGCCATGGGCTCCGGCACCCAGGTGCAGGACGTCGGCCGCCTCATCAAGCAGCACAAGCAGATGCAGAAGATGATGAAGAAGGTCACCGCCAAGGGCGGCATGGCCAAGATGATGCGCGGCATGGGGAGCATGTTCCCCGGCGGCATGCCGAAGATGTGACCCGCAGGCCCGCCTGGCTGGCGGGCCGACGTGCTGCGGCTTGCGGCGCGGGGCTTTAGCTCATAGAATATGCGGCCTTTCGGGCTCCTTGCCCGAGGGCTGCATTTCTTTTTTGCAAGCAAACCATAGGAACAACGTACGCATGGTAACCATTCGTCTGGCTCGTGGCGGCTCCAAGAAGCGCCCGTTCTATCACCTGACCGTGACCAACAGCCGCAACGCTCGTGACGGCCGTTTTGTCGAGCGCGTCGGCTTCTTCAACCCCGTCGCCACTGGCGCCGAAGTCAAACTCTCGGTCAACCAGGAGCGCGTCAACTACTGGCTGAGCCAAGGCGCTCAACCGTCCGAGCGCGTCGCTCAACTGCTCAAGGACGCCGCCAAGGCTGCCTGAGATTGATGAACACGATGCCTGCCGCCGAGGAAATGATCGTACTCGGCAAGATAGTTTCCGTGCATGGCATTCGTGGCGAGGTGAAGGTGTATTCCTTTACCGACCCGTTGGACAACCTGCTGGACTACCGGCGCTGGACGCTCAAGCGTGGCACCGAGGTTCGACAGGCTGAACTGGTCAGTGGCCGCGTGCAGGGCAATGTCCTGGTGGCGAAGCTGAAGGGACTGGACGATCGCGAAGTCGCCCGCACCTATGCGGATTTCGAGATCCTGGTACCGCGCAGCGAGCTCCCGGAACTGGACGACGGCGAGTTCTACTGGAGCCAGTTGGAAGGTCTCAAGGTGATCGACACGAACGGGCAACTGTTCGGGATACTCGACCACATGCTGGAGACCGGCGCCAACGACGTGATGGTGGTCAAGCCCTGTGCGGGCAGCCTGGATGACCGCGAGCGCCTGTTGCCCTATACGGAGCAATGCGTGCAATCGGTGGACCTAGCAGCTGGCGAGATCAGGGTGGACTGGGACGCGGATTTCTGACCCGCAGGGTAGGAGTTTCAACCCATGTGGATCGGAGTCATCAGCATCTTTCCGGAGATGTTCCGCGCCATCAGTGACTACGGCATCACCAGCCGTGCGGTGAAACAGGAGCTGATCCGGCTCGAGTGTTTCAACCCACGCAACAACACTGATGACCGTCACCAGACGGTGGACGACCGGCCCTTCGGCGGTGGTCCGGGCATGGTGATGAAGATCAAGCCGCTGGAAGGCGCACTGGGCGATGCCCGGCAAGCCGCAGGCGGACCGGCGAAGGTGATCTACCTGTCGCCGCAGGGCCGCAAACTGACGCAGGCGGCCGTGAAGGAACTGGCGAACGAGGAATGGTTGATCCTCATAGCCGGGCGTTACGAAGGCATCGACGAGCGCTTCATCGAAGAGCACGTGGATGAGGAATGGTCGATTGGCGATTATGTCCTGTCCGGGGGTGAGCTTCCGGCCATGGTGCTGATCGACGCGGTCACACGCTTGTTGCCCGGTGCATTGGGCCACGTGGACTCCGCCGAGGAGGACTCGTTCACCGACGGCCTGCTCGACTGTCCGCACTACACCCGACCCGAGGTGTACGCAGACAAACGTGTTCCCGAGGTGCTGCTAAGCGGCAACCACGAACACATCCGGCGCTGGCGTTTGCAGCAGTCCCTTGGAAGGACCTGGGAACGACGTGCCGATCTTCTGGATTGCCGCTCGCTTTCTGGAGAAGAGAAGAAGCTGCTGGAGGAATACATCCGCCAGCGGGACGATAGTTAACGTATCGATGGCGAGCGCCAAGCGCTTGTCTTAGGAGCACTGAGATGACCAACAAGATCATTCAGCAGATCGAAGCTGAACAGATGAACAAAGAGATTCCGGCGTTCGCCCCCGGCGACACCGTAATCGTCCAGGTGAAAGTGAAGGAAGGCGACCGTCAGCGTCTGCAGGCCTTCGAAGGCGTCGTGATCGGCAAGCGCAACCGCGGCCTGAACAGCGCGTTCACCGTTCGCAAGATCTCCAACGGCGTAGGCGTAGAGCGTACCTTCCAGACCTACAGCCCGCTGGTCGACAGCGTCAGCGTCAAGCGTCGCGGCGACGTGCGCAAGGCCAAGCTGTACTACCTCCGCGAACTGTCCGGCAAGGCAGCGCGCATCAAGGAAAAACTGGTCTGAGTCCACGACTCCCAGTCGATCCGGAAAAAAGCAGCCCTCGGGCTGCTTTTTTCATGCCTGCGATTTGCCGGGGACGCCTGTAGGAGCGGGCCCTGTCCGCGATTTCGCGCGCAGGGCGCGCTCCTACAACTGTGCCTCCGGAACCGTAGGGCGCATAACCGTTCGCGGTTATCCGCCGTTGGCCCGAAATGCCGCTGCCGAGAACGACGGCGTAGGTGCTCTTCGTAGGATCGAGGGGGACGCCTGGTTCTTGCTCGCGAACAAACGCGGTGCCATGCGGTTCGCGAGCAAGCTCGCTCCTACTAAGAGCCGTGCCTGCCGGTACGGTAGGAGCGGGCTTCCCGGCTTCCTCAGGGCCGCATGCTGACGTGCAGCGAGGCCTGGGACAGGTCGATGTCCTGCAGGCTCAGGCTGCCCATGCTCTGGCTCTGCGGGGCGCCGGCGACGCGGATGTTGTCGAAGCGCATTTCGCCGATGGAACTGGGCAGGCGCAGGCTGATCGAGCCGTCGGGGTTGAGGCTGGAGGCCATGTGCTCGGTGTCGTAGACCACGTCCTTCATCGAGGTCTCGGCCTGCAGGCTGTCCACCACCGGCAGCACCAGGCGCGCCAGTTGCTTCATGGTGCCCACGCCGTCGCCGGCCTCGGCGCTGACGAACAGGCTCTGCAGGGTTTCATCGAAACCCTGGGCGTTGATGCCGCTCATTTCGCTGTCGCTCAGCGGCTTCAGCCCGCGCTGCTGGTGGCTCTGGCTGATCGCCGGGGCCTGTTGGCGCTGGATGTCCGCGCTGGCCAACTGGAAGGGCCCGAGCAGGGCCGCCACCAGGGTGGCGGCCAGGCGCAGGTTGTTCTGCTTCTTCAGCGCCCGCTTGACCTGGCGTTCGCTGACCCAGCCCTGGGCGATCAGGGTTTCCCCCAGGCGCAGGCCGTTGCGCAATTGCAGTTGGATCGCCTGGTCCAGTTGGGCGGCGCTGATCAGGCCCTTGCTGACGAGAATCTGGCCGAGGCGGGAATTCTGGGTGTTGGGCATGGTTGTGGACCGTGGAGCTGAAAGAATGATGGCGTGGTGCAATCATTGCCTCCGGCACTCCGCCCTGTCACCCATCTTAGGATAGGCTGACGGACGATTCGCCAGCCGATCCCGGCTCATTCCGACTGCCGGTCGTCCTCCTTGCCGGCCGCGTGGGCGCCTTCCTCGATCAGCGCTATCACCAGCCAGCCTTCCGCGGGGTTCAGCGGCCGGGTGCTGCTGGCCACGTGCATCCAGCCCGACGGATCGCGGGCGAACAGCAGGGTGGCGGCGTTGCCGTACAGCGCCTGGTACTGCTCCCAGCCGAAGCTCTCGCTGAGCAGGGTGCTGCGCACTTCGGCGCCGCGGGACAGCAGGCCGGCGAACTGCGGGTAGCTCAGCTCGCGCGGGCTCAGGTTGTGCCCGCGGTGCTGGTCGCTGGCGCGGTGCTTGTCGGTGCGCCGGCTCTCCTGGCCGCTGGTCAGGCTGAAGAGGCGCGCGCCGAACTCGTGGCGGAAGCGCATGCAGGCCAGGGTGTTCAGCTCGCCGGAGGGCGACAGGGCCAGCAGGTGGCCGAGGCCGACCAGGTCCAGGTGCGCCTCGGCATGCTGCGAGGTGGGGTTGCCGAAGTAGGTGGGCAGGTTGTCCATGCGCGCGGCGCGGATGTTCTCCCAGCTGGAGTCGGTGAGCAGCACGCGGCTGCCGGCGTTCTTCAGCGCCGTGCCGATGGCCCGCGCCACCGGGTTGGAGCCGACGATGAGGAAGCCGCTGGGCGCCGGCTCCGCCACTTTCAGCAGGCGCGCCAGGGGCCGCGCGGTGGCGCTTTGCAGGACCACGGTGCCGATGATCACCAGGAAGGTCAGCGGCACCAGCAACTGGGCCTGTTGGTGACCGGCCTCCTGCAGACGGATGGCGAAGATCGCCGAGACCGCCGCCGCGACTATCCCGCGCGGTGCTATCCAGGCCAGCAGCGCCCGTTCGCGCCAGTTCAGCGACGAGCCGGCGCTGCTCACCAGCACGTTCAGCGGGCGGGCGACGAACTGGATCAGCGCCAGCACCAGCAGCGCCGCCGGGCCCAGGCCGAGCAGGGCGGACAGGTCCAGGCGCGCGGCGAGGACGATGAACAGGCCGGAGATCAGCAACACGCTGAGGTTTTCCTTGAAGTGCAGGATCTGCCGCACGTCCACGCCCTTCATGTTGGCCAGGCACATGCCCATCAGCGTCACCGCCAGCAGGCCGGACTCGTGCACCGTGAGGTTGGCGCCGATGAAGATGCCCAGCACCGCCGACAGCGCGGCCAGGTTGTGCAGGTAGTCCGGCAGCCACTGGCGGCGCAGCACCTGGCCCAGGGCCAGGCCGCCGAGGATGCCGAAGGCGCTGCCGCAGGCGATCACCCCGGCGAAGGCGCCAAGGCTGTGGCGCCAGCCGCTGCCGGTGTCGCTGGCGGCGATGAAGCTGTAGACCACCACCGCCAGCAGCGCGCCTATGGGGTCGATGACGATGCCCTCCCAGCGCAGGATGTTGGCGATGGCCGCCTTCGGCCGCACCACCCGCAGCATCGGCACTATCACAGTGGGGCCGGTGACCAGGGTGAGGGTGCCGAACAGCAGCGCCATCTCCCAGCTGAAGTCCAGCAGCCAGTGCACCGCCAGGGCGATCACGCCCCAGGTCAACAGCGCGCCCCAGGTGACCATGCGCTGCACCACCTTGCCGATCTCGCGCCACTCGCTGAAGTGCAGGGTGAGGCTGCCCTCGAAGAGGATCAGCGCCACCGACAGCGAGACCAGGGGGAACAGCAGCGGGCCGAACAGCGCCTGCGGGTCGAGCAGGCCGAGCAGGGGCCCGGCGAGGATGCCGGACAGCAGCAGGAAGAGGATCGCCGGCAGGCGAAGGCGCCAGGCCAGCCACTGGCAGAGCAGGGCGCCGGCGCCGATGCCGCCGAGGGAAAGCAGAACTCGGGTTTCATCCATGCGGAGGATTCCTTGACGAGGGGATGGCTGGCCGCGGACGGCCCGCCTGTGGAAGACTAGCTGCGCCCCGTCCGCTTTAGAATCCGAAAACCGCCGTGAATCCCGTTGCGCACCCACTGATCGACCGCTTCCTCGACGCCCTCTGGCTGGAAAAGGGCCTCGCCGACAACACCCGCCTGGCCTACGGCAGCGACCTGGCGCTGTTCAACGGCTGGCTGGGGGAGCAGGGCGTGAGCCTGGAGCGCGCCGGCCGCGAGGCAATCCTCGACCACCTGGCCTGGCGCCTGGCCCAGGGCTACAAGGCCCGCTCCACTGCGCGCTTCCTCTCCGGCGTGCGCGGTTTCTACCGCTACTGCCTGCGCGAGGGACTCATCGCCGAGGACCCGACCCTGCAGGTGGAGCTGCCGCAACTGGGCAAGCCGCTGCCCAAGTCGCTGTCCGAGGCCGACGTGGAAGCGCTGCTGGCCGCGCCGGAGACCGAGGACCCGCTGGGCCTGCGCGACCGCGCCATGCTGGAGGTGCTCTACGCCTGCGGCCTGCGCGTCAGCGAGCTGGTCGGCCTGACTCTCGAACAGCTCAACCTGCGCCAGGGCGTGGTGCGGGTGTTTGGCAAGGGCAGCAAGGAGCGCCTGGTGCCGTTGGGCGAGGAAGCCATCGTCTGGCTCGAACGCTACCTGCGCAACGCCCGCGACGACCTGCTCGGCGGCCGCCCCAGCGACGTGCTCTTCCCCAGCCTGCGCGGCGAACAGATGACGCGGCAGACCTTCTGGTACCGCATCAAGCACCACGCCAAGGTCGCCGGCATCGGCAAGTCGCTGTCGCCGCACACCCTGCGCCACGCCTTCGCCACCCACCTGCTCAACCATGGCGCCGACCTGCGCGTGGTACAGATGCTGCTGGGCCACAGCGACCTGTCGACCACGCAGATCTACACCCACATCGCCCGCGCGCGCCTGCAGGAACTGCACGCCCAGCACCACCCGCGCGGTTGAGCGCAGGAGCGGACTCCGTCCGCGATGGGCCGGACACCCCCGTAGGATGGGTTGAGCGAAGCGATACCCATCACCACGACCGCATGGGTTTCGCCAAGGCTCAACCCATCCGTTGAGGCGCGCCTCGGCGCAGCCGGCAAGATAGGCCTGTCTGGTGTAGGACGAACAACCGTTCGCGTTATCCGCCGCTTGACCTGATCGACCAACGGCGCGCCCTGAAGCCTCGTGCTACAAGCTCGCGGTTCGGTCCGCAGGCTCTGCTGTGGTAGGCTGCGAGGTTCATCCACAGGAGTTTTCCATGCGTCTGTCCCGTTTCCTGGCTGCCGCGGCCCTGGGCCTCGCCAGCACCCTCGTCCTGGCCGCCGAGCCCGACCAGACCATCCGCAAGACCCTGCAGTCGCTGCAGCCCGACCTGCCCATCGAAACCATCAGCGCCAGCCCCGTGCAGGGCCTGTACCAGGTCCAGCTCAAGGGCGGCCGGGTGCTCTACGCCAGCACCGACGGCAACTTCGTGGTGCAGGGCAACATCTACCAGGTGAAGGACGGCGCGGCCACCAACATCACCGAGGTCGCCGAGGCGGCCGGCGTGGCCAAGACCATCAATGCTCTGCCGGCCAGCGACATGGTGGTGTTCCCCGCCCAGGGCAAGGCCAAGGCGCACATCACCGTGTTCACCGACACCACCTGCCCCTACTGCCAGAAGCTGCACGCCGAGGTGCCGGAGCTGAACAAGCGCGGCATCGAGGTGCGCTACCTGGCCTTCCCGCGCCAGGGGCCGAAGTCCCCGGGTGACCAGCAACTGCAGGCGGTGTGGTGCTCCAAGGACCGCGCGGCGGCCATGACCGAGATGTTCCACGGCAAGGAAATCAAGGCCGCGCAGTGCCCCAACCCGGTGGACAAGCAGTTCCAGCTGGGCCAGATGGTCGGCGTGCAGGGCACCCCGGCGATCATCCTCGAAAGCGGCCAGATGCTGCCGGGTTACCAGAGCGCCGGCGAAATCGCCAAGCTGGTGCTGGACACCAAGTGAATCGGGCCCTGCGCCTGATTTGACTAATAGGGAGCCGCTTCGTAATGTGCGGTTCCTTTAACCATGAGGCCGGGCGCTCGCCCGGCCTTCGTACGGTACGTCCCCGCCCTCGCCGCGCATGCGCCGCGGGCCGGGACGTACCCCGTTTGCCGCGATGATGGGGAGTTTCAGCGTGAAACCGGTGAAAGTGGGAATCTGTGGGTTGGGGACCGTCGGTGGCGGTACCTTCAATGTACTCAAACGCAACGCCGAGGAGATTGCCCGCCGTGCCGGGCGTGGTATCGAGGTTGCGCAGATTGCCGCCCGTCGCCCCAATCCGAAATGCGAAACCGGCAGCACCCCCATCACTGCCGACATTTTCGACGTGGCGAACAACCCGGAAATCGACGTGGTCATCGAGCTGATCGGCGGCTACACCCTGGCCCACGAGCTGGTGCTCAAGGCCATCGAGAACGGCAAGCACGTGGTCACCGCGAACAAGGCGCTGATCGCCGTGCACGGCAACGAAATCTTCGCCAAGGCCCGCGAGAAGGGCGTGATCGTCGCCTTCGAGGCCGCGGTGGCCGGCGGCATCCCGGTGATCAAGGCGATCCGCGAGGGCCTGGCGGCCAACCGCATCAACTGGCTGGCCGGCATCATCAACGGCACCGGCAACTTCATCCTCACCGAGATGCGCGAGAAAGGCCGCGCCTTCGCCGACGTGCTCAAGGAAGCCCAGGCGCTGGGCTACGCCGAAGCCGACCCGACCTTCGACGTCGAGGGCATCGACGCCGCGCACAAGCTGACCATCCTGGCGTCCATCGCCTTCGGCATCCCGCTGCAGTTCGACAAGGCCTACACCGAGGGCATCACCAAGCTGACCACCGCCGACGTGAACTACGCCGAGGCCCTGGGCTACCGCATCAAGCACCTGGGCGTGGCCCGCCGCACCGATGCCGGCATCGAGCTGCGCGTGCACCCGACGCTGATCCCGGCCGACCGCCTGATCGCCAACGTCAACGGCGTGATGAACGCGGTCATGGTCAACGGCGATGCCGCCGGTTCCACGCTGTTCTACGGCGCCGGCGCCGGCATGGAGCCCACTGCCTCCTCGGTGGTCGCCGACCTGGTCGACGTGGTCCGCGTGCTCACCACCGACCCGGAGAACCGCGTGCCGCACCTGGCCTTCCAGCCGGACTCGCTCTCCGACCACCCGATCCTGCCGATCGAAGCCTGCGAAAGCGCCTACTACCTGCGCATCCAGGCCAAGGACCACCCGGGCGTACTGGCCCAGGTGGCGACCATCCTCTCCGAGCGCGGCATCAACATCGAATCGATCATGCAGATGGAAGTCGAAGAGCATGACGGTCTGGTGCCGATGATCCTGGTTACCCACCGCGTGCTCGAGTCCCGCATCATCGAAGCCATCGCCGCGCTGGAAGCGCTGGATGACGTGGTCGGCAATGTCGTACGCATTCGTGTAGAGCAGCTCGCGTAAGGCTATAGGCTGAAGGCTGGACGAGAAGGCTTCTACGTCCAGCCTCAAGCCTCCAGCGCTTTTATCGGTTTTCAAGAAAGGTTTCTAACATGCGCTACATCAGTACCCGCGGCCAGGCGCCCGCGCTGAACTTCGAAGACGTGCTTCTGGCTGGCCTGGCTAGCGACGGCGGCCTGTACGTGCCGGAAAACCTGCCGCGCTTCACCGTCGAGGAAATCGCCTCCTGGGCCGGCCTGCCGTACCACGAGCTGGCCTTCCGGGTGATGCGCCCGTTCGTCGCCGGCAGCATCAGCGACGCCGACTTCAAGAAGATCCTCGAGGAGACCTACGGCGTCTTCGCCCACAATGCCGTGGCGCCGCTGCGCCAACTGAATGGCAACGAGTGGGTGCTGGAGCTGTTCCACGGCCCGACCCTGGCCTTCAAGGACTTCGCCCTGCAACTGCTCGGCCGCCTGCTCGACCACGTGCTGACCAAGCGCGGCGAGCGCGTGGTGATCATGGGCGCCACCTCCGGCGATACCGGCTCGGCGGCCATCGAAGGCTGCAAGGCCTGCGAGAACGTCGACATCTTCATCATGCACCCGCACAACCGTGTGTCCGAGGTGCAGCGCCGGCAGATGACGACCATCCTCGGCGAAAACATCCACAACATCGCCATCGAAGGCAACTTCGACGACTGCCAGGAGATGGTCAAGGCCAGCTTCGCCGACCAGGGCTTCCTGAAAGGCACCCGCCTGGTGGCGGTCAACTCGATCAACTGGGCGCGGATCATGGCCCAGATCGTCTACTACTTCCACGCCGCCATCCAGCTCGGCGCGCCGGCCCGTTCGGTGGCCTTCTCGGTGCCCACCGGCAACTTCGGCGACATCTTCGCCGGCTACCTGGCGCGCAACATGGGCCTGCCGGTCAGCCAACTGATCGTGGCGACCAACCGCAACGACATCCTGCACCGCTTCATGTCCGGCAACCGCTACGACAAGGACACCCTGCACGCATCGCTGTCGCCGTCCATGGACATCATGGTCTCGTCCAACTTCGAGCGCCTGCTGTTCGACCTGCACGGCCGCAACGGCAAGGCCATCGCCGAGCTGATGGACGGCTTCAAGGCCACCGGCAAGCTGTCCGTCGAGGATGACCGCTGGACCGAGGCGCGCCGCCTGTTCGATTCGCTGGCGGTGGACGACGAGCAGACCTGCCAGACCATCGCCGAGGTCTACGCCGAGTGCGGCGAACTGCTGGACCCGCACACCGCCATCGGCGTGCGCGCCGCCCGCGAATGCCGCCGCAGCCTGGCCATCCCCATGGTCACCCTGGGCACCGCACACCCGGTGAAATTCCCGGAAGCGGTGGAGAAGGCCGGCATCGAGGCGGCCCCGGCGCTGCCGACGCACCTGGCCGACCTGTTCCAGCGCGAGGAACGCTGCACCGTGCTGCCCAACGAACTAGCCAAGGTCCAGGCCTTCGTCAGCGCCCACGGCAACCGCGGCAAGCCGCTCTAAACCGGCCGCAGGAAGAGCCCGCCAGCTTGGCGGGCTTTTTCGTTTGCGGGGCAAATATCTGAGGTTATTGAACTTTTTCCTTCAGATAGAGGTCTTTTGCTGACGTATCCGTTGTATCCCAGGAGAACCCCATGGACCGACTCGAGCCCCTGCTCGCAGCCATCTTCAGCCAGTACGCCCACGATCTCGGACCCGCGCGTCCGGACGGTGGCCGGGTGCTGAGCCTGAGCACTTCCGAAGGCGAGGTCGTCCTGCGTCGCGTCCTCAGTGGCGAACAACTGGCCGACGAGCGCAATTGCCAGGAGGCGCTGGAAGCCATCAGCCGCGACCTGGCGGTGCAGGAGGGGCGGATCTGCAACGACGTCATCCTGGCACTGCGCCAGCGTGCCGCCCAGGTGCTCAGCTACGACACCTGAGCCCGCCGGTTCCATCGCGAATGCCGCCGTCCCGGCCCGGGACGGCGGCATTCGTGTTTCTACAGGCGCCCGCACTGCACCAGGCGGGCGCGGATGGCCCCGGTGGTGCGGCCATGGGCGCGGGCGATGGCGGTAATCGGCTCGCCCTCGTCGAAGCGCTGCAGCAGGGCCTGTTCCTCTTCCTCGCTCCAGGGCTTGCCGGCCTGCTCCGGCGGCGGGCGTACCTTGCTCTGGGCTTCGAGGGCCTGGATGGCCTGGAACAGGGCGCGGATCACCTCCGGCGCCTGGCAGGCATCCTGCTCGGGAAGCGGCAGGCCGCTGCGCGGGTCGATGCCCTGGGCCAGCTTGCGCAGCGTGTCCAGGCAGTGCTGGTTCATCTCCATGGAGCCTTCTCCTCTGCGGGGCGCCCGGAATGGGCGCCGAAAGGATCAGGTAGTGGATTTTCCAGCGTGGATCAGTCGGGTGGTTCCGTTCTTTTCGTAGGAGCGAGCTTGCTCGCGAATGGGGCTTCGCCGGCAATCTCGGCGCTTGACCTGAAGAGCGCCCTCTCCCCAACCCTCTCCCTGAAGGGAGAGGGGGCTGGTCCGTGCCGAGAGGAGGAATGGTTTCAGCCGGAAACCTTCGGTGCTGCCGGCTAACTCCAGAACAGCCGTTTCTGCCCAACGGTCCCCTCTCCCTTCAGGGCGGGGCGCGCAGCCGAGGGTTAGGGAGAGGGGACGGAGCCAAGCCATGGCGTCGAAGTCGCAGGTGACTCCAGTTTGCGAGCAAGCTCGCTCCTACAAGAGCGTGCTCACCGCTATCAAACAGCCCCATCCCGCCGCAACGCGGCGATCTGTTCTGCGTCGTAGCCCAACTCCGCCAGGATCGCATCGTTGTGCTCGCCCAGCTTCGGGCCTATCCATTCGGCCGAGCCGGGGGTTTCCGAGAGCTTGGGCACTATGCCGGGCATCTTGAAGGGCTTGCCGTCCGGCAGCTTCGCCGAGAGGAACATCTCGCGGGCGAGGAATTGCGGATCGGCGAACATGTCCTCGGCGGAGTAGATGCGGCTGGCCGGCACCTCGGCCTCGTTCAGCACCTTCAGCACCTCTTCCAGCGGCAGCGAGCGGGCCCAGCGGTCGATCACCCCGTACAGTTCATCGCGCCGCGCATCGCGGCCGTCGTTGCCGGCCAATTGCGGGTCGTCGGCCAGGTCCTGGCGGCTGATGGCGAGCATGAAGCGGCGGAAGATGGCGTCGCCGTTGGCGGCGATCTGCACGTGCTTGCCGTCGGCCGTGGTGTGCACCGAGGACGGGGTGATGCCGGGCATGATGTTGCCGCTGCGCTCGCGGATGAAGCCGAACACGTCGAACTCCGGGACCATGGACTCCATCATGGCGAACACCGCCTCGTACAGCGCCACGTCCACCACCTGACCCTGGCCGCCGTTGACCTCGCGGTGGCGCAGCGCCATGAGCGCGCCTATGACGCCCCACAGGGCGGCGATGGAGTCGCCGATGGAGATGCCGGTGCGCACCGGCGGGCGGTCCTCGAAGCCGGTGATGTAGCGCAGCCCGCCCATGGATTCGCCCACCGCGCCGAAGCCCGGCTGGTCCTTGTAGGGGCCGCTCTGGCCGAAGCCGGACAGGCGCACCATCACCAGCCTGGGGTTCAGCGCGTGGAGCACGTCCCAGCCCAGGCCGAGCTTCTCCAGCACGCCGGGGCGGAAGTTCTCGATGAGGATGTCGGCCTCGGCCAGCAGCTTCTTCAGCACTTCGCGGCCGGCTTCCTGCTTGAGGTTGAGGGTCAGCGAGCGCTTGTTGCGCGCCTGCACGAACCACCACAGCGAGGTGCCCTCGTAGAGCTTGCGCCACTTGCGCAGCGGGTCGCCGCCGTCGGGCGACTCGATCTTGGTCACGTCGGCGCCGAACTCCGCGCACAGGCGCGCGGCGAAGGGGCCGGCGATCAGGGTGCCGAGTTCCACGACCTTGAGGCCGGCGAGGGGTTTGGCGGTGGCGTTCATCGAAGGTTTCCGTCAGTCGGGCAGTGGGGCGACTCTAGGGCCGTCGCCGGCCCGCCGCAAGCCATGGCCGGGGCGGCGGCGCGGGCAAAGCTGACCGATCGGTTGTGAAGGCGTTCCGCGATCGACGCTGGACGCGTAGAGTAGGGAGCATTCCCACACCCTTTTCAGGCCGGCCGGGTATCCGCTCATGGGCGCCGTTGATCTTCCTCCTTCCGTCGACCCTACGTCGCCTGCGCACGGGATGCCGAAGGAGGGCGCATGTCGCTGAGCCTGCCCACCCTGCTGCTGGTGGACCTGTACATCCTCGCCCTGGTCGGCGTGCTGATGTTCTTCGCCTGGTACGGCGGGCGCCGCGAGCCGACCCTTGGCTACATGGCCGCCATGCTCCTGCTCGGGGCGCTGTCCACCTTCCTCATCGCCCTGCGCAGCTTCGGCCTGGAGACGCTGGCCATCGTCGCCGGCAACATGGTGGTGGCGCTTTCCTGCGCGCTGCTGTGGACCAGCATGCGGGTGTTCGCCGGGCGCGCGCCCTACTGGCCCGGCGTGGCCGCGGGCGCCGTGCTCTGGCTGCTGCTGTGCCTGTGGCCGGTCTTCCTGCAGTCGATGGTCTTGCGCATCCAGGTCCACTCGGCGCTGACCGTGGTCTACTGCCTGCTCGCCGCCGCCGAGCTGTGGCGCAGCCGCCAGCGCCTGGAAGTGCCGCTGCGGCCGACCCTGGCCCTGTTGCTGTTCCACGCCGGCTTCTACACCCTGCGCATCTTCGTCGACCGCGGCGAGGTGCCGGTGGTGCCCGCCGGCACCTACACCACCCTGTTCACCCTGCTGGTGTTCGAGACCATGATGGTCGCCGTCGGCCTGGCCTTCACCACCCTGACCATGGTCAAGGACCGCGCCGAGCTGAAGTTCCGTTCGGCGGCCCTGAGCGACCCCCTGACCGGCATCGGCAACCGCCGCGCCTTCATGGATTCCGGCGAGCGCCTGCTGCGCCTGTGCGCCGAGCGTGGCGAGCCGGTGGCGCTGCTGGTCTGCGACCTGGACAACTTCAAGCGCCTCAACGACGCCTACGGCCACCCGGTGGGCGACCGCGCCCTGCAGGAATTCAGCCGCATCACCGCCTCGCGCATGCGCCGCCAGGACGTGTTCGGGCGCATCGGCGGCGAGGAGTTCGCCTGCCTGCTGATCGGCGCCGGCACCGAAGCCGCCTGCCAGGTGGCCGAACGCATCCGCCGGGAGTTCGCCGAGGTGCCGTTCGTCGCGGATGGCCTGCTCAGCGTCAGCATCGGCGTGGCCACCAGCGAGGAGGGCGGCTACGAGCTGGCGCGGCTGCTGTCGCTGGCCGACCAGGCGCTGTACCTGGCCAAGGCCAAGGGCCGCAACCGTATCGAGCTGTCGGCCCCCAGGCCGGGGCGCGAGGGCCGCGGCCACCGCTGAGCGCGACGGGGGCGGCAGGGCCGGCGCAATCGGGGTAGACTTGCCGCCTTCGCATCGCTGGGATAGACCATGGCCCTCTCTGCCACCCCCTACAAGGCCGACATCAGCCTCACCGACCTGGACCGCGGCGTCTACGAGACGCTGCGCTTCACCGTCGCCCGCCACCCCTCGGAAACCGAGGAGCGCCTGGCGGTCCGCCTGATCGCCTTCGTGCTCTGGTACAACGAGCAACTGGCCTTCGGCCGCGGCCTGTCGGACGTCGAGGAACCGTCGCTGTGGGAGAAGAGCCTGGACGACCGCATCCTGCACTGGATCGAGGTCGGCCAGCCGGACAGCGAGCGCCTGGTGTGGTGCTCGCGGCGCTGCGAGAAGCTCTCGTTGCTGGCCTACGGCAACCTGCGCGTGTGGACCACCAAGGTTCTCGACGGCGTGCGCCACCTGAAGAACCTGAATGTCGCCGCCGTGCCCCAGGAGCCGCTGGAGGAACTGGCCCGCGACCTGCCGCGCTCGATCAACTGGACCGTGATGATCAGCGAGGGGACGATCTTCGTCACCGATGAGAACGGCCAGCATGAACTGCAACTCGAATGGCTGATGGGCGAACGCTGAGTTGCGCTAGCTGCGCGTCGGCCCGGCTGTGTCGAAACAGGCCCGGGCTTGCTCATTTACACTCGGTAAACTCCGCGCCCGTGCCTGTTTTCGCCTAGCCGTGCTCTAGCTCGCAAGGCGCAAGGTCAGGCTGAAATGGAAGGATTGGAAAGCTCTGATGCGCATCGACCCCCGCCCGTTGCCGGAAACCCTGCCCGACCTCGGCGACCTGCCGCCACTGCTGACCCGCCTCTACGCCGCCCGCGGCGTGAAGTCCGCCGAGGAGCTGGACAAGGGCCTGGCGCGGCTGATCCCGTACCGCCAGCTCAAGGGCATCGACGCCGCCGTCGAACTGCTGGTCGACGCCCTGGAGAAGCGCCAGCGCATCCTCTACGTCGGCGACTTCGACGCCGACGGCGCCACCGCCAGCAGCGTCGGCGTGCTGGCCCTGCGCCTGCTCGGCGCGGCCTGGGTCGACTACCTGGTGCCGAACCGCTTCGAATACGGCTACGGCCTGACCCCGGAGATAGTCGCGGTCGCCCTGGAGAAACGCCCGGAGCTGCTGGTCACCGTGGACAACGGCATCTCCAGCATCGACGGCGTGGCCGCGGCCAAGGCCGCCGGGCTGCGCGTGCTGGTCACCGACCACCACCTGCCGGGCCCTGAGCTGCCGGCGGCGGACGCCATCGTCAACCCCAACCAGCCGGGCTGCGAATTCCCCAGCAAGGCGATGGCCGGGGTTGGCGTGATCTTCTACGTGATGCTCGCCCTGCGCGCGCGCCTGCGCGAGCTGGACTGGTTCGCCCGCAGCGGCACGCCGGAGCCTAACCTGGCCGAGCTGCTCGACCTGGTGGCCCTGGGCAGCGTCGCCGACGTGGTGCCGCTGGACGCCAACAACCGCATCCTGGTGCACCAGGGCCTGGCGCGCATCCGCGCCGGCCGCGCCCGCCCGGGCCTGCGCGCGCTGCTGGAAGTGGCCGGGCGTGACGCCCGGCGCATCACCTCCACCGACCTGGGCTTCATCCTCGGCCCGCGGCTGAACGCCGCCGGGCGCCTGGACGACATGTCCCTGGGCATCGAGTGCCTGCTCTGCGAGGACGAGGCCCTGGCCCGCGACATGGCGGTGCAGCTCGACCAGCTCAACCAGGACCGCAAGGCCATCGAACAGGGCATGCAGCGCGAGGCCCTGGCCCAGCTCAAGGAGCTGCCGGTGGAGGAAATGCCCTTCGGCCTGTGCCTGTTCGACCCGGACTGGCACCAGGGCGTGATCGGCATCCTCGCCTCGCGCCTGAAGGAGCGCTACCACCGCCCGACCATCGCCTTCGCCGACGCCGGCGACGGCAGCCTCAAGGGTTCGGCGCGCTCGGTGCCGGGCCTGCACATCCGCGATGCGCTGGACGCCGTGGCCGCGCGCCACCCGGGGCTGATCAGCAAGTTCGGCGGGCATGCCATGGCCGCCGGCCTGTCGCTGCCGCAAGGGCATTTCGGCGCCTTCGCCGCGGCCTTCGACGCCGAGGTGCGCCGCCAGCTCAGCGAGGACGACCTCACCGGGCGCATCCTCTCCGACGGCCAGCTGAGCCTGACCGAGTTCCACCTGGAACTGGCCCGCGCCCTGCGCCAGGCCGGCCCCTGGGGCCAGCACTTCCCCGAGCCGCTGTTCCACGGGGTGTTCCAGATCGTCCAGCAGCGCATCGTCGGCGAGCGCCACCTGAAGCTGGTGCTCAAGACCGAGTGCGGTTCGCTGCAGCTGGACGGCATCGCCTTCAACGTCGACCGCGAGGTCTGGCCGAACCCGACGGTGCGCTGGGCGGAAGTGGCCTACAAGCTGGACGTCAACGAATACCGCGGCAACGAGAGCGTGCAGTTGATGGTGGTGCACCTGGCGCCGCGCTGACCCGCCCAGCCGATGGGTATTGCAAGCTAGAGCCATCTTGCCGAAAGCCCCTTGGCGCACCTGCAGTCCCTCGTAGGATGGGTTGAGCGAAGCGATACCCATCGCGGGGCTTACCAGCGCCCACCCCAGGCAAAAAGAGACCCGCGCAAGGCGGGTCTGAAATCGCCGCAGGAGAGAACGCGGCGAGCGTGGTCGGTCTTTCTCAGGCGCCGGCCAGCGCCGCGTTGCGCCGGGCCAGGCGGCGGCGCCAGGCGCGGTACAGCGGCAGGCCGAGCATCGCCGCCACCAGGGCCCAGGTGCCGATGGCGATGGGGCTGGACCAGAGGATGCCCAGCTCGCCGTTGGAGATCGACAGCGCGCGGCGCAGGTTCTGCTCCATCAGCCCGCCGAGGATGAAGCCCAGCAGCAGCGGCGAGAGCGGGAAGTCGAGCTTGCGCAGGATGTAGCCGAGGATGCCGATGCCGACCATCAGGAACAGGTCGAAGGTGGTGGCATGCACGGCGTACACGCCGATGGCGGTGATGATCGCGATGCCCGGCACCAGCGCCCAGTTCGGCACCGCGAGGATGCGGGTGAACACCCGCACCATCGGCACGTTGAGGATGATCAGCATCAGGTTGGCGATGAACAGCGAGGCGATCAGGCCCCAGACGATGGTCGGCTGCTCCTGGAACAGCAGCGGGCCGGGGGTGATGTTGTACAGGCTGAGCGCGCCGATCATCACCGCGGTGGTGCCCGAGCCGGGCACGCCGAGGGTCAGCATCGGCACCAGGGCGCCGCAGGCGGAAGCGCCGATGGCGGTTTCCGGGGCGGCCAGGCCGCGCATGTCGCCCTGGCCGAACTTGCCGCTGGCGCCGGCGTAGCGCTTCTCGGTCATGTAGGCCACGGCGCTGGCCAGGGTGGCGCCGGCGCCGGGCAGCACGCCCATGACGAAGCCCAGCAGGCCGCAGCGCAGGTTGACGACGAACACCGAGGCCGCCTCCTTGAGGTTGAACAGCATGCGCCCGCTGGCTTCCACGGCCTTGTGCCCGTGGTGGGTCTTCTCCAGCAGCAGGAGGATCTCGCTGACCGAGAACAGGCCCAGCACCAGCACCACGAACTGGATGCCGTCGGCGACGTGGATGCTCTCGAAGGTGAAGCGGTACACGCCGCTGTTGGCGTCGATGCCCACGCTGGACAGGAACAGCCCGAGCAGCGCCGCCAGCAGCGTCTTCAGCGGCCGGTCGCCGGCCAGGCCGCCGAGCGCGACTATGGCGAAGACCATCAGCACGAAGTATTCCGCCGGGCCGAAGGCGATCGCCCATTTCGCCAGCAGCGGGGCGAACAGCACCATGCCGCAGGTGGCGATGAAGGCGCCGATGAACGAGCTCCAGGCCGACAGCGACAAGGCCACGCCGGCCAGGCCGTTGCGCGCCATGGGGTAGCCGTCCAGGGTGGTCATCACGGTGGAGGCCTCGCCGGGGATGTTCAGCAGGATCGAGGAGATCCGCCCGCCGTATTCGCAGCCCAGGTACACCGCGGCCAGCAGGATCAGCGCCGACTCCGGCGGCAGGCCGAGGGCGAAGGCCACCGGGATCAGCAGGGCCACGCCGTTGATCGGGCCCAGGCCCGGGAGCAGGCCGACCACGGTGCCGATCAGCGTGCCGATCAACGCGGTGACGAGGTTGTAGGGGCTCAGGGCGACGCCGAAGCCCTGCCCGAGATAGCTCAGGGTATCCATGACGGTGTCCTCAGAAGGGCAGGAAGTCGAGCACGCCCCGCGGCAGCGGGACGTCCAGGGTGCGGTCGAAGAGCAGGTACAGGCCGATGCTCAGCAGCGTGCAGGTGAGCACGCTGACGGCTGGCTTGCCGCCGTAGAGCAGGGCGATGAAGCTGCCCACCAGGGCGCTGGCGAGGATGAAGCCCAGCGGCTCGAAGAGCCCGGCGTAGACCAGCAGCAGGCCGATGCACGCCACCACCTTGCGCAGCAGCGCGCCTTCCAGCGGCGCCTCGTCGTCGTGGCGGGCCGGCGTCGGCCGCAGGATCAGCCAGGCCAGGCCGATCGCCATCAGCGCCAGGCACAGCAGCGGGTAGGCGCGCGGGCCCACCGGTTCGTAGGAAAAGGGCGCCTGGTAGTTCCAGGCCACGGCGGCCAGGCCGAGGCAGGCCAGCAGCCAGGCACCGGCGAACAGCCGCTGCGGCAGCGAGTGGGGGGCGTGCATGTCGGGAACCTCGCGGCTTACTGGATCAGGCCGAAGTCATGGGCCATCTGCCGATAGCGGGCGACCTGCTGCTTGACGTAGCTGTCCAGCTCGGGCCCGGTCATGGCGAAGGGGAACAGCTCGCGCTGGTCGCGCAGCTTGGCGAAGTCCTCCGAGGCCAGCAGCTTGTCGAACGAGGCCTTCCAGAACTGGTAGTCCTCGTCGCTGACCTTGGGCCCGACGTAGAAGCCGCGCACCACCGGCCAGACGATGTCGAAGCCCTGCTCCCTGGCGGTGGGGATGTCGGCCATGCCCTCGTCCTGCAGGCGCTCCTCGGCGAACACCGCCAGCAGGCGCATCTTGCCGGCGCGGATGTGCGGCATGGAGTCGGAGATGTCGGTGCTGCCCACCTGGATGTGCCCGCCCAGCAGCGCCGTGGCGATCTCGCCGCCGCCTTCCAGGGCGACGTAGCGCAGCCGCTTCGGATCGATGCCGGCGGCCTTGGCGACCAGCGCGGTCTGCATCCAGTCCTGGCTGCCGACGGTGCCGCCGGAGCCGATCACCACCTTGCTCGGGTCGGCCTTGAGCGCGGCCACCAGGTCGGCGAGGTTCTTGTAGGGCGAATCGCTGCGCACGGCGATGGCGCCGTAGCTGGTGCCGATGGCCGCCAGCCACTTCACCGCGTTCTCGTCGTAGCGGCCGAACTTGCCCTGGGCCAGGTTCAGCAGCGAGCCGCTGGAGAAGGCGGTGATGCTGTTGCCGTCGGCCGGGCGCTGGGCGACCACGGCGTTGTAGGCCACCGCGCCGACGCCGCCGGGCATGTAGGTGACGCGCATCGGGCTGCTCAGCAGCTTCTCGTCCAGCAGGGCGCTCTGCGCCAGCTTGCAGGTCAGGTCGAAACCGCCGCCGGGGGCGGCCGGGGCGATGCATTCCGGGCGCTTGGGCTCGGCGTGGGCGACGGCGGCGGTGAACAGCGCGCCGGCGGTGAGAAGCAGGGGGAGGGTGCGGAGCTTGGTCATCATCGGGGCCTCTTCTTGTTGTTGTTTACCAGATCGCCAGGGAATAGGTGAGGTAGACGCGGGTTTCATCGGCGTTGCGGGCGAAGTTGGAACGGTAGGTGGCGTTGCGCAGGCGCACGCCGAAGTCCTTCAGCGGGCCGCTCTGCACCACGTACTTGAGGTCGGTGTCGCGTTCCCACTCGCGGCCTTCGCCGGCGCGCCCGTTGATCTCGGCGTTGTCGCCCTTGAGGTAGCGGTTCATCAGGGTCAGGCCGGGGATGTCGAACACGGCGAAGTCGAAGTCGTGGCGCAGTTGCCAGGAGCGTTCCTTGGTCTCGGCGAAGTCGCCGACCTGGACGAAGTTCACCAGGTAGGGGTTGCTGCCGTCGATGTAGGGGAAGGCGCTGTCGCCGTCCATCTGCTGCCAGCCGATGCTGAACTTGTTGGCGCCGAGGGCGTAGCCGAGCATGGCGTTGAAGGCGCGGTTGTCGATCCTGCCGCCGCGGGCGGCGCCGTCGTCGTCGCTGATCGCCAGGCGCCAGTCGGTGGTCAGCTTGCCGTCGCCCAGCTTGTGGCTGCTGAGCAGGCCGACGAAGTGCTGGCGGTACACCTCGTCCAGCTCGGCGTAGTGGTAGCGGCCGGTGAAGTGCTCGTCGAACTTGTAGTCGCCGCCGGCCAGGTCGTAGTGCTCGCCGGCGACGCTGCCTGTGAAGCGCTTGTTCTTGTTGTTCAGCGCCAGGTCCTGGGCATCGGTGGAGTCGCGGTCGATGGCCTTTTCCAGGCGCCCGCCGGTGAAGGTCAGGCCGGGCAGGTCGCGGGACTCCAGCAGGCCGCCCTCGAATATCTGCGGGAACAGGCGGCTGTCGTTGGGCTGCAGGGTGGGCAGGTCGGGGATCAGGCTGCCGAGCTTGAGTTCGGTCTGCGAGACCTTGAACTTGGCGGTCAGCCCGAGCTTGCTGTACTCGTCCGCGGCGCGGCCGTCGTCGTGGGTGGGCAGCAGGCCGCTGCCGGTGCGGTCGGGGCTGGAGTCGAGCTTGAGGCCGAGCATGCCCAGGGCGTCGAGGCCGACGCCGACGGTGCCGTCGGTGTAGCCGGACTGGAAGTCGAGGATGAAACCTTGCGCCCACTCCTCGCGCTTGGACTGGCCGGCGCCGTCGCGGAAGTCGCGGTTGAAGTAGATGTTCTGCGTCTGCAGCTTCAGGCTGCTGTCTTCGATGAAGCCGGAGGCGTCGGCTTCCCCGGCCAGGCCGCCGAGGGCCAGGGCCGCGCCGAAACCGGCGGGAAAAACACGGAACAGGACGGGATTGGCCCCACGGGCCGGGTGCTGGACAGTCAGCATCGGTGGACTCCATTTCTTGTTCTTGTGTGGATGGCGCCACGCCGCCAGCCGATTTTGGGACGATCTGCGTCGTCTGACGGGCGATCCTAGCGCCGCTGCCTTTCACCAGGCTTTCAGCCGTTCACAGGCGCCCGTGGGCGGGTAAACTGCGTGCACCTGTCCACATCCGAGCGAGGAATACCGCCGTGCGCATCCTTCTGGTCGAAGACCATCCGCAACTGGGCGACAGCGTGCAGCAGGCGCTCAAGGGCGCGGGCTGGACGGTCGACCTGCTGCGCGACGGGGTGGCCGCCGACCTGGCCCTGGCCAGCGAGGAATACGCCCTGGCCATTCTCGATGTCGGCCTGCCGCGCCTGGACGGCTTCGAGGTGCTGGCGCGCCTGCGCGGCCGCGGCAAGACCCTGCCGGTGCTGATGCTGACCGCCCGCGGCGAGGTCAAGGACCGCGTCCATGGCCTCAACCTCGGCGCCGACGATTACCTGGCCAAGCCCTTCGAGCTGAGCGAACTGGAAGCGCGGGTGAAGGCCTTGCTGCGGCGCAGCGTGCTCGGCGGCGAACAGCAGCAGCGTTGCGGCGAGCTGGTCTACGACCTGGGCGCGCGGCGCTTCAGCCTGGCCGGCGAGGCGCTGACCCTGACCTCCCGCGAGCAGGCCGTGCTGGAAGCGCTGATCGCCCGCCCCGGGCGGGTGCTGAGCAAGGAGCAGCTGGCCGCCCAGGTGTTCGGCCTGGACCAGGACGCCAGCGCCGACGCCATCGAAATCTACGTGCACCGCCTGCGCAAGAAGCTGGAAGGCGACGCGGTGCGCATCGTCACCTTCCGCGGCCTGGGCTACCTGCTCGAGGCCGTGGATGCCTGAGGTGCTCCGGCGCCTGGCCCTGCCCGGTTCCGGCAGCCTGCGCTGGCGCCTGCTGTGGCGCCTGGGCGGGTTGCTGCTGGTGCTGCTCCTGCTGGGCAGCCTGGCCACCTACCAGCGTGCCCGCCACGCCTCGGACATCGCCTACGACCGCACCCTGCTGGCCTCGGCGCGGGACATCGCCGACGGCCTCTACGACAGCGACGGCAGCCTGCGCGCCAACGTGCCCTACGTGGCCCTGGACAGCTTCGCCTACGACAGCGCCGGGCGCATCTTCTACCAGGTGATCGACACCCGCGGGCAGTCCATCTCCGGCTACGAGAACCTGCCGGCGCCGCCGCCGGGAACTCTGCGCACCGACGACTATCCGGCGCTGGCGCGCTTCTACGACAGCGAATACCAGGGCCAGGGCGTGCGCGTGGTCAGCCTGCTGCAGCCGGTCAGCCAGCCGACGGTCAACGGCATGGCGGAAATCCGCGTGGCCGAGACCCTCGGCGCGCGCGAGCGCCTGGCCCGCGAGCTGCTCACCGACACCCTGCTCAACCTGGCGCTGTCGGCGCTGGCCGCGCTGGTCATGGTCTGGTACGCGGTGAGCGCCGGCCTGCGCCCGCTCGACCGCCTGCGCGCGGCGGTGGAGGAGCGCCAGGCGGACGACCTGCGGCCCCTGCCGCCGGTGGCGGTGCAGCGCGAACTGCGCCCGCTGGTGGCGGCGCTGAACCACTTCACCGTGCGCCTGCGCAGCCTGTTCGAGCGCCAGTCGCAGTTCATCGCCGAAGCCTCCCACGAACTGCGCACGCCGCTGGCGGCGCTCAAGGCACGGCTGGAGCTGGGCCTGCGCGAGCAGGAGCCGCAGCGCTGGCGCGAGACGCTGGAAGAAGCGGTGCAGTACACCGACCGCGTCACCGGGCTGGCCAACCAGCTGCTGTCCCTGGCGCGGGTGGAAAGCGGCGCCCGGGCCATCGCCGAGGGCGGCGGCGAGGCCATCGAGCTGGGCGCCCTGGCCCGCGAGCAGGGCATGGTGCTGGCGCCGCTGGCCCACGCGCGCGGCGTGGCCCTGGCCCTGGAGGCCGAGCGGCCGGTGTGGATCAAGGGCGATCCGACGCTGCTCCACGAACTGCTCGACAACCTGGTGGCCAATGCCCTGGCCCATGCCGCCGGCAACGTGGTGATCCGCGTCGAGTCGCCGGCCGTGCTGGAGATCGAGGACGACGGCCCGGGCATCCCGGCGGAGGAGCGCGACAAGGTCTTCGGCCGCTTCTACCGCAAGCGCCAGGAGGGCACCGGGCTGGGGTTGGCGATCGTTGGGGAGATCTGCGCGGCGCACCGGGCTCGCATCGAGCTGGCCCATGGCGAGCTGGGTGGGTTGCTGGTGCGGGTGAGTTTTCCGCTGGAGGACGCGAGGGGCGGCTAGGCGCTTTTCGTAGGAGCGAGGGGGACGCCTGGTTCTTGCTCGCGACGAACAGCGCTTGCCGGCGGGCTTCGGTGTTTGGATTGACTCCGCTCCCTCTCCCCAGCCCTCTCCCTGAAGGGAGAGGGGGCTTGTCCGTGCCGGCTGAGAACGTGGTGTTAGCCGGAAATTTCAATGCTTACCGGCTAACACTGGAATATCCAAACGCTCCGAACAGTCCCCTCTCCCTTCAGGGAGAGGGTTAGGGAGAGGGCGCTCTTCGGAGCGACACCAAACCTTTCCGGTAGAACGCTATTCGCGAGCAAGCTCGCTCCTCCGAAGAGCCCGCGCCAATGCCGGACCGGCAGCCTACTGCAACATCCCCATCGCCGCCTCCATGGCGGCCGACAGGTCCTCGTCCTCGTTGAGGTTGGCCTGCGGGTCGATGCCCAGCTTGGCGAAGGACGGGATGTCGCTCCAGTCCATTTCGGTGAAGGGATGCTGGCTGCCCAGGTAGCTCTGCAGGGTGGCGACCTGGACGATGTCCACGTAGTCGGCCTTGGCGGAGTCGCGGGTGAAGTCCAGGTAGTGGCCGGGCACTTCGGCGATGGGCGCGGGGAATTCCCAGGCCTTGAGGATGCGGTCGCCGATGACCGGGTGGATGCGCTCGATCACGTGGTTGAGGCTGATGGAGTCGGCCAGCAGTTCGCTGTTCTCCTCGGCGTAGGTGAGGATCGGCAGCACGCCGATCTGGTGCACCAGGCCGGCGAGGGTCGCCTGGTCGGGCATCAGCCGGGTGTAGTGGCGGCACAGCGCGTGGCAGATGCCTGCGACCTCGACGCTCTTGTTCCACACCTCGCGCATCTTGCGGTCGACCACGTCGGAGGTGGCCTGGAACATCTGCTCCATGGCCAGGCCCGTGGCCAGGTTGCTGGTGTAGTTGATGCCCAGGCGGCCGATGGCCATCTGCAGGTCGGTGATCTCCTTGTTGGTGCGCAGCAGCGGGCTGTTCACCACCTTGATGATGCGCGCGGTGAGCGCGGCGTCGTTGCCGATCACCCGGGCCAGGTCATGGATGCTGACGTCCGGGTCCTCCGCCGCCTCGCGGACCCGCAGCGCCACCTCGGGCAGGGTGGGCAGCACCAGTTCGTCGTTGTCGATGGCCCGCAGCAGTTCCTGTTGTACTTTTTCGGCAAGCTTGCTCATGGCAGTTCCTTGAGGGACGCCGGGCTCCCCACCCGGCAGGCGATTCGGTCAGCGCTGGATTTCGCGGTCGCTGTCGAGAACGTAGGGCAGCGTCAGCAGGCGCAGGGCCGGGCCGTCCTCGGCCTGGCCGAGGCGCACGCGGCCGTCGGCCACGGCGTCGTCCTGCAGCACCGCCAGCAGCTCGATGCCTTCGGCGGCGCGGGCGGCCAGCACCACTTCGCCGACGCTGCTGCCGTGCACCGGCGAGAACAGCGCGGCGCCCGGCTCGGGCAGCTCGGCGGCGTCCAGCGCCAGGCGGTGCAGGCGGCGCTTGAGGCGGCCGAGGTACTGCATGCGCGCGACGATTTCCTGGCCGGTGTAGCAGCCCTTCTTGAAGCTCACGCCGCCGACCGCCTGCAGGTTGATCATCTGCGGGATGAACAGCTCGCGGGTGGCGCCGAAGACCTGGCCTACGCCGGCGCGCACCTGGCCCAGCAGCCAGTCGTTGAGGGTGCCTTCGTCCAGCGCGGCGTCGAGCGCCTCGCGCACTTCGCCGGCGCGGGCCGCCGGCACCCAGAGTTCGGCGCGGCCATGGCCCAGGCCGATGGCCAGCAAATCACCGTTGCGCGCCACGCGGTCGGCTTCGGCGGGCAGTTCCAGGCCGAGGCCGGCGAGCACGGCCTCGCCGCCGCTCAGGCCGAAGCGGAGCCAGGCGGCGCTGTCGTCGCTCAGGCTGGCCTTGGAGAACACGGCGTACTTCTTCAGGTCGGCCAGTTGCCCTTCCAGCAGCTCGGCGGCCAGCGCCAGCAGGTAGCCGTCGCCCTCGGCGACGATGCGGAAGCTGGAGGTCATGCGCCCCTTGGGCGTGCAGCGGCCGCCCAGGCTGGAAGTCGTGGCGTCGAGGTAGTTGAGGTTGCAGGTCAACTGCCCCTGCAGGAACTTGGCGGCGTCCGCGCCACGGACGGCGAGGACTCCTTCGTGGGTCAGGGCGGTGTAGAACGCGGAATCGGCCATTGCGGGTCGCTGGAAGAAAGTTAGGCTTTCCATGATAGAGCCGGGGCCTGCGCTTGTCAGCGGGTGCCGCCAGGCGAGGGCATGCGTATAATGCCGCTCGCTTCACGGAATCCGGCAGGCGCCGCACCGTGGGGTTTCCGATGTAGCGCCGAGGACCCGCAGATGACCGACGAAACCGAACTGAAACGACTCTTCTGGCACAGCCGCCGCGGCATGCTGGAGCTGGACGTGCTGCTGGTGCCCTTCGTGCAGGAGGTCTACCCGGGCCTGGACGCCGAGAACCAGGCGCGCTTCCGTATGCTGCTGGAATGCGAGGACCAGGACATGTTCGGCTGGTTCATGCAGCGCGGCGAGCCGGAAGATGCCGACCTGCGCCACATCGTGCGCATGATCCTGGACCGTGTCCAACCGAAGTGAGCCCTTCGAGTGCCACTGGCGGCCGTCCGAGCGGCTGCTGGCGGCCTACCTGGCGAGCCTGGCGCTCGCCGTGGCGGCGCTGTATCTGGCCGCCATTCCCGCCTTCTGGCAGGCCGCCGGCCTGCTGCTCTGCCTGATCCATGCCCTGTGGGTGCTGCCGCGCCAGGTTTTGCTGCGCAGCCGCCACGCCTACCGCGCTCTGCGCCACGACGCCGACGGCTGGCAGCTATGGAGCCCGGCCGACGGTTGGCAGGCGGTGCAACTGCGCGCGGACAGCCTCGCGCTGCCGGCGCTGATCGTGCTGCGCTTCCGCTTGCCGGGCCAGCGCCTGAGCCGCGGCCTGTGCCTGCCGGCCGACAGCCTGGCGGCGCAGGCCCACCGCCGTCTGCGCGTGCGGCTGCGCTTCAGTCGGGGAAGATGGGTGGCGCCGCAGTAGCTTCAGCGCGGCCTGTTCGCCAGCTCCGCGCCCTGGCGTAGCGCCTCCAGCAGGCTGCGTTCGTCGGCGATGCCCTTGCCGGCGATGTCGAAGGCGGTCCCGTGGTCCACCGAGGTGCGCACCACGTCCAGGCCGACCGTGACGTTCACCCCGGCTTCCAGCCCGAGGACCTTCACCGGGCCGTGCCCCTGGTCGTGGTACATGGCCACCACCAGGTCGAAGTCGCCGCGGCCGGCGCGGTAGAACAGGGTGTCGGCCGGCAGCGGGCCGGTGACGTCCAGGCCCCGCGCCTGCAGCAGGCTGACGGCGGGGATGATCTTCTCTTCCTCTTCGCCGTAGCCGAACAGGCCGTTTTCCCCGGCGTGCGGGTTGATGCCGCAGACGCCGATGCGCGGCTGCGGGATGCCGGAGCGCACCAGGGTCTCGTGGCCGCGCTCGATGGTGCGCTGCACCAGGCCGGGCTCGATGCGGCGTATGGCGTCGATGATGCCGATGTGGGTGGTGACGTGGATGACGCGCAGCTTGGGGGCCACCAGCATCATGGACACTTCGTCGACGTTGGTCAGGTGGGCGAGCAGCTCGGTGTGGCCGGGAAACTTGTGGCCGCCGGCGTGCAGGGCTTCCTTGTTCAGCGGGGCGGTGCAGATGGCGTCGATCTTCCCGGCCTTGGCCAGGTCCACCGCGCGGGCGATGAACCGGTAGGCCGCATCCCCGGCCACGGGGGACAGCACGCCGAAGGGCAGGTCGTCGGGGATGAGCCCGAGGTCGATGCAGTCGATCACGCCCGGCTCGAAGCGAGCGTCGTCGGCATCCTCGATGCGCCGTACCCGGGCCAGCCCGCCGAGCAGCCGGTCGGCCTTCTCCAGGCGCTGCGCATCGCCGATCACCAGTGGGCGGCAGAATCGGTGGAGCCCGGCGCTGGCCAGGCTCTTGACGATGATCTCCGGTCCGACGCCGGCGGCGTCGCCCATGGTGATGCCGATTACGGGAAGATAGTCGTTCATGGGTGGGGCACTCTGAATTCAGGAGGGGACTGTTGCGCGTCGCGCAGGTGGCGCCACGCGCGATAGAGGGCTTCGGGGCTGCCGAAGGCGCCGGCCTTGGTGACGATGCCGGGCCGGTGGCCGCCCGCCGGGGCCAGGGGATGGCTGAGGACGCTGCCGGCCTCGATCTCGCCGACCAGTTGCAGGCCGTCGATGCCGACCGCGCCGAGCATCGCCCGCGCGGTTTCGCCGCCGGTGGCGACCAGGCCGCCGACCCGATGGAAATGCGGCTTGAGCAGGGCGGCGAGATTGGCCGAAAGCAGGGCGCCTTCGGCGGGATCGGGGCGTTCGTCGCGGCCGATGCGCAGCAGCAGGTCGCGGCCTTGGTCGAGCAGCGCGCCCACCTGCGCCTGCCAGTCCGGCCAGTCGGCATGCTCGCTGCCCTGGCGCAGCACGGCCGGCGGCAAGCTGAGCTGGCGGATGTCGCTGCGCCGCTGCAGTTCCTCGCATTGCCGGTCGGCGATGGCGGAAAGGCTGCCGGCCAGCACTACGGTCGACAGCTGCGATGGGAGATGGCCGGTCTCGACGGCTGCTGTTTGCGAAGGGGAGGGCGCAGGCGCTTCGGTTATCTGCCTTGCCAGGCCCCCGGAGCCGACCCAGAACGCCCGGAGTTCCGCCTGCGCCGTTTCCCGTGCCAGCAGGCGCAGGTCCTCGGCCGTCTCGGCGTCGAAGATCAGGGCCTGGACGCCGCGCTCCATGGCCGACTGGATGACTCGCCCCGCCGACCGGCGCAGTTGTTCCAGAGCGCAGTGTTCGACGCGCAGCCCGGCGGCGCCGAGCATCCTGGCCATGTCGGCCGGCGCATCGGCATGTTCCAGGCGCCAGGTGTCGGTGCTTTCCAGCGGCGCGCCGTGCACCAGCACCTGGCCGTCGCGCACCGTGCGGCCCATTTCCGGAAAGGCGGGGGCGACCAGCGCCAGGCCCGCCAGGGGATGCAGCGCGGCGACTTCCGCGGCCCAGTTGCCGCGCAGGGTCGAGTCGATCTTCTTGTACAGCCGCTGGCCCGGCCTGGCCAGGGCATGGAAGGCCGCGACGCTGCGCTGCGCGGCCTGTGTGGCGTCCAGGCGGCGGCTGTCGGTATCCACGGCGATGACCTCGACCTGCGCCTGCGTTGGCCGGGCGTCGAGCATCACCAGGCTTCGCCAGCCGCGGCTGGCGAAGCCCACGGCGCAGTCCGCCGCGCCGGACAGATCGTCGGCGATGATCAGCATGTTCATCGGGGCGACTCCGGCGCCATCGAGTCGCGCTGCCCGGCGCTTTCGGCCCGCTGCCGGACGCGCTTGGCCAGGGTGGAGACCAGCACGGGCGTGAGGATGGCGGTGACCACCACGCAGGAGGCGACCAGCATGGTGGCGCTGGCGGCGGCCGGGGCGTAGACCGGGTTGGCGGCGGCGACCAGGGCCGGCACGGCCGCGGCATTGCCCGCCGTGGTAGCCGCCGCGGCGCCGGCGACGCCAGTGCCGCCGGTCAGGCGGTCGGCGAAGTACAGCGGGATGCCGGTCAGCACCACCACCGCCACGCCCATCAGAAGGCCGAGCACGCCGGCCTGCCAGACCTTGTGCAGGTCCAGGCTGGCGCCCAGGGCGAGGGCGAAGAAGGGGATCAGCACCGGCACCGCCTTGCCGAGGAATTCGCGCATTTCACGGTCCAGGTTGCCGATGAGGATGCCCAGCAGCAGCGGCAGTATCGCCCCCAGCAAGGTCGGCCAGGGGAACGCCGAGAGCCCGGCGACGCCCAGGGTGAGCATGGTCAGGAAGGGGCCGGACTCCAGAGACATCACCGAATAGGCGCCGACGTCCTCGGGGCGGCCGTATTGGCCCATCAGCGCCATGTACAGGCCGCCGTTGGTGTCGTTCATCGCCGCCACCACGGCCAGCGTGGACAGGCCGGCGAAGAACCCGGCCGAGATGGGTTGTTCCCCCAGGAACTGGCCGAGCAGGATGCCGAGGAGCATCGCCGTGCCGACCTTGGTCGCGAACAGCGCGCCGCCTTTCTTCAGCAGGTAGGGCGTGGTGCGGACGTTGATGCTCGCGCCCATGCAGACGTAGAACACCGCGAGTATGGGCAGCGCGCCGGTGAACAGGGCATTGGTGAAGGAGCCGAAGAATTTCGGCGTGTCCGGCGCGAAGGTGGCCACCAGCGAACCGAGCAGCAGCGGGACGATCATCATGCCGCCGGGAATACGCTCGATCGTGCGCTTGATCGGGATCTGGATCATGGGCAGGTACCTGTTCGTTCTTGTTCGACTTGTTGTAGGGGGATTTGATCGAATCGCTCATGTACTTGATTGAATCGATCATCAGGATGCGATTTAAAGGACAAGTCCTGCGCAAGTCAATCATGAGCTTGCGCATTTCGATCAGTAGAGGATGGCGTGCAGGTCGCGGAGGGCAGCGGCTGGAGGCTGGGCGGGCGAGGGAAGGGGCCCGCTTCAGCGGGCGGAGGGGCTGGCCGGCGCCAGTTCGACGGTGGCCATGGGCAACTGGCGGAAGGGTTCGAGCGTTCTTTCGTCCGGCGTCGAGGTGATCAGGCGCCATTCCCGCTCCAGCGGCGTCCAGTGCTGCTGGCGCGCGCGGCCCAGCTTCTCGGCGTCGGCCAGTATGTACACCTCGGCCGCCCGCCTGATCACGCATTCCTTGAGGTAGGCCTGCTGGGCGCTGGCTTCGCAGAGGCCGAACCCGGCGACGACGCCGTCGGCGCCGAGGAAGGCGCGGTCGAAGCTCAGCCGGCTCAGCGACAGTTCCGCCAGCGGGCCGAAGGTGCTCATGCCGGTGCTGCGCAGATCGCCGCCGATCAGGGTGATGCGCACGCCCGGGGCATTGGCCAGCGCGGTGAGCGCCAGCAGGTTGTTGGTGATGACGTGCAGGTTCTGCAACGTGCGCAGATGCGCCGCCAGCGCCGCGCAAGTGGTGCCGCTGTCGAGGAAGATGCTGTCGCCCTCGCGGATGTGCGCGGCCGCGGCCCGGGCGATGGCCATCTTTTCCTCACGATGGCTGGCGTTGCGCTCCTCCAGGCTCGCTTCCGGCTCGTGGGTGCCGATCAGCGCGGTGGCGCCGCCGTGGGTCCGCACCAGCCGCCGCTGTTGGGCCAGCAGGCTGAGGTCGCGGCGCACGGTGGCCTCCGAAACGCCCAGGGCGGCGCCCAGTTCTTCCACGCTGGTGTCGCGGTGGCGAACCAGGTCGAGGATGGCGCGCTGGCGGTCGGTCGGTTTCATGGCGGTCTCGCTTTGCTGTCGGGGCTGCCGGTTGGCCGTTGCGCAGGCCGCCCGCGGTGGCGGGCGGGGCGGGCTAGCGGGGGCTGAGGATGGTGTCGCGCGCCTCGGGCAGCAGCCCCGGGTAGTCCAGGGTGTAGTGCAGGCCGCGGCTTTCGTGGCGCTGCATGGCCGAGCGGATGATCAGGTCGGCGACCACGGCGAGGTTGCGCAGCTCGATCAGGTCGCGGCTGACCTTGTAGTTGCTGTAGAACTCGTCGATCTCGCTGAGCAGCATCTGCACGCGGTGCTGGGCGCGCTGCAGGCGCTTGGTGGTGCGCACGATGCCGACGTAGTCCCACATGAAGCGCCGCAGTTCGTCCCAGTTGTGCGCGATGATCACGTCCTCGTCCGAGTCGGTGACCTGGCTTGCGTCCCAGCTCGGCAGGGCCGGGGTGGCCGGGGTGCTTTCCAGGCGCGCCTGGATGTCGGCGGCGGCGGAGCGGGCGTAGACGAAGCACTCCAGCAGCGAGTTGCTGGCCATGCGGTTGGCGCCGTGCAGGCCGGTGAAGCTGGTTTCGCCGATGGCGTAGAGGTGCGGCACGTCGGTGTGGCCGTGCTCGTCCACCAGCACGCCGCCGCAGGTGTAGTGGGCGGCCGGCACCACCGGGATGGGCTCGCGGGTGATGTCGATGCCGAAGGTCAGGCAGCGCTCGTACACCGTGGGGAAGTGTTCCTTGATGAACTCGGCCGGCTTGTGGCTGATGTCCAGGTACACGCAGTCCACGCCCAGGCGCTTCATCTCGTGGTCGATGGCGCGCGCGACTATGTCCCGCGGGGCCAGTTCGGCGCGCGGGTCGAAGCGCTTCATGAAACGCTCGCCGTTGGGCAGGCGCAGGTAGGCGCCTTCGCCGCGCAGCGCCTCGGTGATGAGGAAGCTCTTGGCCTGCGGGTGGTACAGGCAGGTGGGGTGGAACTGGTTGAATTCCAGGTTGCCGACGCGGCAGCCGGCGCGCCAGGCCATGGCGATGCCGTCGCCGGAGTTGCCGTCCGGGTTGCTGGTATAGAGGTAGACCTTGCTGGCGCCGCCGCAGGCGAGCACGGTGAAGCGCGCCGAGAAGGTGTCCACCTCGCCGCTGTCGCGGTTCAGCACGTAGGCGCCGAGGCAGCGCTGGCCGGGCAGGCCGAGCTTGCGTTCGGTGATCAGGTCGACCGCCACGCGCTGCGCCAGCAACTCGATGTTCGGGCGCTGCCGGGCCTGTTCCAGCAGGGTGTTGAAGATGGCCGCGCCGGTGGCGTCGGCGGCATGGATGATGCGCCGGTGGCTGTGGCCGCCCTCGCGGGTGAGGTGGAATTCGAAGCCGTTGTCCTCGCGGCCCGCCTCGCTGTCGCGGGTGAAGGGCACACCCTGGTCGATCAGCCACTGGATGGCCTCGCGGCTGTGCTCGACGGTGAAGCGCACGGCGTCTTCCCGGCACAGGCCGGCGCCGGCGTCCAGGGTGTCCTGCACGTGGGACTCGACGGTGTCGGTGTCGTCCAGCACCGCGGCGACCCCGCCCTGGGCCCAGAAGGTCGAGCCCTGGGACAGTTCCCCCTTGCTCAGCACGGCGATGCGCAGGTGCTGCGGCAATGTCAGGGCAAGGCTGAGGCCCGCGGCCCCGCTGCCGATCACAAGGACGTCGTGATGAAAGTGCTCGCTCATGCCCGGATTCCGATTGGTGGCGGCCTAGTATATAGAAGGGGGGATCGGCACAATAGCGGCCTTGTGCCTGCCGCCGTATTTCTGGCGCAAGCCCCGGCGTTCATGCGCCAGGGGCGGCAGGTGGAACTATTTCAGTCTTTCTGGTTCTAACGGTGAATGTCCGAAACCTTCTTGCAACGGGGTTCCCGACGCGCGAGAAGGCTGTGGTTGTTCGCCGATTGCAGTGGATTTTCAAAGGTTTGGACAATGGGTCCGGCCGGGTCGCGGTGAAGCGACAAAAAAACTGTGCGGCGTACGCTTGGAGGGGAGAACTTTTGCAAGACATCCGAGTCTATCTTGGCAGAGCGATTCTGCAGGGTGCTCGCAGCTCCTCCGGGCTTGTTGAGGAGCATGCATGCTAACCCAGGAACAGGATCAGCAACTGGTTGAACGGGTACAGCGCGGAGACAAACGGGCTTTCGATCTGCTGGTGCTGAAATACCAGCACAAGATCCTCGGGTTGATCGTGCGGTTCGTGCACGACGCCCAGGAAGCCCAGGACGTTGCGCAGGAGGCTTTCATCAAGGCGTATCGCGCTTTGGGCAACTTCCGCGGTGACAGTGCCTTTTATACCTGGTTGTACCGGATCGCCATCAATACCGCGAAGAACCACCTGGTGGCGCGCGGTCGGCGACCACCGGACAGCGATGTGACAGCCGAGGATGCGGAGTTCTTCGATGGCGACCACGCCCTGAAGGACATCGAATCGCCGGAACGGGCAATGTTGCGGGACGAGATCGAGGAAACGGTCCATCGCACCATCCAGCAACTGCCAGAGGACCTGCGCACGGCATTGACCCTGCGCGAATTCGAGGGATTGAGCTACGAGGATATCGCCACCGTGATGCAATGCCCGGTGGGTACGGTCCGCTCACGGATCTTCCGTGCGCGGGAAGCGATAGACAAAGCCTTGCAGCCGTTGCTGCATGATGAACAGCCCTGAATACGGCGGAACAGCCAAGAGAGGTACGCCATGAGTCGTGAAGCCCTGCAGGAGTCGCTGTCCGCGCTGATGGATAACGAAGCGGACGAACTCGAACTGCGCCGGGTACTCGCAGCCTGCGGTGAAGACGCGGAAATGCGTGCCGCCTGGTCGCGCTATCAACTGGCCCGGTCGGTGATGCACCGCGAGCCGGTGCTGCCCAAGCTGGACATCGCCGCCGCGGTGTCGGCTGCGCTGGCCGAGGAGGCCGCCCCGGCACAGCCGCGGCGCAATCCGTGGCGCAACGTCGGACGCGTGGCGGTCGCCGCATCGGTGACACTGGCCGTGCTGGCGGGTGTTCGTCTATACCATCAGAATGATAGCGTTGCTCCGAGCCTGGCCCAGCAAGGCGCCACGCCGCAGATCACCCTGCCGCAGGTGCAGGGCCCGGCGGTACTGGCCGGCTACAGCCAGGACGAGGACGCACCGCAGGTCATCACTGGTGGCGCGGGCAGCCCCACCACCTGGCATGAACAGCGTCTTCCGGGTTATCTCCGCCAGCATGCCCAGCAGTCGGCGGTGAACGGTGCCGACAGCGCCCTGCCTTACGCGCGAGCCGCCAGCCTGGAAAGTCGCTGAAACCCCTTTAAGGAGCGTCATGCGCGCCACCTTCCTGTTGTTCTTCCTGGGCGGTCTGCTGGCAATGCCGGTACAGGCCGCCGACGTTCAGGCGTGGGTCAAGCGGCTGACCGAGGGCCAGCAGCGACAAAGCTTCCAGGGCACCTTCGTCTACGAGCGCAACGGCATCTTCTCCACCCATGAGGTCTGGCGTCTGGTCGAGCCCGACGGCTCGGTGCGCGAGCACTGGCTGCAACTGGACGGCCCGCGCCAGGAAGTGGTCAAGCGCGATGGCGTGACCCAGTGCATCGCCGGCGGCATGGCCGGGCAGCTGGGCGCTGGGCAGCTATGGCCGGTGCGCAAGCTGGTCTCGGACGACCTGGCTTCCTGGTACGACATCCGCATGGTCGGCCAGTCCCGCATCGCCGGGCGCGCGGCCACGGTGATCGGGCTGATCCCCCGCGACCAGTACCGCTACGGCTTCGAGCTGCACCTGGACCAGGAAACCGGCTTGCCGCTGAAGTCGCTACTGCTCAACGACAAGGGCCAGCCGCTGGAACGCCTGCAGTTCACCCAGTTCAGCACCGCGGCGCCGGACGACAGCGGCCTGCAGCCCTCCGAGGCCTGCCAGGCGGTTCCCGCGGGCAAGCCGGACGCCCCGGTCGCCAGCAGCTGGCGCTCGGAATGGGTGCCGCCGGGTTTCACCCTGAACAACACCTATGAGCGCCGCAGCCCGGTGTCGGACGATCGCGTCGTCAGCATGGACTATGGCGATGGCCTGGCGCGTTTCTCGATCTTCATCGAGCCGCTGCACGGCGCCAGGATCGACGACGCGCGCACCCAGCTGGGCCCGACCTCGGTGGTGTCCAAACGCCTCAATACCGAAGATGGCGGCATGATGGTCACCGTTGTCGGCGAGATTCCCACCGGGACCGCCGAACGCATCGCCATGTCGGTGCGGCCGCAGGCGCCCGCCCAGGGAGCTGCCGCGCAGTGATCGAAGAGCGGGGTCGGGTGATCGGCGTCGAATCCGCAGCGGTGCGGGTCCAGACGCTGCGCCAGGGCACCTGCTCAGCCTGCAGCGCCAAGGCCGGATGCGGCCAGGGATTGTTGCAGCAATTGGGCTCCTCTGCGGGGCGCGGCGAAGTCCGCGCCCTTTCTGCTTTCCCGCTCGGGGTGGGTGACGAGGTGGTGCTCGGCATACGCGAGGACCTCTTGTTGAAATGCGCCCTGATGTTCTATCTATTCCCCCTGCTCGGCCTGTTCGCCGCTACGCTGCTCGCGTGGTGCGCCGGCCTCGCCGAGCCCTGGTTGATCCTGGCCGGCCTCGCGGGTTTCTTCGTGACCTGGCTGTGGGTACGGCGCCATGCCCGGCGCCATTCGGATGACCCGGCGTTGCAGCCGGTTGTGCTGCGCACGCTGGTCACAGGGGCCGAGGGCCCCGCCTAAGTCCACTTCCCTTTGAATACGGGAGCAGTAGTCCATGCAAACCCTGAAACGCAGTATGGCCGCGATGGTCGCCCTGCTGGCCTTGAGCCTGTCGGTGGTCGCCCGCGCCGAATTGCCGGATTTCACCCCGCTGGTGGAGAAGGCTTCGCCGGCCGTAGTGAACATCAGTACCACCCAGAAGGTGCCGGACCAGGTCGCCAGCGCTCAGATGCCCGACCTGGAAGGCCTGCCGCCGATGTTCCGCGACTTCATCGAGCGCAGCATGCCGCGTGGCCAACGCCCGCCGCGTGGGGCGCAGCGCGAGGCGCAATCCCTGGGTTCGGGGTTCATCATTTCCGATGATGGCTACGTCCTGACCAACAACCACGTGGTCGCCGACGCCGACGAGATCGTCGTGCGCCTGTCCGACCGCAGCGAGCACAAGGCCAAGCTGATCGGCGCCGACCCGCGCAGCGACGTGGCCCTGCTGAAGATCGAGGCCAAGGGCCTGCCGACCCTCAAGCTGGGCGATTCCGACAAGCTCAAGGTCGGTGAGTGGGTGCTGGCCATCGGCTCGCCGTTCGGCTTCGACCACTCGGTGACCGCCGGTATCGTCAGCGCCAAGGGCCGCAGCCTGCCGAACGAGAACTACGTGCCCTTCATCCAGACCGACGTGGCCATCAACCCGGGCAACTCCGGCGGCCCGCTGCTGAACCTGCAGGGCGAGGTGGTCGGCATCAACTCGCAGATCTTCACCCGCTCCGGCGGCTTCATGGGCCTGTCCTTCGCCATCCCGATCGACGTCGCCATGAACGTGGCCGACCAGTTGAAGAAGGGCGGCAAGGTCAGCCGCGGCTGGCTGGGCGTGGTGATCCAGGAAGTCAGCAAGGACCTCGCCGAATCCCTCGGCCTGGACAAGCCGGCCGGCGCCCTGGTGGCCCAGCTGGTGCAAGACGGCCCGGCGGCCAAGGGCGGCCTGCAGGTCGGCGACGTGATCCTCAGCCTGAACGGCCAGACCATCAACGAGTCGGCCGACCTGCCGCACCTGGTCGGCGGCATGAAGCCGGGCGACAAGGCTGCCCTGGACGTGTTCCGCGATGGTTCGCGCAAGACCCTGAACATGACCATCGGCAACCTGCCGGACGAGGACGACGAAGTCGCCGCCGTCGAAGGGCAGGGCGCCGAGCGCAGCAGCAACCGCATGGGCGTGACCGTCGCCGACCTCACCGCCGAACAGCGCAAGTCGCTGGACATCAAGGGCGGCGTGGTGATCAAGGACGTCCAGGACGGCCCGGCGGCGATGATCGGCCTGCGTCCGGGCGACGTCATCACCCACCTGAACAACCGCACGGTGGATTCCGCCAAGGCCTTCTCCGACATCGCCAAGGCGCTGCCGAAGGGCAAGTCGGTGTCCATGCGCGTTCTGCGCCAGGGGCGTGCCAGCTTCATTACCTTCAAGCTGGGGGAATGACTGGCGGGCAGGTAGGCCGGAAAAGGGTCGTGCCACTGGGGCATCCGGTGTGGCCGATGAATCCAACCGTGGACGGAGTCCGCTCCTACGGCGTGCTTCCCTGAACCGTAGGAGCAACTGTCTTGCGCCGAGGTGCTTTTCGTAGGATGGGTTGAGCTTGCGAAACCCATGCGGTTGCGCTGATGGGTATCGCTTCGCTCAATGCCATCCTACGAAAAGCCGTGCTTCCTGGAAGCGTAGGCGCGGGCTCTGTCCGCGATTCGGCGGATAACGCCGCACGCAGAACCTCCGGGCGCACCGGAATACCTCTGAAGGCCAAATGAAAAACGCCGTTTCCCCTCAGGAAACGGCGTTTTTTTAAGTGCGTTCAGCGCAGCTCAGCGGAACGCCCAGCGCACCCCCAGCCAGGCGGTACGCGGCGCCCCCGGAGCAACGAATGTCTCCCCCACAGAATTGCTGCGCCTGCCATTGACCGTGCCATTGCCGGCAGCGCCATCGGTACGCATCACGCCATTGTCGTCGAACGGATTGGCGCCAAGCATGCCGGCCGTGGCGTACTCACGGTCGAACAGGTTGTTGACCTGGGCGAAGACGCGCCAGGCCGGGGTGAGCTGGTAGGCGCCGTTGAGGTTGAACACGGTGTAGCCGCCGATCTCGCCGCCGCCCTGGTACAGGCCGCCGCTCTGGTGGTCGTTGTTCTCGTTGCCGCGCACGTAGGCGCTGGAGACGCTGATGGCATCGGCGCCGAGGCTCAGGCGCTCGGTCACCGCGTAGTCGGCCGACAGCTTGAGGATGTTGCGCGGGACCAGCGGAATGCGGTCGCCGGACTTCACGCTGATGTTGCCGTCGTCCGCGCTGCTGTTGGCCTCGCCCAGGAAGGTCTCGCCCGAGCGGTAGGTGGCGTCGATGAAGGTGTAGTTGGCGGCCAGCGCCCAGTCGCCCCAATTCCCGGAGATGCCGGTTTCGATGCCGCGCCGGCGGGTTTCGCCGAAGTTCGCGAAGTAGCCGCTGCCGCTGGTGCTGGACGACACGAACATGATGTCGTTGCTGTTGCGCGCGCTGAACAGCCCGGCGTTCCACTGCACGTTGTTTCCGATCAGGCCGCGCAGGCCGGCTTCCCAGGTGCGCGTCACCACCTGCTCCAGCGGCGGATCGCCGGCCATGGAGTTGGGCAGGCGGCAGGGCGACTCGGGGTTGGCGCAGCCCAGCTCGATGGTGGTCGGGGCCCGGCTGCCTTCGCTGTAGCCGACGTAGGTGGTCAGGCTGGGCGTCGGACGGAAGGTCAGGCCGATGGCCGGGTTGAAGCGGTTGAAGCTGTGCTTGCCGCTGAGCGAGGCGTTCTCGTCGACGGTATCGCTTAGGGCGTCGCCGTCGAGTTCGTAGTGGGACAACTGGTCGTGGTTGCGCACCGAGATGTCGTTGTAGCGCCCGGACAGCGTGAGATCCAGCGTCGGCGCCAGGCTCAGGGTGTCGCTGCCGTAGAGGCTCCAGGTGCGGGTGTTGCCCTTCAGGCGCGCGGCGCGGTCGTCCAGTTCGCCGTCCAGGTTGAAGGCGTTGCCGGCTTCGGCGTACATGCCCGTGCCGACGATGCCGCGGTCGGCGGTGAGCGCGCCGTATTCGGCCGACTGGCGGAAGCGTACCTGGCTGTAGTCGAAGCCGCCGCCCAGGGACAGCAGGTTTTCCTTGCCGAACAGGCGGTTGCGCAGCGAGAACTGCTCGAACAGGCCGATATTGCTCTGGGTGGTACTGGTGCGGTTGATCATCCCGGTGCATTTCTCCCCGGGTTCGCCGCCCGGCTCGAACTGCGCGGCGCAGGCTGCCAGGTTCGCCGCGGTGGTGTAGCTGCCGGCCGTCGGCAGGATGTTCTGCCCGGCTTCGCCGATGCCCTCGGGCAGGGACTCGTCGTTGATGTCGCCGTTGAAGGTGTCGGTCTTGATGTGGCGGTAGTAGAGGTTGCCGGAAGCGCTCAGGTCGTCGCTGTAGTCGTGGTTCCACTGCAGGTTGAGGAAGTTGGCGGTGTTCTGCGTGTTGTCCGGATAGGTGTACACGCTGTCGCGGTCGCGGCGCAGGAAGCTCTCGGGGACCATGCCGTTACCGTTGAGGTCGCTGTCGGCGAAGCTGTAGGTCAGCTTCAGGTCGGTGGCCTCGCCCTGCCAGCCGAGCTTGCCGAACAGTTGCTGTGCGTCGGAGTCGGAGTGGTCGCGCCATCCGTCCTCCTCGAAATGAGTGCCGGCGAAGAACCAGTCCCATTGCCCCTCGCTGCCGCCGTATTCGGCCTCGCCGATCCTGCGCCCGTAGGAGCCCAGGGTAGCCTGGACGGCGCCGCTGGGGTTGTCGCGGCCGTTCTTGGTCTGCACCGAAAGCGCGCCGCCCAGGGTATTGAGGCCGAACAGCGGGTTGCTGCCGGGCATCAGTTGCGCGCCGGCGATGGCGTTGTCGGGGATCAGGTCCCAGCTGACGACGTCGCCGAACGGCTGGTTCATGCGCACGCCGTCGAGGTACAGCGACAGCCCCTGGGGCGTGCCGAGCAGCGGCGAGGCGGTGAAGCCGCGGTAGTTGATGTCCGGCTGCAGCGGGTTGTTCTGGATCTCGTTGACGTAGACCCCGGCGCTGCGCCGCTTGAGGTAGTCGGCCAGGTCGAGCGCCTGGCTCTTCTGCATGTCCTCGCCGCTGAAGGTCTGTACCGGCGCGGCGATCCGGTCGCGGGAAACGCCCAGCGAGGGCAGCGGCAGGCTGCTGATCACCTCGCTCTGCCCGAGCGACAGGGGCTGCTCGCCGTCCGCGGCGCGGGCGGGCAGGGCGAGGCCGGCGGCGTGGGCCACGAGCAGGGCGAGGGCGCTCGGGCCGAAGGGGTGGCGTCTGGGCATGGCAGTGTTTCCTGGTTCTTGTTGGCGTTGTGGAGCGGCGCGGCCGAATCGCTCCGCCGCGCCAGGGCCAGGCGCGCAGGTGCTCGGTGGGGAGGGGGGGCCTTGGCCGGCGTGCGGCTGCACGGAGGACACTAGGGCCCTGGGCGGGGTGGGAAAATCCTACGTTGGATGCGGGCGCATCGTACGAACGTACTGGATGGCGGCCGCTGGGCGTCGGCAGCGCTGCGGCGCAGGGTGACGCCTGGCTGCGGATTCAGGTAAACTCCCCGGCTATTTTTCGGCGGATCGCCGCCTTCAGCCTTCCGAGTGTGTCAAGCCGTGAGTGACCTGAGTCATATCCGCAACTTCTCCATCATCGCCCACATCGACCATGGCAAGTCGACCCTGGCCGACCGCTTCATCCAGATGTGCGGTGGTCTGTCCGACCGCGAGATGGAAGCGCAGGTCCTCGACTCCATGGACCTGGAGCGCGAGCGGGGCATCACCATCAAGGCCCACAGCGTCACCCTGTACTACAAGGCCAAGGACGGTAAGACCTACCAGCTGAACTTCATCGACACCCCCGGCCACGTCGACTTCACCTACGAAGTCAGCCGCTCCCTGGCCGCCTGCGAGGGCGCGCTGCTGGTGGTGGACGCCGGCCAGGGCGTCGAGGCGCAGTCGGTGGCCAACTGCTATACCGCCATCGAGCAGGGCCTGGAAGTCATGCCCGTGCTGAACAAGATGGACCTGCCGCAGGCCGACCCGGACCGGGTGAAGGACGAGATCGAGAGCATCATCGGCATCGACGCCACCGACGCCGTGGCCTGCTCGGCGAAGAGCGGCATGGGCGTGGACGAGGTGCTCGAACGCCTGGTGCAGACCATCCCGGCGCCCGAGGGCGAGATCGAGGCGCCGCTGCAGGCGCTGATCATCGACTCCTGGTTCGACAACTACCTGGGTGTGGTCTCGCTGGTGCGCGTCAAGCACGGCCGCGTCAAGAAGGGCGACAAGATCCTGGTGAAGTCCACCGGCAAGCTGCACCAGGTGGACAGCGTCGGCGTGTTCTCGCCCAAGCACACCGAGACGCCGGACCTCAAGGCCGGCGAAGTGGGCTTCATCATCGCCGGCATCAAGGACATCCATGGCGCGCCCGTGGGCGACACCCTGACCCTCAGCACCACCCCCGACGTGGCCGTGCTGCCCGGCTTCAAGCGCATCAAGCCGCAGGTCTACGCCGGCCTGTTCCCGGTCAGCTCCGACGACTTCGAGGACTTCCGCGAAGCCCTGCAGAAGCTGACGCTGAACGACGCCGCCCTGCAGTACGAGCCGGAAAGCTCCGAGGCCCTGGGCTTCGGCTTCCGCATCGGCTTCCTCGGCATGCTGCACATGGAGATCATCCAGGAGCGCCTGGAGCGCGAATACGACCTGGACCTGATCACCACGGCGCCCACCGTAATCTTCGAGATCGTGCAGAAGAACGGCGACATCCTCTATGTCGACAACCCGTCCAAGCTGCCCGACCTTTCGTCCATCGACGAGATGCGCGAGCCCATCTGCCGGGCCACCATCCTTGTGCCTCAGGAGCACCTGGGCAACGTCATCACCCTGTGCATCGAGAAACGCGGTGTGCAGCGTGACATGCACTTCCTCAGCGGCCAGGTCCAGGTGATCTACGACCTGCCGATGAACGAAGTGGTGCTGGACTTCTTCGACCGTCTGAAGTCGACCAGCCGCGGCTACGCCTCGCTGGACTACAGCTTCGACCGCTTCGAGCCGGCCAACCTGGTCCGTCTCGACGTGCTGATCAACGGCGAGAAGGTGGACGCCCTCGCCCTGATCGTCCACCGCGACAATGCTCCCTACAAGGGGCGCCAGCTGGTGGAGAAGATGAAGGAACTGATCCCGCGTCAGATGTTCGACGTCGCGATTCAGGCGGCCATCGGCGGGCAGATCATCGCCCGCTCGACGGTCAAGGCGCTCAGGAAGAACGTGCTGGCCAAGTGCTATGGTGGTGATGTGAGCCGTAAGCGCAAGCTGCTGGAGAAGCAGAAGGCCGGTAAGAAAAGGATGAAGCAGGTCGGTAGCGTGGAGATTCCCCAGGAAGCCTTCCTCGCCGTGCTCAAAGTGGACAGTTAGATTCTATGACGCTGAATTTCCCGCTGTTGCTGGTGATCGCCGTCGCCCTGTGCGGCGCCCTGGCCCTGGTCGACCTGGTGCTTTTCGCACCGCGCCGCCGGGCCGCCATTTCCGCCTACCAGGGCTCGGTCACCGAGCCCGATCCGGAAGTGCTGGACAAGCTGAACAAGGAACCCGTGCTGATCGAGTACGGCAAGTCCTTCTTCCCGGTGCTGTTCATCGTGCTGGTGCTGCGGTCCTTCCTGGTCGAGCCGTTCCAGATCCCCTCCGGCTCGATGAAGCCCACCCTTGAGGTCGGCGACTTCATCCTGGTCAACAAGTTCGCCTACGGCATCCGCCTGCCGGTGCTGGACGCCAAGGTGATCCCGGTCGGCGACCCGCAGCGCGGCGACGTCATGGTGTTCCGCTACCCCAGCGACCCGAACATCAACTACATCAAGCGTGTGGTCGGCGTGCCGGGCGACCGCATCCGCTACACCAGCGACAAGCGCCTGTACGTCAACGACCAGTTGGTGGCCGAGCAACTGATCGGCGAGGAGCCGGGCAGCCTGGGCAGCGTGACCCTCTACCAGGAGAAGCTGGGCGAGGCCGAGCACCTGATCCGCAAGGAGATGACGCGCTACCGCGTGGAGCCCGGCAAGGAGTGGACGGTACCCGCCGGGCACTACTTCATGATGGGCGACAACCGCGATAACTCCAACGACAGCCGCTACTGGAACGATCCGAAGATCCCGAAGGAGCTGCTGGGCATGGTTCCGGACCGCAACATCGTCGGCAAGGCCTTCGCCGTGTGGATGAGCTGGCCGGACCCGAAACTGCGCAACCTGCCGAACTTCTCGCGGGTCGGCGTGATTCACTGAATGTGAGATGCGTCGAGCGCCGGCCGCCGGTCGGTGCTAGAACGAAGGGCGGGGCGGCACGCGGGGAGCGTGTCTGCCCCGCTTGCACTTGGAACCGCCGGTGGCGGGGGATGAGAACCATACCGACATGAGGTCAGCATGAAGTACGCAGGTTCGCAGAAGGGGATGTCGTTGCTGGGTTGGCTGGTGGTGCTGGCCATTGTGGCCTTCCTGGCCAGTACCGCATTCAAGATCATTCCGCACTACCTCGACTACTACGCCATCGAGAAGGCCATCAAATCGGTGGAAACCGACAAGGCGGCGGATGTGCGCAGCGTCCCGGAGTTCTACTCTTACGTGGACAAGGCGCTGACCATCAACAACATCCGCGACCTCAAGCTTGAGGACGCGCTGACCGTGGAACAGGACAACAACGAGTTCCGCGCGCACCTGAAGTATGAAAAACGCGAGCCGCTGATCGAGAACCTCGACCTGGTGGTCCACTTCGACAAAGAATTCCGTGTAAGAACGCCGTGAGCAATACCCTGGATCGACTCGAGCGCAAGCTCGGCTACACCTTCAAGGACCAGGACCTGATGGTCCTGGCCCTGACCCATCGCAGCTTCGCCGGGCGCAACAACGAGCGCCTGGAGTTCCTCGGTGACGCCATCCTCAACTTCGTCATCGGCGAAGCCCTGTTCAGCCACTTCCCGCAGGCCCGCGAGGGCCAGCTGTCGCGCCTGCGCGCACGGCTGGTCAAGGGCGAGACCCTGGCCCTGCTGGCCCGTGGCTTCGAACTGGGCGACTACCTGCGCCTGGGCTCGGGCGAGCTCAAGAGCGGTGGTTTCCGCCGCGAGTCGATCCTCGCCGACGCCATGGAAGCGCTGATCGGCGCCATCTACCTGGACACCGGCATGGATTCCGCGCGCGAGCGCATCCTCGCCTGGCTCGGCCCGCAACTGCGCGAGCTGACCCCGGTGGACACCAACAAGGACCCCAAGACGCGCCTGCAGGAGTTCCTGCAGTCGCGCGCCTGCGAGCTGCCGCGCTACGACGTGGTGGACATCCAGGGCGAACCGCATTGCCGGACCTTCTTCGTCGAGTGCGAAGTGGCCCTGCTGAACGACAAGACCCACGGGCACGGCGGCAGCCGCCGCATCGCCGAGCAGGTGGCCGCCGCCGCCGCGCTGGTGGCCCTGGGCGTGGAGAATGGCCATGACTGAACAACACGACGACATCAGCCGCTGCGGCTACGTCGCCATCGTCGGCCGCCCCAACGTGGGCAAGTCGACGCTGCTCAACCACATCCTCGGGCAGAAGCTGGCCATCACCTCGCGCAAGCCGCAGACCACCCGCCACACCCTGCTCGGCATCAAGACCGAAGGCGCGGTGCAGGCGGTGTACGTCGACACCCCCGGCCTGCACAAGGACAACGACAAGGCGCTGAACCGCTACATGAACCGCTCCGCCAGCGCCGCGCTGAAGGACGTCGACGTGGTGATCTTCGTCGTCGACCGCCTGCGCTGGACCGACGAGGACCAGATGGTCCTGGACCGCGTGCAGCACGTCAGCTGCCCGGTGCTGATCGCGGTGAACAAGGTCGACCGCCTGGAAGACAAGGCCGAGCTGCTGCCGCACCTGCAATGGCTCACCGAGCAGTTGCCCAAGGCCGAAGTGGTGCCGATCTCCGCCCAGCACGGGCAGAACCTCGAGCTGCTGGAAAAACTGGTGGCCGAGCGCCTGCCGGAAAGCGAGCACTTCTTCCCCGAAGACCAGATCACCGACCGCAGCAGCCGCTTCCTCGCCGCCGAGCTTGTGCGCGAGAAGATCATGCGCCAGCTCGGCGCCGAGCTGCCCTACCAGATCACCGTGGAGATCGAGGAGTTCAAGCAGGAAGGCCGCGTGCTGCACATCCACGCGCTGATCCTGGTGGAACGCGAAGGGCAGAAGAAGATCATCATCGGCGACAAGGGCGAGCGCATCAAGAGCATCGGCCAGAGCGCGCGCAAGGACATGGAAGTGCTGTTCGACTCCAAGGTCATGCTCAACCTCTGGGTCAAGGTGAAGGGCGGCTGGTCCGACGACGAACGCGCCCTGCGCTCGCTCGGCTACGGCGACCTCTGATCCCCACCCACGCGGCCCGTTACAGCGGGCCGCCTGAAGGCCGCACCCGCGCATGAGCCTCGTCAGCGTTCCCCTGCCGACCTTCATCCTGCACAGCCGCCCGTACAAGGAAACCAGCGCGCTGGTGGACTTCTTCACCCCCGAAGGCCGCCTGCGCGCGGTGCTGCGCGGCGCGCGCGGCAAGTCCGGGGCGCTGGCGCGGCCGTTCGTGCCGCTGGAGGCGGAATTCCGCGGCCGCGGCGAGCTGAAGAACGTCAGCCGCCTGGAGGCTGCCGGCATCCCCAATCTGCTGGCGGGCGAGGCGCTGTTCAGCGGCCTCTACCTCAACGAACTGCTGATTCGCGTGCTGCCGGCCGAGGTCGCCCATCCCGGGCTGTTCGAGCACTACCGCGCGACCCTGCCGGCGCTGGCCGCCGGGCGCCCGCTGGAGCCCTTGCTGCGTGCCTTCGAATGGCGGCTGCTGGACGAGCTGGGCTATGGTTTCGCCCTCGATCGCGATATTGTCGGACAAGATATCGTCCCCGGCGGCCTCTACCGCCTGCTGCCCGACGCCGGCCTGGAGCCGGTGGGCGGCTTCCAGCCGGGCCTGTTCCACGGCGCCGACCTGCTGGCCATGGCCGAGGCCGACTGGAGCGCCCCCGGCGCCCTGGCCGCGGCCAAGCGCCTGATGCGCCAGGCCCTGGCGCCGCACCTCGGCGGCCGACCGCTGGTCAGCCGCGAACTCTTCATGAATCGCAAGGAACCTCCCCGTGACTGAAGCCAACCGCATCCTCCTCGGCGTCAACATCGACCACGTCGCGACCCTGCGCCAGGCCCGCGGCACCCGCTACCCGGACCCGGTGAAAGCGGCGCTGGACGCCGAGGAAGCCGGCGCCGACGGCATCACCGTGCACCTGCGCGAGGACCGCCGGCACATCCAGGACCGCGACGTGCGCGTGCTCGCCGAGGTGCTGCAGACGCGCATGAACTTCGAGATGGGCGTGACCGAGGAGATGCTGGCCTTCGCCGAGGCGATCCGCCCGGCCCACGTCTGCCTGGTCCCGGAAACCCGCCAGGAACTGACCACCGAGGGCGGCCTGGACGTGGCCGGCCAGGAGGCGCGCATCCACGCCGCGGTGCAGCGCCTGGCCGCCGCCGGCTGCGAGGTGTCGCTATTCATCGACGCCGACCCGCGGCAGATCGAGGCTTCCGCCCGCGTCGGCGCGCCGGCCATCGAACTGCACACCGGGCGCTACGCCGACGCCCACGGCGTGGCGGAAACCGCACTGGAACTGGCGCGCATCCGCGACGGCGTGGAGGCCGGCCTGTCCCACGGGCTGATCGTCAACGCCGGCCACGGCCTGCACTACCACAACGTAGAGGCGGTGGCGGCGATCGCCGGGATCAACGAACTGAACATCGGCCACGCCCTGGTGGCCCACGCGCTGTTCGTCGGCTTCAAGCAGGCGGTGGCGGAGATGAAGGCGCTGATCGTGGCGGCGGCCAAGCGCTGAGCCCCAGGGGTTCCGGGCGCGGCTCCGGCGTTGGCGGAGGCGGCGGTGTATCGGCGTATAACCGCGAGCGGTTATACGCCCTACGCCGAGGCTGCTTTTCGTAGGATGGCGTTGAGCGAAGCGATACCCATCAGCGCAACCGCATGGGTATCGCAAGCTCAACCCATCCTACGAAAAGCCGTGCTTCCTGGAACCGTAGGAGCGGGCCCTGCCCGCGATTCGCGCGCAGGGCGCGTGCGCAGGCCTAGGGCTTACGCGCCACCAGGGTGGCGCGCAGCGGCGCCGGCAGGCCTTCGATGGTGCGGCTGGGGTCGTGCGGGTCGAGGAATTCCGGCAGCGACTGGTAGCGCATCCATTGGGTGGAACGCTGTTCCTCCACCGTGGTGCGGCTCTGGTCGACGCAGCGCACATCCGTGAAGCCGGCGCGGCGCAGCCACAGTTCCAGGGCTGCCACCGAGGGCAGGAACCAGACGTTGCGCATCTGCGCGTAGCGGTCCTCCGGCACCAGCACCGTGGTGACGTCGCCTTCCACCACCAGGGTTTCCAGCACCAGTTCGCCGCCGCGGCGCAGGCAGTCCTTGAGCGCGTAGAGGTGGTCGATGGGCGAGCGGCGGTGGTAGAGCACGCCCATGGAGAACACGGTGTCGAAGCCTTCCAGGCTCGAAGGCAGCTCCTCCAGGGTGAGCGGCAGGTGCCAGGCGGGCAGCTCCGGCAGGTAGCGCTTCATCGCCAGGAACTGGCAGAAGAACAGCCAGTTCGGGTCCACCCCCACCACGCTGCGGGCGCCGGCGCCGAGCATGCGCCACTGGTAGTAGCCGTTGCCGCAGCCGACGTCGAGGATGCGCTTGCCGGCCAGGTCCAGGTGCGGCGAGACGCGCTCCCATTTCCAGTCCGAACGCCACTCGGTATCGATATGCACGCCGAACACGTCGAAGGGCCCCTTGCGCCAGGGGATCAACCCTTGCAGGGCAGTCTTCAGTTCGGTGCGGGTGGCTTCGTCGCAGGGGCCTTCCAGGGCGAAGCAGCGGGCCAGCTCAATGTTTTCGGCGCGCAGTCCGGGCAACTGGTCGACGGCGGCCAGCCAGCGTTCCAGGTCGCCGTGGCCGTCCGCCACCTTGGCCGCGAGCTGCGCGGCGAGGGATTCGCTCCAGGCTTGCAGGGGCGTGCCGGCCAGTTCCCGGCGCAGGCCGTCGAGGGCGAAGCGTTCGATCATGGCAGGGCGACCAGCGAGGCGAAGTTCAGGCACTGGAACCACGGCACCACCTTGGAGAAACCGGCCCGGGCCAGGCGCTCGCGGTGCTCGTCCAGGGTGTCCGGGCGCATCACGTTCTCGATGGCGGTGCGCTTCTGGGCGATCTCCAGCTCGCTGTAGCCGTTGGCGCGCTTGAAGTCCAGGTGCAGCTCGTTCAGCAGCTCCTGCTCGGCGTCGTCGCTGAAGCGCAGCTTCTCCGAGAGGATGAGCGCGCCGCCGGGCAGCAAGGCCTGGCGGATGCGCTGCAGCAACTCCAGGCGCTTGCCCGGCTCGATGAACTGCAGGGTGAAGTTCATGGCCACCAGCGAGCAGCTCTGGAAGTCCATGGCCAGGATGTCCGCCTCCAGCAGGTCCGCCGGCAGCAGTTCCTGGTACATGGCGTCCTGGGCGCTGAGGTACTCGCGGCAGCGCGCCAGCATGGCGACGGAGTTGTCCACGCCCAGCACCTTGCAGCCGTCGGCCCTGACGTGGCGGCGCAGCGCCTGGGTCACCGCGCCCAGCGAGCAGCCCAGGTCGTAGATCAGGCTGTGCGGCTGGGCGAAGCGCGCGCCGAGCACGCCGATGTTCTCGACGATGGTCGGGTAGCCCGGCACCGAGCGCTTGATCATGTCCGGGAAGACGCGCGCCACGTCCTCGTTGAAGGTGAAGTCGGCGACGTGTTCCAGGGGTTGGGCGAAGATGCGGTCAGACTCGCTCACGCGGTGGGGCCTCGGTACGGTGGTGCGGACGGCCGGCGCCAGTCTCGGGCGCCGGGGTGCGCATTGTAGCCGAGCGGGGCGCGGCGCCCCAACCTCCGGGCGACGAGCCCGGCGCCTCACTTGAGCTTGTCGGAGAAGTACTCGCCGGCGCCCTGCAGCGGGCCCAGGGGGTTCTTCTTGTCTTCCACGCGGCGGATGTTCGGTTCGCCGTTGCTGACCTTGTGCACCACCACGTCGTCGATCAGCACGAACACCGGGCGGAACGACCAGCCCTGGACCTGGCGGCGCTTGCGGAAGTTGAACATGTCGGCCCAGAAGCTGCCGATGCGCTGGCTGTCGGTCTTGTTGAAGTCGAAGGAATAGCCGATGCAGCGGTCCTTGGCCTGCAGGCAGGTCACCAGGCCGTCGGGCAGGTAGTCGATGGGGATGTTCGGCTGCACGAAGAGCAGGCGCACGTCGATGAACGAGAGCATCTTGGCGTTGCCCTGAGTCAGCGGGTCGAAGCCCAGGCTGAGCAGTTGCGAGCGCGTGGTCCGGCCCGGCACCACCTGTTCGTAGCGGTGCTCGGCGTCCTGGTAGTCGATGAAGGGAGACTGCACTTCGGCGCGTTCGCTGGGCAGCAGGCTGCCGCACGCGCCAAGCATCAGACAGGTTCCAAGCATCCCCAGCAAACGGACTTCAGCACGCATGAAACCTCTCCATTCGATACTCCCTGGTATTTGATCTATAGACGATGACGGCAGCGCCTGCCGGACTTTTCTACAGGGCGAATGTGTCAGTCGACAGAGACCAGGTATTCGCGCATCAGCGGTGCCCAGGCGTCGCCTTCGCGCAGCCTGCGCAGGCCCTCGTCGAGCTGCGCCAGGCGTGCGTCGGCGTTCTTCAGGTGTGGGCTCAGGGCCACGTACATCGGCCGCGGGCTGGGCAGCTCGCCGGCGCTGCGGACCTGCCCGGCGAGGCCCTGGCGCTGGAGGTAGCGGTCGACGATGCGGCGGTCCTCGACCACCACGTCGACGCGGCCGAGCAGCAGCTTCTGCAGGTTGCGTTCGAGCACGCGCTCGCCGCTGAGGACCTGCACCCGCTCGTGGTCGTCCAGGTTGCGGTCGCGCCAGGCGTCCAGTTGCTCGCCGTAGGAATAGCCCTGCGCCAGGCCGACGGCGAGCCCGTCGAGGGAGGCCGGGTCGCGGTAGCGCCAGTCGCTGTCGGCGCGGGTGTAGAAATGCATGTCGGCCCAGGCGATGGGTTCGCGGCCGATCAGCAGCCCCTGGCTTTCCTCCGCGTAGGCGCCGATCACCCCGTCGATCAGGCCTTCGCGGGCCATCTGCAGGGCCCGCGACCAGGGCAGGTTCTCGAACTGCGGCGGCTCGGGCAGGGCCTGGCCCAGGCCTTCGAGCAGGTAGCCGGGTTTCTCCGGCGTCTGCGGGCACAGGTAGGGGCACCAGTCGTCGCCGCCCAGGCGCAGCGGCTCGGCGGTGGCGCCCAGGGCTGCCGCGCAGCACAGGGCGGTGAGGGTGGCGCGCAGCATGGCGTCCTCAGGCGAGGGGGTTCGCCTGCGAGTATGGCAGAGGCGTATGGCGCGCACTAACCGAGGCGGCGATGCCCAGTTGGCCGAGCCAGTAGCTGAGCATGATGGCGTAGCCGGAACCGGCGAAGGGCGAGACGAAGCGGTTGATGCCGATCATGCCGTCGGAGATCACGAACAGCAGGGCGCCGGCGGCGGCCAGGCGGGCGCTGGGCGAGGCCTGCGGCAGCCGGGCCAGGGCGCGCCAGAGCATGCAGGCGATCACCAGGCTGTACGCCGCGATGGGCAGGCGCAGCGGGCCCAGGCCCTGGCGGTCGAGCAGTAGGAACAGGCCGCCGCCCAGCGCCGCGGCGCAGGCCAGGGCCAATGGCGCGGGGCGCCGCGTCTCGCCCAGGTAGGCGGCGAGGTAGGCCAGGTGAGCGAGGAGGAAGGCGCACAGGCCGGGCACGAAGGCGTTGAGCGGCCATTCCAGCAGCACGTCGCCGAGCAGCGATAGCGCCAGGCCCAGGGCTATCCAGCGGCGGTAGGGGGTTGCCGGCGAGGCGCCGACCCAGCCGAGCAGGGCGATGATCGGCAGCGGCTTGCAGAGCATGCGCAGCCAGGGCAGGTCGAGGGCGATGCCGAGCAGGTAGGCGAGGCCGGCGAGGACGGCCAGGGGGAGCAGCCAGCGCATCTGTCGATTCTCCGCAGCAGGTGCGTCGACTGTGCCGCAGCCGTCGCCGCCGCCCCAGGCCGCGGGCGTCAGATCGGGTGGTATTTGGCGCCGCGTTCAGTACGCCTTGAGCGCGCAGTCGAAGGTGCGCTCGGGGGCGACGTCGGCCTCCCAGGGGCGGCGGTAGGCCAGTTGCAGGTGGTCCTCGCCGCTGGCGGTGACGCGGAAGCGCCAGGTGGACTCGCCGGCGCTGCCGACCAGTCCGCTGTCCTCGGGGTTGTTGTAGACCTCCGGGCCCAGGCTGGCCAGCACGTGGCTGGCGGGGTTGCGCACTTCCCAGCGGAAACCGGTGGTGGGGTTGCTCGGCAGCATCAGCACCAGCTCCTGGCCCTGGTGCAGTTCCAGGGGCTTGCAGGGCTTGTCGTCTTCCAGGCTGACCACGGGCTTGGGTTGGCTGGCGCAGGCGGCGAGCAACAGCAGGGGCAGGGCGAGCAGGGGGCGGGGCGACGGCATGACGACTCCTCGGGCTGGGTCCGGACAGGCGGGAGGATATCGCAAAGGTCCGACGCGGTGGGGCCATACGTCCCCAGGGAACGGCATGGGTGAGAGGCTCTTCGTAGGCGCGAGCCGTGTCAGCCTGCAGCTCGCGCCGGGATGGCCGGCGATCGCGGACAAGGTCCGCTACGGGGGAATGCCGTGCCTCGGGGCAACCTGTAGGAGCGGGCCCTGCCCGCGATTCGCGCGCAGGGCGCGCTCCTACATGGGAATGGTGTAGGTGGGGCGGCGTAGGAGCGGATCTCATCCGCGAATTGCGCCGGGATGTCCGGCTATCGCGGACAAGGTCCGCTCCTACGGGGGAATGCCGTGCCTCGGGGCAACCTGCGGGCCCTGCCCGCGATTTCGCGCGCAGGGCGCGCTCCTACATGGGAATGATGTAGGTGGCGCGGCGTAGGAGGATCTTATCCGCGAATCGCGCCGGGACGTCCGGCGATCGCGGACAAGGTCCTACGGGGGAATGCCATACCTTCGGGCAACCTGTAGGAGCGGGCCCTGCCCGCGATTTCGCGCGCAGGGCGCGCTCCCATGGGAATGGTGTAGGTGGGGCGGCGTAGGAGCGGATCCCATCCGCGAATCGCGCCGGGACGTCCGGCTATCGCGGATAAGGTCCGCTACGGGGGAATGCCGTGCCTCGGGGCAACCTGTAGGAGCGGGCCCTGCCCGCGATTTCGCGCGCAGGGCGCGCTCCTACATGGGAATGGTGTAGGTGGCGCGGCGTAGGAGCGGATCCCATCCGCGAATTGCGCCGGGATGGCCGGCGATCACGGACAAGGTCCTACGGGGGAATGCCGTGCCTCGGGGCAACCTGTAGCGGGCCCTGCCCGCGATTTCGCGCGCAGGGCGCGCTCCTACATGGGAATGGTGTAGGTGGGGCGGCGTAGGAGCGGATCTCATCCGCGAATCGCGCCGGGACGTCCGGCTATCGCGGACAAGGTCCCCTACACCCTCCGGCAAACACAACACCCCGTAGGATGGTGTTGAGCGAAGCGATACCCATCACCAGTGTCCGATGGGTATCGCAAGCTCAACCCATCCTACGAAGAGCGTTCCGGCGCAGCGCTGGCCCTCAGGCCGGGAACAGCACCTTGGCCACGTCGCCGTAGCGCTTGGCGAAGTGCACCGTCAGGCCTTCCTTGAGGTAGTCCGGCAGTTCTTCGAAGTCGCCGCGGTTGGCTTCGGGCAGGATCAGTTCGTGGATCTTCTGCCGGCGCGCCGCGATCACCTTTTCGCGCACCCCGCCGATGGGCAGCACCTGGCCGGTGAGGGTCAGCTCGCCGGTCATGGCCACGCCCTTCTTCGGCGCCTGGTTGCGCGCCAGGGACAGCAGGGCGCTGGCCATGGTCACGCCGGCGCTGGGGCCGTCCTTGGGCGTGGCGCCCTCGGGCACGTGCAGGTGGACGAAGGCCTGGTCGAAGAAGTTGGCGTCGCCGCCGTACTTCTTCAGGTTGGCGGTGATGTAGCTGTAGGCGATTTCCGCCGACTCCTTCATCACGTCACCCAGTTGCCCGGTCAGCTTGAAGCCGCGGTTCAGCGTATGGATGCGCGTCGCCTCGATGGGCAGGGTGGCGCCGCCCATGCTGGTCCAGGCCAGGCCGGTGATGACGCCGATGCCGGAGAGCAGCTGCTCGGTGCGGAACACCGGCATGCCGAGGTAGCTCTCCAGGTCCTTGGCGCCGATCTTCAGCTTGGCCTCGGGGTCTTCCAGCAGCTTGACCACGGCCTTGCGCACCAGCTTGCCGAGCTGTTTCTCCAGTTGCCGCACCCCGGCCTCGCGGGCGTAGCCCTCGATCACCGCGCGCAGGGCGGCGTCGTTGATCGACAGCCGCTCCTTCGGCACCCCGGCCTTTTCCAGTTGCTTGGGCCACAGGTGGCGTTTGGCGATGGCCAGCTTCTCCTCGGCGATGTAGCCGGACAGGCGGATGACCTCCATGCGGTCGAGCAGCGGCCCGGGGATGGAGTCCAGGGTGTTGGCCGTGCAGACGAACAGTACCTTGGACAGGTCCAGGCGCAGGTCCAGGTAGTGGTCGAGGAATTCCACGTTCTGTTCCGGGTCCAGCGTCTCCAGCAGCGCCGAGGCCGGGTCGCCCTGGTAGCTGGCGCCGAGCTTGTCGATCTCGTCGAGCATGATCACCGGGTTCATCACCTCGACGTCCTTCAGCGCCTGCACCAGCTTGCCCGGCAGGGCGCCGATGTAGGTGCGGCGGTGCCCCTTGATCTCCGCCTCGTCGCGCATGCCGCCGACGCTGAAGCGGTAGAACGGCCGGCCGAGGCTCTCGGCGATGGACTTGCCGATGCTGGTCTTGCCCACCCCGGGCGGGCCCACCAGCAGCACGATGGAGCCGGCGATCTCGCCCTTGAAGGCGCCCACGGCGAGGAATTCGAGGATGCGGTCCTTGACGTCTTCGAGGCCGGCGTGGTGCTTGTCCAGCACCTTGCGCGCGTGGGGCAGGCTGAGCTTGTCCTTGCCCAGCACGCCCCAGGGCACCGCGGTGGCCCAGTCCAGGTAGTTGCGGGTGACCGCGTATTCCGGCGAGCCGGTCTCCAGGATCGACAGCTTGTTCAGCTCCTCGTCGATACGCTTCTTCGCCTGCTCGGGGAGGATCTTGCCTTCCAGGCGGGCGCGGAACTCGTCGGCGTCGGCGCTCTTGTCGTCCTTGGTGATGCCCAGCTCCTGCTGGATGGTCTTGAGCTGCTCCTTGAGGAAGAACTCGCGCTGGCGCTCGCCGATCTTGCGGTTGACCTCGGCCGACAGTTCCTTCTGCAGGCGCGCGACTTCCACCTCCTTGCGCAGCAGCGGCAGGACCTTCTCCATGCGCTTGAGCATCGGCACCGTGTCCAGCACCTCCTGCAGCTCGTTGCCGGGCGCGGTGGTCAGGGCCGCGGCGAAGTCGGTGAGCGGCGAGGGGTCGTTGGGATTGAAGCGGTTCAGGTAGTTCTTCAGCTCCTCGCTGTACAGCGGGTTGAGCGGCAGCAGCTCCTTGATCGCGTTGATCAGCGCCATGCCGTAGGCCTTGACCTCGTCGCTGGAGTCACTGGGCGTGTGCGGGTAGTCCACCTCGACCAGGAACGGCGGGCGGTGGCGCTTGATCCAGCCGCGGATGCGCACCCGCGCCAGGCCCTGGGCTACGAACTGCAGCTTGCCGCCCTCGCGGCTGGCATGGTGCACGCGCACCAGGGTGCCGTGCTCGGGCAGGCTGTCCGGGTCGAAGTGGCGCGGATCGTCCGGCGGGTTGTCCATGAAGAACAGCGCCAGGCTGTGGTGGTCGGTCTTGGCCACCAGCTCCAGGGTTTCCGCCCAGGGTTCTTCGTTGACGATCACCGGCAGCACCTGCGCGGGGAAGAACGGGCGGTTGTGGATCGGGATGACGTAGACGGTGGTCGGCAGCTTCTGGCCGGGCAGCACCAGGCCGGTCCCGGTGACCTCCTCGGCGCTGTGGATATCGTGAATCTCGTCTTGGTCGCTCATGAGGCACCTGACTGATTGAACATGACAGTCTAGATGGGGAATCGGCCCGCGACTTTCAATTCCCCGACGAGCGCGGCCTGTTGCCGGAGGTTTCCCGCGGCGGGCGCAGGAAGTCGCTGGGCGGGCGGCCGAACTGGCGGCTGAACATGGCGCTGAAGGCGCTGGGCGTGGAGTAGCCGACCTCCAGCGCCGCCTCCAGCACGCTGGCGCCGCTGCCCAGCAGCTCCAGGGCGCGCAGCAGCCGGGCCTGCTGGCGCCACTGGCCGAAGGTCAGCCCGGTGTCGCGCAGGAACCAGCGGCGCACCGTCTTGGCGTCGACCTTGGCCCGCGCGGCCCAGTCCTGGAGCCCGGCTTCCAGGCCCATGTCCCGGCACAGCCGGCGCAGGCGCGGCTCGTTGGGCAGCGGCAGGTGCAGGGGCAGCGCCGGCTCGCTGGTCAGCTCGTCGAGCAGCAGGCGCAGCACGCGGCCATCGCGGCTGTCCGCCGGAACCTCGCCGGCGATGCCCACGGCGGCCAGGATCAGCTCGCGCAGCAGCGGCGAGATGGCCAGCACCGTGCACGCGGTGGGCAGGTGCGGCGCGCTGTCCGGCTCGATGTAGAGAGTGCGCACGCGCACCTCGCCGACCATCCGCGTCCAGTGCTCGACGCCGGCGGGAACCCACAGGCCGCGGTTGTCCGGCACCACCCAGAGGCCGCCGGCAGTGCCCACCACCAGCACCCCGCGCACCGCATAGAGCAGTTGCGCGCGCTGGTGGCTGTGGCTGGGCACCTGGTGGCCGTCGGCGTAGTCCAGGGCGACGGCGGTCACCGGGCCGGTGGCGTGCTGGTCGCCGTGGATGGAGGGAATGTCCGCTTCTCGCATTTCATCGCCCGTTTTGCGTTAGACGGCCAGTCTCGCCCGTTACTAGCATGCTCGCCAATCCCCTCGCGCCCGGTTTTTCCCATGTCCGACTTCGCCAGTGCCCTGCAACCGCTCACCGAGCAGCTCACCCGCATCGCCGACCTGCTGCAGCGCAACCTGCCGCCGCAGCCGGCCCAGGCGCTGCAGCCGGAGGTGATTGCCTACCTCTGGGAATACCGCCCCCACGCCGGGGTGGCCCAGGCGCAACTGACGCCGGTGCGCGAGCCGGCGCTGATCGCCTTCGACGACCTGCGCAACGTCGAGCGGCAGAAAGCCCTGATCGAGCGCAACACCCGCCAGTTCGTGCAGGGCCGCCCGGCCAACAACGCGCTGCTCACCGGCGCCCGCGGCACCGGCAAGAGTTCGCTGGTGAAGGCCTGCCTGCACGCCTTCCACGCCGAGGGCCTGCGCCTGATCGAGGTGGACAAGGAGCACCTGGGCGACCTGCCGCAGATCATCGAGCTGGTCCGCCAGCGCCCGGAGCGCTTCATCCTGTTCTGCGACGACCTCTCCTTCGAGGACGGCGAGACCGGCTACAAGGGCCTGAAGACGGTGCTCGACGGCTCGGTGGCGGGGCAGGCCGGCAACGTGCTGATCTACGCCACCTCCAACCGCCGCCACCTGCTGGCCGAGCGCGCCGCCGACAACCTGGCCTTCTCCCGCGGCGAGAACGGCGAGCTGCACCCGGGCGAGGCGGTGGAGGAGAAGGTCTCGCTGTCCGAACGTTTCGGCCTGTGGATTTCCTTCTATGCCTTCAGCCAGGACGAATACCTGGAGGCGGTGGCGCGCTGGCTGCAGTCCCACGGCCTGGGCGAGGAGGCCATCGAGGCCAGCCGCGCCGAGGCGATCCGCTGGGCCACCCACCGCGGCTCGCGCTCCGGGCGCATCGCCGCGCAGTTCGCCCGCGACTACGCCGGGCGCCACGCCGGCTGATCGGCGCGGCTGGGCAGGGCGGCGCAACTTCGCTAGAGTGCGGGAAAACCACGCACGCCTCCTGCCGATGTTGCACACCCGTCTCGCTCGCCTGCCCGAGCAGTCCCACGCCCACGACCACGAACATCACCAACTGGTGATGGCCCTGGCCGGCCGCGCCGAGTTCGAGGTCGACGGGCGCGGCGGCGAGGTCTGCCGCATGCGCGCCTGCCTGGTGCCGGGCGACGCCCGGCACGCCTTCGCCGGCACGGGCGACAACCGCATGCTGATCCTCGACCTGCAGGCGCCAGGCGTGGCGGACGAGGACCGCGAGCTGCTGGCGCGGCTGTTCGAGGCGCCGCGCTACCCGACGCTGGACGCCGACTTCCAGAACCTGCTCAGCTACGCCGGCGCGGAACTGGCGCGCTACGGCAGCGACCCGCTGCTGGCCAGGGCGCTGGGCGGCGTGCTGCTGCGCGCCCTGCACCTGCGCCTGTTCGGCGAGACGCCCCGGCCGGCCACCGGCCCGCTGGACATGCAGCGCCTGGACGGGCACATCCGCAGCCACCTGGCGCGGCGCATCACGGTGGCCGAACTGGCCCAGGTGGCCTGCCTGAGCCCCAGCCATTTCCACGCCCAGTTCAAGGACAGCGTCGGCCTGACGCCGCACCAGTACCTGCTCAAGCAGCGCCTGGACGCCGCCGCGCGCCTGCTGCGCGAGACCGACCTGGCGCTGGTGCGGGTGGCGGAAGAGTGCGGTTTCTCCAGCCAGAGCGCCCTGACCACGGCGATGCGCCGCTACCTGGGGCTCACGCCAGGGGCGCTGCGCCGCGGTTGAGCCGGCCGCCTCAGGGACCGGCGATGTCGCGGGAGTCGACCTCGGCGCGGTAGCCGGGGCCGACGTCGAAGAGCACGAAGTAGGGCACCGCCGGGCGCTGGAAGGTCAGGCTGGAGTCGGCGCCCAGGCGTTCTTCCAGCAGCGTCTGGCCGTCATGGCCGAGGACCCGCAGCTTCACGCCCTGCGCCTGGCTGCCGTCGCTGAAGCCGCCCAGGCAGCGGATGCGCTCGGCGTCCAGGGCCTTGCATTCGAGGAAGGGCGCGTGGGCCAGGGCCACTGGGGTGAGGCCCAGCAGGAGGAGGGGAAGCAGGGCTTTCATTGGGATGCTCCTTGGCGGTCGAGCCAGGCCACCAGCGACGGGGAGGCCTCGGCGAGGGGCAGGCTGGCCTGGTGCACGCTGCCGTCCCAGGCTTCGACGGTCAGCCACAGTTGGTCGTCGGCGCGGGCGCGTGGCGGTACTGCCACCTCGGTGAACTGCTGGTACGGGCTGCCGCTGAGCAGCGCGCCGGGGGCGCTCAGGCTGTAGGGCCGGCCGATGCGCAGGTAGGCCGCGCGGATTCGCTGCTCGCAGCCCTGGCACCAGGCCAGGGTGAAGGCCTTGAGATGGCCGGCGCGGCCTTCGTCCTCGGGGTCGCCGACTTCCCATTCGGCCAGGCGCGCGCGCCAGGGGCCGACCTGCAGTTCGCCGACCTCGCGTTCGCCCAGGCCGGTGAGGCCGCGGTCGACGCGGGCGTCGTGGAGGAACGCCGGCAGGTAGCCGAGGGGGATCAGCACCAGCAGGGCGCTGAGGTGGAAACGCCAGCGCAGCCACTGGCGGCGCAGGCGCGAAGGTTGGCGGGCGGGCATGGCGTTCACTCCGTGAGGGCCGCGGCGCGCTGCGGGGCGCGTTGTTTCTTCTTCAACTGCTTGGCGGTGGCCAGCAGGGTGCGCTTGCTCCAGATCTGCAGGCCGCTGAGCACCATCAGGCTGAGCAGCAGGCCGAAGGCGAACCAGATCAGCTTCACCCACAGCCCGCCGAAGTCGCCCACGTGCAGCGGGCGCATGGATTCGCTGAAGAACTCCAGGCCGCTGCGGTCGCCCAGGCGCCGGGTGGCGGCCAGGCTGCCGTCGTAGGGGTTGACCTTGGCGCGCTCGAACAGCAGCGGGAACCAGCCGTGGCCGAGCAGGCCGATGGGCGCGAAGGCGTCGCCCGGCAGCGCCAGGTAGCGTGGCTCGAAGCCGGGAATCTCGCGCTGCGCGACGGCTACCGCCTGGTCCAGGCCGATGCGCGGCGGCGGCCCGCCGTCGACGCCGGGCGGCACCTGCTCGGGCTGGATGATGGCCGGCACGCCTTCGCTGGAGATGGAAATGGCGTTGTCGTAGAGCACCGCCTGGACCAGGAACCAGGTGCCGCTGACGGCGATCACCGCGATGAACCAGATCGACCAGATGCCGGTCAGGCGGTGGAAGTCGCCCCAGAAGATGCGCGCGCCCTGGTTCAGGCGCAGGCGCGGGGCGAGGAAGCCGCGCCAGAAGCGCTTGTAGACCACCAGCCCGGTGACCAGCGAGGCCAGCATCGGCAGGCCCAGCAGCGTCACCAGGTACCAGCCCCAGCTGTAGCCGTGGCTGAAGGGCACCAGCCACCAGCCGTGCAGGGCGCGGGTGAAGTTGCGGAAGTCGAACAGCGGCGCCTCGCCCTGGATGGCGCCGCTGTACGGGTTGACGTAGAGGGTGGCGTTGCGCGCGTCCGGGTAGCTGACCTGGGCTTCTATGGCGAAGTGCCTTTCGCTCGGCACGTGCAGGCCTTGCACATGGGCCTGCGGCTGCTGGCGCCGGACCGCGGCCAGCAGGGCGTCGTAGCCCAGGCGCTGGGCGTCGCCGGGCGGCGCGTTGGCGCGGATGGCCGGGTTGGCCAGCCAGACGATCTCCTGGCTGACGGTGGCCAGGGTGCCGGTGATGCACACCAGGAAGACGAAGAACCAGATGGGCAAGGCCAGCCAGCTGTGGATCAGGAACCAGTTCCTGGCACGGGATTTCTTGGACATGGGGGCTTCAGGCTTCACGCAGTGGAGGAGGCGGCGATGCCGCCGGGGCCCCGCCATTGGCCGGGGATTCTATGGATAAGGACGGATGAGACGGAGAAATCGGCCAGTGGGTTTGCAATAAATTATTTCATCGCTCCGGTTGCCGGTTTTGCCCCGCTCGTTCGTCTTCATTAGAGAAAGCCGCAATGGCGGCCCGGAAAAGGACTCTTTCGTGACCCTCCACCCTCGCTTCCCCGACGCGGCCGCCGACGACCGGCCCGAGGTCCTGCCGCTGGCGCTGCGCCGCGAACTGCGCCCGGCGCGCAAGCTGCTCGAACGCGCCGGCCTGCGTTGCAGCCTGCCGCGCCTGAAGGTACTGGACGTGCTCTGTTCCGGCGGCTTCTACAGCGTGTCGGCGCTGCACCAGCGCCTGCTGGACGAAGCCGCGCCCATCTCGCCCAACTGCGTGCGCCAGACCTTGCGCCGGCTGCATGCCAGCGGCGTGCTGCGTCGCGATGCGCAGCGCCGCTACGGCCTGGAGACAGAGCTGTTGGCTTAGGGCCCAGGGGTTCGTGGACGAACGATTGACGTGTCGGCCGGCCAACCCGGTCTACAGTTGAAGTGTCGATCATTCGTTGAAAGAACCTGAGGGAGTGTAGCCATGAGCCAGCTGTTCGAGCCCCTGACCCTGCGCCAACTGACCTTGCCTAACCGCATCGGCGTTTCCCCCATGTGCCAGTACTCGGCCGAGGACGGCCTGGCCAACGACTGGCACCTGGTGCACCTGGGCAGCCGCGCCGTGGGTGGCGCCGGCCTGGTCCTGGTGGAGGCCACCGCGGTGGTTCCGGAGGGGCGCATCACCGACCGCGACCTGGGCCTGTGGAAGGACGAGCAGGTCGAGCCCCTGCGGCGCATCACCCGTTTCATCGAATCCCAGGGCGCTGTGGCCGGCATCCAGCTGGCCCACGCCGGGCGCAAGGCCAGCACCTACGCGCCCTGGCTGGGCAAGCCGGGGAGCATGCCGGTGGCCGAGGGCGGCTGGGTGCCGTTTGCGCCGTCGGCCATTGCCTTCGACCCCAAGCACACCACGCCCACGGCGCTGACCGAGGCGCAGATGGCCGAAGTCACTCAGGCCTTCGTCCGTTCCGCCGAGCGCGCCCTGGCGGCGGGCTTCAAGGTGGTGGAGGTGCACGCGGCCCACGGCTACCTGCTGCACCAGTTCCTCTCGCCGCTGTCCAACCAGCGCCGCGATCAGTACGGCGGCTGTTTCGAGAACCGCATCCGCTACCTGCTGGAAGTGACCCAGGCGGTGCGCGAGGTGTGGCCTGAAGAACTACCGCTGCTGGTGCGCCTGTCGGCCACCGACTGGGTGGAGGACGGCTGGAACCCCGACGAGACGGTGGCGCTGGCCCGGCGCCTGAAGGACCTGGGCGTCGACCTGATCGACGTGTCTTCCGGCGGCACCGCGGTGAACGCCGAGATTCCGGTGGGCCCGGGCTACCAGACGCAGTTCGCCGAGCGCGTGCGCAAGGAGGCCGAGATCGCCAGCAGCACCGTCGGCATGATCACCGAGCCGGTGCAGGCCGAGCACATCCTGCGCACCGGCCAGGCCGACCTGATCCTGCTGGCCCGCGAGCTGCTGCGCGAGCCCTACTGGCCGCTCAACGCCGCCGACGAGCTGGGCGGCCAGCAGGTGCCCTGGCCGGCGCAGTACCTGCGCGCGGCCCAGCGCGGTACGCCGATGCGCAAGCCCCTGGGCGAAGCCTGAGGCCATGGCGTGCCGTCCGTCGGGCGGCGCGCCAGCACTTTCGTACAACAGAATGTGAAATGGATCGCATGCAGGCATTTTGCTGCTATGCTCCGCCGCAACGCGTCAGGACGACGCACTTCCCACTGGTACACGCATGGACGCACGCACCCCACCCGCCGCCGTGCCGGAATCGGAGATCGCCCTGCTGGCGAACATCCTGGCCCTGGCGACGCGCAACATGTCCGCCCTCAGCACCCTGATCGGCCAGCTTTCCCTGGAGCTGGGCCGCAGCGCCGACCCGCACCTGCAGCAGGTCGGCCAGCGCGCCCTGAACGACATCGCCCACCTGGCCGGCGACCTGGAAACCCAGTGGGAGCTGATCGGCAGCCTGGCGCGCTTCTGCCCGCTGCTCAAGCGCAGCCAGCTCAAGCCCGAGCCGCTGCTGACGGAAATCCACATCACCGAGCTGCCCAGCGCCGAATGAGCCTTTGATCGGGATCAGGCCCTGGCCGCCGGGGCGGGACTAGCCTGTCCTGACCATTCCCCGAAAGGAGCCCGGCCATGAAAGCCCTGGTCTACCGCGGTGTCGGCGACATCGCCCTGGAAGAGCGCCCCGACCCCGAACTGCAGGCGCCCGGCGACGCCGTGGTGCGCCTGCTCCGCACCACCCTCTGCGGCACCGACCTGCACATCATCAAGGGCGACGTGCCGGCCTGCCGACCCGGGCGCATCCTCGGCCACGAGGGCGTCGGGGTGGTCGAGCAGGTCGGCGCGGCGGTCAGCCAGTTCAAGCCCGGCGACCGCGTGCTCATCTCCTGCATCAGCGCCTGCGGCAAGTGCGACTTCTGCCGCAAGGGCATGACCTCGCACTGCCGCACCGGCGGCTGGATCCTCGGCCACCTGATCGACGGCACCCAGGCCGAGAAGGTGCGCATCCCCCACGCCGACACCAGCCTCTACCACCTGCCCGCCGAGGCGGACGAAGAGGCCATGGTGATGCTCAGCGACATCCTCCCTACGGGCTTCGAGTGCGGCGTGCTCAACGGCCGCGTGCAGCCCGGCGGCAACGTAGCCATCGTCGGCGCCGGCCCGGTGGGCCTGGCCGCGCTGCTCACCGCGCAGTTCTACTCGCCGGCGCGGATCATCATGATCGACCTGGACGACAACCGCCTGGAAGTGGCGAAGGGCTTCGGCGCCACCGACTGCTTCAATGCCGGCGATCCGCAGCTGCTGGAGAAGGTGAAAGCGCTGACCGACGGCCTGGGCGTGGACAGCGCGGTGGAAGCGGTGGGCGTGCCGAGCACCTTCAGCCTGTGCGAGGAACTGATCGCACCCGGCGGCGACATCGCCGTGCTCGGTGTGCACGGGGTGCCGGTGGAATTGCACCTGGAGCGCCTGTGGTCGCACAACATCACCCTGCGCACCCGCCTGGTGGACGCGGTGACCACGCCGATGCTGCTCAAGAGCGTGCAGGCCGGCAAGCTGCAGCCCGAACAGCTGATCACCCACCGCTTCGCCCTGGGCGACATCCTCCAGGCCTACGAGACCTTCGGCAAGGCGGCGCAGAACAAGGCGTTGAAGGTGATCATCGAGGTTTGATGGCGGGAGGCTTTTCGTTTTTTCGTAGGAGCGAGCTTGCTCGCGAAGGGTGTTTACCGGTGGCTGTTGTGTATCGGGGGGACTCTTTTCCCTCTCCCCAACCCTCTCCCTGAAGGGAGAGGGGGCTGTCCGTGCTGGCGGAAACGGGTGGTGTTTGCCGGCGAGCATCGATGTTGCGCTTCACACCGTAAGGCTCCCTCTCCCTTCAGGGAGAGGGCGGGGGGAGAGGGTTGGTGGGGCTAGCGCAAACCTTCCAGCCCCAGGCCAACCTCACCACCCCAACTGCTTATGCAACCCAAGGGCGTCGTAGTAATCCCCCTGGTAGACGATCTTACCGTCCTTGACCTTCACATAGCTCACACCGTCGAACGACAGCGGCTTGTTGGTCGCCGGCGTCTGCGCGTCCCAGGCGCCGGTGTTGGTGCCGCTGAAGGTCCACTGGAAGGCGATGCCGTCCTTGTCGACGATGGGCTTGCCGTTCATCTTCCACTTCAGGTCCGGCACGGCGCCGACGAAGACCTTGATCACGTTGTCGCGCGCGGCCTCGCGGCCCTTCTGCGGGGTGCCGACGGTGACGTCGAAGTACTCCGCGTCCTTGGCCAGGTAGCCGGCGGCCTTCTCGGCGTCGTGGGCGTTCCACGCGGCCATGTAGGCGTCGACTATCTGTTTCGGCGTCTCGCCAGCCTGGGCCAGGCCGGCGAGGGTGAACAGCGACAGCAGGTAGAACGCTCTGACGAGGTGACGCATGCTTGCCTCCGTTGCGGGCGCGCCCGCGGGTTGTGGGCCTCAGTGCTTGAACATCACATGACGAACGGCGGTGTAGTCCTCCAGCCCGTACATGGACATGTCCTTGCCGTAGCCGGAAAGCTTCATGCCGCCATGGGGCATCTCGGTGGTCAGCATGAAGTGAGTGTTGACCCAGGTGCAGCCGTACTGCAGGCGGGCCGCCAGGCGGTGGGCGCGGCCGATGTCGCTGGTCCACACCGAGCTGGCCAGGCCGTAGTCGGAGTCGTTGGCCCAGGCCAGCGCCTGCGCCTCGTCGTCGAACTCGGTGACCGAGACCACCGGGCCGAAGATCTCGCGGCGCACCACTTCGTCGTCCTGGCGGGCGCCGGCCAGCACGGTCGGTTCGAAGAAGAAGCCGGGGCGGTCGGCGCGCTTGCCGCCGGTGACCACCTCGATGTGCGGCTGCTGGCGGGCACGTTCGACGAAGCCGATGACGCGCTCCAGGTGCTGCTCGGTGATGACCGGGCCGAGTTCGGTGTCCGGGTCGTCCTGCTCGCCGTAGCGGATGCTGGCGACGGCTTCGCCCAGTTTCTCCACGAATTTGGCGTAGATGCCCTTTTGCGCGTAGATGCGGCAGGCGGCGGTGCAGTCCTGCCCGGCGTTGTAGAAGCCGAAGGTGCGGATGCCTTCCACGGCGGCGTCGATGTCGGCGTCGTCGAAGATGATCACCGGGGCCTTGCCGCCCAGCTCCATGTGCATGCGCTTCACGGTGTCGGCGGTGCCGGCGATGATGCGGCTGCCGGTGGCGACCGAGCCGGTCAGCGAGACCATGCGCACTTTCGGGTGGGTGGTCAGCGGCTCGCCGACGCTGGGGCCGCGGCCGAAGACCAGGTTGACCACGCCGGCGGGGAAGATGTCGGCCATCAGCTCGGCCAGGCGCAGGGCGGTCAGCGGCGTCTGCTCGGAGGGCTTGAGCACCACGGTGTTGCCGGCGGCCAGGGCCGGGCCGAGTTTCCACGCGACCATCATCAGCGGGTAGTTCCAGGGCGCGATGGAGGCCACCACGCCGATCGGGTCGCGGCGGATCATCGAGGTGTGCCCGGGCAGGTATTCGCCGGCGGCGGAACCCTGCAGGCAGCGGCTGGCGCCGGCGAAGAAGCGGAACACGTCGGCGATGGCCGGCAGTTCGTCGTTCAGCGCGGCGCTGTAGGGCTTGCCGCAGTTGTTGGATTCCAGGCGCGCCAGTTCCTCGGCGTGGGCGTCGATGGCGTCGGCCAGTTTCAGCAGCAGCAGCGAGCGGTCCTTCGGCGCGGTCTGCGACCAGGCGTCGAAGGCGGCGTCGGCGGCCTGCACGGCGGCGTCGACCTGGGCCGGGGTGGCCTCGGCGATTTCCACCAGGGTGGTGCCCAGGGAGGGGTTGAGCACGGCGAGCTTCTCGCCTTCGCCAGCGACCAGTTGGCCGTTGATCAGCAGTTTGGTTTGCATTCTTTAAGTCCTCTTGGTCAGGAGCTTGTGGCGTAATCGTTGGTCTTTCTTGTGGGGCCGCCGCTTGCGGCAGTCCTGAGGGGTTCTATTTGCCACTCCCCGCCACGCCCTCGCCACCCTTGGTCAGGTAGTAGGCGCCGAGGATCGGCAGCATGGTCACCAGCATCACCAGCATGGCCACCACGTTGGTCACCGGCACGTCGCGCGGGCGCGTCAGCTGGTTGAGCAGCCAGATCGGCAGGGTGCGTTCGTGGCCGGCGGTGAAGGTGGTGACGATGATCTCGTCGAAGGACAGGGCGAAGGCCAGCATGCCGCCGGCCAGCAGGGCCGAGCCGAGGTTCGGCAGGATCACGTAGCGGAAGGTCTGCCAGCCGTCGGCGCCCAGGTCCATCGAGGCCTCGATCAGGCTGTGGGAGGTGCGGCGGAAACGGGCGATCACGTTGTTGTAGACGATCACCACGCAGAAGGTCGCGTGGCCGATGACGATGGTCAGGAAGCCCGGTTCTATCCCCAGCGTCTTGAACGCCGAGAGCAGCGCGATGCCGGTGATGATGCCGGGCAGGGCGATGGGCAGGATCAGCATCAGCGAGATGCCCTCCTTGCCGAAGAAGTCGCGGCGGTACAGCGCGGCCGCTGCCAGGGTGCCCAGGAGCATGGCGATCAGGGTGGCGATGCAGGCGATCTTCAGCGACAGGCTGATCGACTCCAGCACGTCCTGGCGGCCGAAGGCGACGCTGAACCAGTGCAGGGTGAAGCCCTGTGGCGGGAAGCTGAACGCGGCGTCTTCGGTGTTGAAGGCGTACATGAAGATGATCAGGATCGGGAAGTGCAGGAACACCAGCCCGCCCCAGGCGGCGGCTTTCAGGCCCCAGGAAGCCTTCTCTTGAGATGAGGAGTCAGAGTGCATCGAAGGCCCCCAGGCGTTTGACGATGGACAGGTACACGGCGATCAGCACGATCGGCACCAGGGTGAAGGCGGCGGCCATCGGCATGTTGCCGATCGCGCCCTGCTGGGCGTAGACCATGCTGCCGATGAAGTAGCCCGGCGGGCCCACCAGTTGCGGCACGATGAAGTCGCCGAGGGTCAGGCTGAAGGTGAAGATCGAGCCGGCGGCGATGCCCGGGATCGACAGCGGCAGGATGACCTGGAAGAAGGTCTGCCGCGGGTGCGCGCCGAGGTCCGCGCTGGCTTGCAGCAGCGACGGCGGCAGGCGCTCCAGGGAAGCCTGGATCGGCAGGATCATGAACGGCAGCCAGATGTACACGAACACCAGGAAGCGCCCCAGGTTCGAGGTGGACAGGGTGTTGCCGCCCACACCGGGCACGTCCATCAGCAGGTCCAGCAGCCATTGCAGGCCGAGGTGGTGCACGAACCACATGGCCACGCCGCCCTTGGCCAGCAGCAGGGTCCAGGCGTAGGCCTTGACGATGTAGCTGGCCCACATCGGCATCATCACCGCGATGTAGAAGAACGCCTTGGTCTTGCCGCTGGTGTAGCGCGCCATGTAGTAGGCGATGGGGAAGGCCACCACGCCGCTGGCGATGGACACGGCGATGGCCATCGCCAGGGTGCGCAGGATGATGTCGAAGTTGGCCGGGGTGAACAGGGCGGCGAAGTTGGCCCAGGTCAGGTCCGGCGTCACCGTCATGGTGAAGTCGTCGAAGGTGTAGAAGCCCTGCCACATCAGGGTCAGCAGCGAGCCCAGGTAGATGGCGCCGAACCACAGCAGCGGCGGCACCAGCAGCAGCGAGAGGTACAGCGTCGGCTTGCGGTACAGCAGGTTGGACAGCCGGCGCAGCGGGCCCTTGCCGGTCGTGGGCGCCTGCGCGTTCATCGTCAGTTCCATCTCAGGCGCCCTCGTTCAGCGCCACCATGGCCTCGCGCGCCCAGCGCGCAGTCACGCGCTGCCCCGGCTGGTGGGCCACGGCGGCGGCGTCCCACTGGCTGTTGGCCTGGCTCAGGCAGAGGTTCTGGCCGTTGTCCAGGCGGATTTCGTAGCGGGTGGCGGCGCCCTGGTACTGGATGTCGTGCAGCAGGCCGCTGATCTCCAGGTCGCCGGCGCCGCGCTCGCCGCTGGCGAAGCGAATGTGCTCGGGGCGGATGGAGAACGGCTGGGCGTTGCCGGTCAGGCTCTGGGCGAGGTCGCCGCGCAGCACGTTGGAGGTGCCGACGAACTCGGCGACGAAGGGCGTGGCCGGTTGCATGTACAGGTTGCGCGGGGTATCGACCTGCTCGATGCGGCCCTTGTTGAACACCGCTACGCGGTCGGACATCGACAGCGCTTCGCTCTGGTCGTGGGTGACGAAGATGAAGGTGATGCCCAGCTGGCGCTGCAGCTTCTTCAGCTCGCTCTGCATCTGCTCGCGCAGCTTCAGGTCCAGCGCGCCCAGGGGTTCGTCCAGCAGCAGCACCCGCGGGCGGTTGACCAGGGCGCGGGCCAGGGCTACGCGCTGGCGCTGACCGCCGGAGAGCTGCACCGGCTTGCGGCTGCCGTAGCCGCCGAGGGCGACCATGCCCAGGGCTTCCTCGGCGCGCTTCAGCCGCTCGGCCTTGCCCACGCCTTTCACCTTCAGGCCGTAGGCGACGTTCTCCAGCACGTTCATGTGCGGGAACAGCGCGTAGTCCTGGAACACGGTGTTGACGTCGCGCTGGTACGGCGGCAGGCCGGCGGCCTCCTCGCCATGGATGCGGATGGAGCCGGAGGAGGGCTGTTCGAACCCGGCGATCAGGCGCAGGCAGGTGGTCTTGCCCGAGCCCGAGGGGCCGAGCATGGAGAAGAACTCGCCGTCCTTGATGTCAATGGACACCCGGTCGACGGCTTTCACCTCGCCGAACTGGCGGGAGACCTGGGTGAATTGAACAGCGGGGGTGGTCATGGGGCACGCTCCAGGGGCAGGAATTCGGCGTGCGAAGGCCCTGCCCGGAAAAATCGGGTGAATCAGAAACGGATGGTGGGCTGGGCGCCCCCTCTCCCTTCAGGGAGAGGGACGGGGAGAGGGGAGCCTTGGCATCGGCACGGGGCATTGCCCTCTCCCCCAGCCCCTCTCCCTGAAGGGAGAGGGGAGCCAGTCAGGCGCGAAGCGAAGCCTCGTGCTTAACGGCCGCCCATGATCGCGATGTAGTCCTGGGTCCAGCGGCTGTACGGGACGAACTTGCCGCCCTCGGCCTGCGGGGTCTTCCAGAAGGCGATCCTGGCGAACTGGTCGAAGCCGTTGGTGGCGCAGCCTTCGGCGCCGAGCAGCTCGCTGGCCTTGCAGCCTTCCGGCGCGGCCGGCACCGAGCCGAACCAGGCGGCGACGTCGCCCTGCACCTTGGGCTCCAGCGACCAGTTCATCCACTTGTAGGCGCAGTTCGGGTGCGCGGCCTCGGCGTGCAGCATGGTGGTGTCGGCCCAGCCGGTGACGCCTTCCTTCGGGAACACGGTGGCGATCGGCTGCTTCTCGCCCTTCAGCGCGTTGGCCTGGTACGGCCAGGAGCTGGAGGCGGCCACGCCCTCGTTCTTGAAGTCGCTCATCTGCACGGTCGCGTCGTGCCAGTAGCGGTGGATCAGCGAATGCTGCTTGCGCAGCAGGTCGAGCACGGCGCCGTACTGCGCCTCGGTCAACTGGTACGGGTCCTGGATGCCCAGTTCCGGCTGGGTGCTCTTCAGGTACAGCGCGGCGTCGGCGATGTAGATGGGGCCGTCGTAGGCCTGCACGCGGCCCTTGTTCGGCTTGCCGTCGGGCAGGTCCTGCGCCTGGAACACCACGCTCCAGCTGTCCGGCGCCTTGGGGAAGACCTTGGTGTTGTACATCAGCACGTTCGGGCCCCACTGGTACGGGGTGCCGTAGGTCTTGCCGTTGACGGTGTACCAGGGCGCGTCCTTCAGGCGCGCGTCGACGTTCTTCCAGTTGGGGATCAGCTCGGGGTCGATCGGCTGCACGCGTTTGCCGTAGATCAGCCGCAGCGAGGCGTCGCCGGAGGCGGTGACCAGGTCGTAGCCGCCCTTGGCCATCAGGCTGACCATCTCGTCGGAGGTGGCGGCGGTCTTCACGTTGACCTGGCAGCCGGTGTCCTTCTCGAACTGGGTGACCCAGTCGTAGGCCTTGTCGGATTGGCCGCGTTCGATGTAGCCCGGCCAGGCGATGATGTCCAGGCGGCCTTCACCGGCGCCGACCGCCTTGATGGCGTCGGCGGCCTGTACGCCGGCGCTGGCCAGCAGGGCGGTGGTGATGGCGCTGAACAGTGCTGTCTTGCGCATGCGATGTCTCCCTCGTTTGTTGTCTCTATTGGTGGGGCAGTGTCAATCGAGCAACGGCCCTCGCGCGGCGTACCGCCGGGGCATTTCTTATGTACCGGCGGGCGGGCCCGCCGGGGCGTTCAATCCAGGCGGTCGCCGTGGCGGGCCATGATGTGGCGCACCACGCTGTAGTCCTGCAGCGAGTCGCTGGACAGGTCCTTGCCGTAGCCCGAGCGCTTGAGGCCGCCGTGGGGCATCTCGCTGGCGAGCATGAAATGGGTGTTGATCCAGGTGCAGCCGTACTGCAGGCGGTTGGCGATCTGGAAGGCCTTGTCCAGGTTCTGCGTCCACACCGAGGAGGCCAGGCCGTACTCGGAGTCGTTGGCCCAGTCCACCGCCTGCTCCAACTGGTCGAAGCGGGTGACCGTGACCACCGGGCCGAACACCTCGCGCTGGACGATCTCGTCCTGCTGCTTGCAGCCGGCCAGCAGCGTGGGCTGGTAGTAGAAGCCGGGGCCGGAGTGCACGGCGGCGCCGGTCACGCGTTCGATATGCGGCTGGCCCAGGGCGCGTTCGACGAAGCTGGCCACGCGGTCGCGCTGGCGGGCGCTGATCAGCGGGCCGATCTCGTTGTCCTGATCGCGCTTGCGGGCGAAGCGGATGCTCGCCACCGCCTCGCCCAGCTCGGCCACCAGGCGGTCGTGGATGCCGGCCTGGGCGTAGATGCGGCAGGCGGCTGTGCAGTCCTGCCCGGCGTTGTAGTAGCCGTGGGTGCGCACGCCCTGGACGACCGCCTCGATATCGGCGTCGTTGCAGACGATGACCGGCGCCTTGCCGCCCAGCTCCAGGTGGGTGCGCTTCAGGGTGCGCGCGGCGGCCTGGAGGATCTTCTGCCCGGTGACGATATCGCCGGTCAGCGAGACCATGCGCACCCGCGGGTGGCCGACCAGGTGGCTGCCGACGTTCTCGCCACCGCCGCAGACGATGTTGAGCACGCCCGGCGGGAGGATGTCCGCCAGCGCCGGGGCCAGCGCCAGGATCGACAGCGGGGTGTGCTCGGAAGGCTTGAACACCAGGGTGTTGCCGGCGGCCAGGGCCGAGGCGATCTTCCACGCCGCCATCATCAGCGGGTAGTTCCAGGGCGCGATGGAGGCCACCACGCCCACCGGGTCGCGGCGCACCATGCTGGTGTGCCCGGGCACGTACTCGCCGGCCAGTTGGCCCTGCTGGCAGCGCACGGCGCCGGCGAAGAAGCGGAACACGTCGGCGGTGGCGGGGATGTCGTCCTGCCGCGCCAGGTGCAGCGGCTTGCCGCAGTTCAGGGCTTCCAGGCGGGCGAGGGCGTCGGCGCGCTTGTCGATGGCATCGGCGATGGCCAGCAGCGCGGCGGAGCGTTGCGCCGGGGTGGTCCGCGACCACGCCGGGAAGGCGCGCTGGGCGGCGTCGATGGCCTGTTCGATCTGCTCGGGGGAAGCATCGGCGACCGAGACGAGGGTTTCGCCGCTGGCGGGGTTGAGGATCGCCTCGGCAAGGCCCTGGCCGGGCGTCAACTGACCGTCGATCAGCAGCTCGGTGTACAGGGTCGGGGTGCTCGCCAGGGCGTTCATCTTCGCGGCTCTTTTCTTCTCGGTCTTGTATTCGGGGGCCATGGGCTGCTCCGGTGGGTTGCCCGGCCCTTCTGTATGAAGCCAGAGACTAGATTCCGGGCCTGAGGTCGACAAATTCTAAATACTGAAAGTGGCATTCGATTAAATCGAATGCTGCTAGATGGAGGGCCGCTTGGCGTTTGGTTGTTCGCGGGCCACGGTGAGGAACGGGTCCACCAGCGCCGGCCGCGCCGTGCCGCGGCGCCAGGCCAGGCCGACATCCAGCGGCTCGCCCAGGTCCACCAGCGGGCGCGCCTCGATGATGTCGCCCTCGAGCGACCAGGGGCGGTAGGTCATGTCCGGCTGGATCGACAGGCCGAGGCCGGCGGCCACCAGGCTGCGCACGGCCTCCACCGAGGCGGTGCGCAGCGTCACCTGCGGCACCAGCCCGGCGCGCGACCAGATGCGCTGGGTGTGCAAGCCCATCTCGTCGGCGTTGAGCTGGATCAGCGGCTCCCCGGCGACGTCCGCCAGGCCGATGCTGTCGCGCTCCAGCAGCGGGTGCTGGGCCGGCAGCCAGAGGCGGTGCGGCGAGTGGGTGAGCACCTCGGTCTGCAGGGCGTGGCGGTCTTCCAGGTTGGAGAGGATCAGCACGCCGACGTCGATCTCGCCGCTCACCAGCAGGTGCTCTATATAAGGCCGCTCGTCCTCCACCACGCGCGTCTGCACGTTGGGGTAGGCGCGCTGGAAGCGGGTGATCAGGTCGGCCAGGTAGTAGCCGGCGACCAGGCTGGTCACGCCGATGGTCAGGCTGCCGGCGACCTTGTCGGTGCTCTGCTGCAGGCTGCGCTTGGCGTTCTCCACCGTGGCCAGGATCAGGTGCGCCTGGCGCAGGAACTGGTGGCCCTGGTGGGTGAGCGTCATGCCCTTGGCGTGGCGCTCGAACAGGCGCACGCCGATCTCCTCCTCCAACTGCTGGATGGCCAGGGTCAGGGTGGACTGGGAAATGAACACCGCCTGGGCGGCGGCGGAGATCGAGCCGGTCTCGGCGACGGCGATGAAATGGCGGATCTGGCGCAGGGTCATCATGGGTGGCGGGCCATGGCTTTTGTGCTTTATCGAAAATCTATAGGAGCATTCTTTTAAATCGAATGAAAGAACCCGCCCAACCCGCCCGCTCTTCGTAGGAGCGAGCTTGCTCGCGAACGGGTTCCGCCGCGGGGGTCGATGGGTATCGCTTCGCTCAACCCGTCCTACGACGACGTTCTCCTGCACCTGTAGGATCGGGCCCTGCCCGCGATTCGTACTCCCCGGCAATATCCCGAAGCACTCTGCGCCTGCGCACATACGGGAGCGGGCGCTAGAGTCGAGGTTTCCCTCTACCGACCCAGGAGACCGCCATGAACACCCGTGGCCTGCTCGACCAACTGCTCAAATCCGGCCAGGAACTCCTGCAGAACAAGGGGCTCGCCCAGACCGGCGGCCAAGCCCAGGCCGGGCAGGGCGCCGGCAAGGGCGGCCTGGACCTCGGCAGCCTGCTCTCCGGCGCCGGTGGCGGCGCCCTGGCCGCCGGCGCGCTAGGCCTGCTGCTGGGCAGCAAGAAGGCGCGGAAGATGGGCGGCAAGGTCGTCGCCTACGGCGGCCTGGCCGCCCTCGGGGTGATCGCCTACAAGGCCTACGGCAACTGGCAGCGCCAGCAGGCCAGCGCGCCGCGCGGCGAACCGCAGACGGTGGACCGCCTGCCGCCGGTGGAAGCCGAGGCCCACAGCCACGCCATCCTCCGCGCCCTGGTGGCGGCAGCCAAGGCCGACGGCCATATCGATGCCCGCGAGCGCCAGTTGATCGACGGCGAGATCGCCAAGCTTACCGGCGACCTGGAACTGCAGGGCTGGCTCGACCGCGAACTGGCCAAGCCGCTGGACCCGCGGGAAGTGGCGGGGGCCGCGCAGAGCGAGGAAATGGCCGCCGAGATGTACCTGGCCAGCCTGCTGATGGTCGACGAGGAGAACTACATGGAGCGCGCCTACCTCGACGAACTGGCCCGCCAGCTGAGCCTCGACCCGGGCCTCAAGGCCGAGCTGGAAGCCCAGGCGCAGAAGGCCCTGCAGGCACTGCCGGCCTGATTCTCAGCGCGCCCCTGAATAGTCCCGGACGGCATTGGCGGAATCCGCCACCGGGACTATCGTTGCCTGACTGCAACCACGCCGAGGGCGCTGCCATGAACACCACGGATCTGCTGGAACAACTGCTGCGGGCCGGCCAGGGCGCGCAGGCGCAACAGGGCGGCGCAGGCGGCCTGGGTGGCCTTGGCGGGTTGCTTGGCGGCCTGCTCGGCGGAGCCACCGGCGGCGGCGCAGCGGCCGGAGGCCTGGGTGGCCTCGGTGGCGTGCTAGGCAGCATGCTCGGCGGCGGCGCCCCGGCCAGCCAGGGCCGCTCCAGCGGCGGCGGGGTCAACTACGCCATGCTCGCCTCCCTGGGCATGATGGCCTTCCAGGCCTACCAGAACTGGCAGCAGCAACAGGCGGCCGCCGCGCAGCAACAGCCGCCGACCACCGTCGACCAGCTCTCCGGCGACGAAGCCGAGGCCCACAGCCATGCCATCCTCATCGCCCTGATCGCCGCGGCCAAGGCCGACGGCCGCATCGACGACAAGGAAAAGCAGGCGATCTACGCGGAAATCTCCCGCCACGCCGGCGAACCGGAGCTGCAGGCCTGGCTCGACAACGAAGTGCAGAAACCCCTCGAAGCCGCCGACGTGGCCCAGGCCGCGCAAGGCGACCCGGGCAAGGCCGCGGAAATGTACCTGGCCAGCGTGATGCTGGTGGACGACCAGCAGGAAAGCGAACGCAACTACCTGGACGAACTGGCCTACCAACTGCAGCTCGACCCGGAGCTGCAGGCGCACCTGGAACAGCAGGCCAAGACCGGCGGTGAAGTAGCCTGAAACAACTTCGCGCGGCCCCGGGCCGCGCATTCGCACAGGCGCATGGTCGAAGGGATGCAATCAACCCGGACGAATGCATCCTGCGCGATGCGTTCGCCCTTCAACCGGCAAGGAGGCGTCATGCCCTTCACCCGTTTCACCCTCTGCACCGCGCTGCTGCTCAGCACCACCGCCAGCCTGGCCAACGCCGCCAAACTCGAAGACGTGGCGCCCTATCCCAAGGCCGAAGACGGCTTCGTGCGCCAGGTCATCCACCTGCCGCAGCAAGCCCACGAGGAGAACTTCAAGGTCGAAGTCCTGGCCGGCAAGACCCTCACCGTCGACTGCAACCGCCAGCGCCTGGGCGGCAGCCTGGAAGAAAAGACCCTGGAAGGCTGGGGCTACCCCTACTACCGCCTGGACAAGGTCGGCGGCCCGGCCAGCACCCTGATGGCCTGCCCGCAAGGCACCAGCAGGAAGGACTTCGTACCGGTGGTCGGCGACGGCTTCCTGCTGCGCTACAACAGCAAGCTGCCGATCGTGATCTACGCGCCGAAAGACATCGAAGTCCGCTACCGCATCTGGTCCGCCTCGGACAAGGTCGAACACGCCCGCGCCGAATAAACCCCCCGACCAAACCCATGCATCCTGTAGGAGCGGGCCCTGCCCGCGATTCGCGCGCAGGGCGCGCTCCTACATGGGAATGGTGCAGGTGGGGTAGCGTAGGAGCGGATCTTATCCGCGATCCGCGCCGAAACCTCCGGCAATCGCGGACAAGGTCCACTCCTACGGGGAGAGGCATGCCGTGTTTTCCGGCGACCTGTAGGAGCGGACTCCGTCCGTGATCCCGCCAGCACTGCTGGCGCCCGGCCAAGCACGGCGATGGGTATCGCTTCGCTCCACCCATCCTACAAAGAGCGCCACGGTTCGGCCTGCGATGCAGTTCGCCTGGACTCACTTAACGTCAACGGCAGGGTTGCAGCACAATACGCGCCCTACAGCAGGCCAACAGGGAGAGTTCTGTGCAAAGAATCCTGATCATCGGCTCCGGTGGCAGCGGCAAGAGCACCTTGTCCGCCACCCTTGGCCAGCGCCTGGCGCTACCGGTCATCCACATGGACGCCCTGTACTGGCAGCCCGGCTGGCAAGAGCCGGAAAAACCGGACTGGCAGGCCCGCGTACAGGTGCTTTGCCAGGGCGAGCGCTGGGTGATGGACGGCAACTACTCCGGCACCCTGGCGCAGCGCCTTGCCGCCTGCGACACCGTGATCCTCCTCGACCTGCCACCCTTGCTCTGCCTGTGGCGCGCCCTCTGGCGCGGCTTCCGCTACCGCGGCCGAGTCCGCCCGGACATGGCCGAAGGCTGCCCCGAGCAACTGCCCGACCCGGCGTTCCTGAGTTGGATCTGGAACTATCCCAAGGGCAGCCGCCCCAAGGTGATGGAATTGCTGGATGCGCACCGGCAGGGGCGGCGCATCATCCGCCTGCGCTCGCGGCGTGAGGTCAGGCAGTTTCTCCGGGAGTTGGACTGGAATCCGTCTGCGACAGCGGAACACAACCTCTGAGTGCAGAGACCTGAGTCGTCAATACCGCGCTGGTAGGAGCGAGCTTGCTCGCGAAGGAGGCTCGCCGGCGATTCTGGTGTTTTCGGTTGAACCCGTCCCCTCTCCCCAGCCCTCTCCCTGAAGGGAGAGGGAGCTTGTCCGTACCAGTGGGGAAGGATGGTTTCAGCCGGAAACCACCATCGTGGCCGGCTAACACCATGACATCCAACTCTGCCCAACGGTCCCCTCTCCCTTCAGGGAGAGGGTTAGGGAGAGGGCGCTCTCATGCCTGGCACCGGCATGACCGGGAAACTCCCTTCGCGAGCAAGCTCGCTCCTACAAAAGCACCCCGCAGCCCAAGCCACGGGGCGCCGACCTCAACCCAAGCGCATCGTCTGCGCCAACTCCGGCAGCGGCACCCAAACCTGCCCCTGCCAATCCAGCACGCTCAACTGCTGTTGCTCCCAACGCAGCAACCGCCGCTGCGGCACCTCACCCAGCGCCGGCGCAGCCGCATCCCGCAGGCTCGGCACCACCGAATTGCTGATCCACTGGCGAATGCCACGGTTCTCCGGATGGTGGAAAAGAATCAGCACGGCATACACCGCGGACTCGCTCAGCAGCTCCACCTCTTCGGCCAAGCCGTTGTCATTGCGCAGCATGGCGCGACGCAACTGATCCGGATCGAGATTGCGCGCCAGGCGATCCTGCAGAAAGGCGTTCATCAGCTTGCTCAGGTCGCGCACGACGAACCAGGGTTGGCCTTCGATCAGCAGGGCGCGGAGGCGGCGTTTGTGGCGATAGAAGTGGGTGGGGATGAGAGGGAGGGCTGAAGGCTGCGCAATGGCAGTGAGAGTATCCATGGTCATAGTGATTTCCTGTGAGATTGTTCAATGCACCCCCTTGTTCAGAGAGGGTGGCCGGGTACTTGAACACCGCTCACAGACGGCCCGCAGATTTTCCCTTTCAGGTGTTTTATAGCTGCGCGCTACCCGGCCATAGCAAAGGCTATAGCCGCCTAGTGCGCATGCTTTCGAGCATGCGTCGTTCCGCTGTGAGAGGTGTGTTCAGCACCGGAGCGGAATCTAGATCGTAAAACGGAACAGGTCAACTGCTTCTCTGTTATTAATTATCATCTATTACGCCACGGGAAATTTCCTACATCGATTCCTGCGGTGGAAATGTATTTAAGGATCGTTTCTTGTCTTAGCTTCTTTAGTCCGTCAATAATTCTTTGTGCGATTAGGCTTTTGCCTTCTAGGTACTCAGCAAGCTCTATTATGTTGCTTGTCTCGCTCTCAAATTGCTTTAGGGATGACTGGTAGTCTTCTGAGTAGCGCAGCTTAGAGCTGATTTCTGCTAGGGCTAAAAGTGCTGCGATCTCGTGCGTCGAGTACTCGTTGCGAAGTGTGGTATGCAACTCTCGCGCGACAGGACGGTCGGAAAGCAATGCCTCGCGCCAGTTGTTTCCTGAGAACTCCTTATTTGTTTGAGAGCGAAGTTTAAGGAATTTTAGTATTTTTTCTTTAGATATTTCGTTGATTGGGAGTTCTTCGCCAATATTATGGGATAATTCATTGTGGGATTTTATTTTTGTTATTATTTCTGATAGCGCACGCTGGCTTAAGTTATATTTTTTTGCAATTTTTTGTTTTAATTCTGTGAAGTTTATTTCCCTCCAGGTTTTTTGGGGAGGGAGTTCTAGCGATATTTTTTCAATTACATCTCTCGAGGCGTTTTTTGTGAAGGTTCCGGTCTTGTACTCCTGAATAAGCACGTCGCAGATGATTTCGGCTTTTTTTATTTGCTCGGATAGAGTAATAAAGGCGGAATAGAAGGTCTCGATATTTATTAATGATACGGTATCTTCTAGGTGCTTTCTATTTTCATTGTCATAGGCGTATCTAAAAGTTTCCCCTGTTGAATCTACAGCGGAAAATTCTAGGATCGATGGCTCGAGGATTGATATAATATTATGGAATCTTGGGTCGCAAGAGTTGGCGGCATCTTTGTACATTGTCCATAATCTATAAAGATTGTGAGTCTTAATCAGCTTTGGGTCAGATACGGTTATGTCTCCCTTTATTCTTTCTATTGATTTTATTTGAATTTTTAGAAATAACTCAATTCGGTGTCTGGCACAGAAAACTATAGGATAAATTATCTCGTCTGGGTCAACTCCTCTTGCTATTACGCTTTGACATAAAGTGTGGGTCGCTTCATCAAAGCCATTTGCATAATAGCTAGTGCCGGGCCAGCCATTTTTTCCGACACATGCATTTAATGAAGTGTTTTTCCCGTTTTTAAATATCCGCATGTATGGTTTCCGTATCTTGTCTGATTAGTTAGCTAGAAGGGCGGCCGGAATTCTCTGCTGCGTTTAAGCTGAACCCTGTCCCTCTACCAAAATCCCCTGCTCCCGCTCACACAACCCCACCAGAAAATCCCAAACCAACCTCAGCCGCACCGACCGGTGCAACTCCCGTCGCGTACACATCCAGTACTCCCGCTCGATGAATTCCTCCGGCAGCACCGGCACCAGCAGCGGGTCGTGCAGGCCCATGAACTGCGGGAGGATGGCCAGGCCGACGCCGGCCTGGGCGGCTTGTTGCTGGGCCACCACGCTGGTGCTGCGGAACACCACCTGGGGGTGGCGGCAGAAGCTGTGGTGGAACATCAGTTCCTGGCTGAACAGCAGGTCGTCCACGTAGCCGATCCACTGGTGCTTGCACAGGTCGTCGCGGTCGCGCAGGGGCGGGGCCTTTTCCAGGTAGGCGGGGCTGGCGAACAGGCTCAGGCGGTAGCGCGTCAGGCGGCGGCTGATGACTAGGTCGGCGTTGGGCCTTTCCAGGGTGATGGCGATGTCCGCCTCGCGGTTGGTGATGCTGACGAAGCGCGGCACCGACACCAGTTCCAGCTCAAGGCCCGGGTACTGGCGCATCAGCTCGCCCAGGCGCGGGGCGAGGAACATGGTGCCCAGGCCCTCGGTCACGCCCAGGCGCACCTGGCCCAGGGGGCTGATGCTCTGGCTCATTTCCTCCTGGGCGAGCAGGGCGGTGTTCTCCATGGCCTCGGCGTGCTTGAGCAGCGCCAGGCCCGCCGGAGTCAGTTGGTAGCCGCCGGTGTGCTGGGCGAACAGCTGGGTGCCCAGGTCGCGCTCGATGTTCTCGATGTGCCGGGCCACGGTGGCGTGGGTGGTGTTCAGCTTGCGCGCGGTGGCCAGCAGGCGGCCGCTGCGGTGCAGTTCGAGGAAGTAGCGCAGGTCGTTCCAGTCGAACATGGCGGGCTCCGTTGTTAGAAAACGATCAGCAGCTGACTCGAAATGTTCGTTTTTTTATCGCGAATGAGCGGCTAGCCTCAAGCGACGCATCGATAAGAACGACTGACTATAAGAACAACTGGAGGTCAGCCCATGCCCCAGGCACTGGACGCTTTCGACTACCTGATCGTGGGGGCCGGCCCCGCCGGGTGCCTGCTGGCCAACCGCCTGTCCGCCGACCCGGCCAACCGCGTGCTGCTGATCGAAGCCGGCGGCCCAGACAACTACCCCTGGATCCACATCCCCGTCGGCTACCTCTACTGCATCGGCAACCCGCGCACCGACTGGTGCTTCGACACCGAAGCGGTGCCCGGCCTCAACGGCCGCGCCATCAAGTACCCCCGCGGCCGCGTGCTCGGCGGCTGCTCGTCGATCAACGGCATGATCTACATGCGCGGCCAGGCCCGCGACTACGACGGCTGGGCCGCCGAGGGCAACTCCGGCTGGGGCTGGAACGACCTGCTGCCGCTGTTCCTCGGCATGGAGGACCACTTCGCCGGCGACAGCGCCATCCACCATGGCGGCGGCGAATGGCGGGTGGAGCAGCAGCGGCTGTCCTGGGAAATCCTCGATGCCTTCCGCGAGGCGGCGGCGCAGACCGGCATCGCTTCGGTGGACGACTTCAATGGCGGCGACAACGAAGGCTGCGGCTACTTCCAGGTGAACCAGCGCGGCGGTGTGCGCTGGAACGCCTCCAAGGCCTTCCTGCGCCCGGTAGAGCAGCGCCCGAACCTGCTGGTGCTGACGAATGTCGAGGCGCAGCAGTTGATCCTCGAAGACGGCCGAGCCAAAGGCCTTGTGGTGGACTGGCAGGGCGCCCCCCCCGAAC